>JBAYGU010000022.1:0-15224 GCA_041666505.1 Candidatus Buchananbacteria bacterium | reverse complement strand
CCGTCAACCGAGTCCGTTAATGCGGACGAGCTGACGGTTTAATGAGTGAAGCTTAAAATCTAGCCATGATTTATTTCGGCGCGATTCTTTTGCAATACTTTTCTTCTAAAGAAAAGTATTGAAAGAACTAAAACTTATAAACATAAAGCGGATAGCCTGACTTATCATCCAAAACGATCTTATCGACATATTTCAAATCTGGAAAAGGCTGTCCTTTCGCTAGGGCTACTGCGCCCGGCTTTAATTCATGCTTCAATTTCAGGGCAACTCTGCCTAAAAGCGGCGGAACTAAATAAACATAAACAATATCTGCATCCCGAATTTCCGTCTTAAAAAAATCCTTAAAATATACCTTCATCTTCCCGCGACCCCAGAAAGCCGACTTGACAAGCGCGGAAAAATACGGCATTGGCGACAATTCAAACCCGACGCATTTTTTCGGCCGGAATGCCGATGCTGCCAGCAAAAAATTTCCGCTGCCGCAACCAAGATCGTAAATTACCGTTTTCGGCGTGATCCTGACTTGCTGGAAAATCTTAGCGAAATATTTCTTGTCGGTAGATATTGGCGGAACCTTTGTAATCGCTAAAGATAAAATATTCACCACAATTACCACAATAAATATCGAAGTGAACACGATAAGCAAGGCCAGAAAAACAACTAGTATGTAAATGATTATCGCCATAAATCAATGCGTGGCGCAGGCGATGCAAGGATCATAAGCGCGGATAAGCGCGCGTATCTTCATCGCTCTCTTCTTGTCCGGCAACGACTTGATATCCGGCAGATATCGCATCAAATCCTCTTCCATATTCTTCAAATATGACACAGTCGGAGTAATAATCTGACAATCGGTCAGCATACCGTTAGCGTCTATCTTATATGAGTGATAGAGAGTTCCACGAGGCGCTTCGACCGCATCGCAGCCGGATGTCTCCTTGCCGGCAGGATTCGCCTCGGCTATCAGGCCCAGCTTCTTGATCAAGCTTTTTTCTTCGTGCATTTCTATCGACAATTCATCCAAAAGTATCTTCGCTTCCTCCAAGAAATGAACAACCTCAACCGCTTGCGCGACTATATTCTTGAAGGTGTTATATTCGGGAATCTGCCAGCCAAGTTTCTTGTAAATCCCCTTGGCCAACGGATGCAATTTAGTATGATTAAGATTCATTCTCGCCAAAGCTCCGACCATGAAGGCTTCGCCGTCCAATCTCGCGGATTTTGAGGCGCGATAAGGCTCTTCGATTTCCTTGATATTCTTCGTGAATTTTTCGGCCGTAATTACTCTTTCCTTGCCATCGGGCGTCAGAATCTTAATATCCCCGCCGTAGTATGCGTATTCATGATTATTAGTAAGAGAAATAAATGTTGTTGGCCGGTTGAATTTCGGCAGCTTTATCTGCAGCACCATGTTTACCAGCACCAGCGCGTCCTTCAAAACCTCGGGATACTGGCTAATCAAAGTCAGTAATTCTGCTCTCTGCGGCAGAACTTTGAATCCGCCGACCTCGCAGGCGATCGGATGGACTGCCCGTCCGCCGACAACCTCGATTATTTTTAAAGCCCATTGCCGTACAGCGATAGCGCTTTTTGTTTCCTTCTTATGCTCGCCGATAAATGTCAAATCATTCGTAATATCGAAAAAATCCGGCAGCGACAAAAAGAACAGATGTAAGGCGTGACTATGGATGATCTGCGCGGAAAGCATCAGTTTGCGCAATCGGACAGTTTGCTCGCTTGGTTTGATCATAAAAGCGTTCTCAATCGCCTTGATCGATGAGACTTTATGAACGACCGGACAGATGCCACAAATGCGGGAAGTGATAATCGGCGCCTCATAAAAATTCCGGCCGATCAGAATACCCTCAATCAGTCTGGCGCCTTCGGTCGTCATGACTTTGGCCGATTTGACGTCGCCCTTCATTATTTCTGCGACGAAATCGGTATGCCCTTCCATTTTCCCGATGTGATTGACTGCTATTTTCATAGTTAATTATTTCCCAATTTCTTCTTTCACTAAAATCAAAAGCATATCGGAGGCGTGCCCATAATCATGCGATTCGAATGCCTGGCGAATCGATTCATGTTCTTCTTGCGGATTATCAATAATATCGCTTACCAATTTGAATATTTTCTTGATTATTTCCAAATCATCGTTATTCATCTGTTGCTCTTCCGGCAGCAGTCCCTCTGTTATGCATTTGATCAATAATTCTCTTTGCAATTCCATACGATTGCCATTTTCTTGCTCTGTCCTTGGCTTCAATGTTTCAGTTGACATATTTATCATTATTTATTCGTAATTTGGAATTCGTAATTCGTAATTATTTTTTATCTCCCTCCAAGTATTCATTTATAGTATCGCGGGCGCCGAAGACTTCCATAACCCGATAAATCTGCTCGCGCGTATAATTTTTTAGCAGATAATTCATCAGATTTTTGGCTTGAGCTCCCTCAAATAATCCCCTGCAGCCCCAGCATGCCTGCTTGCTCTTGAGACACACTGCTTTGCAGCCGCCCAGAGTGATCGGACCGAGGCAGATCTCGCCTTTCTGCAACAGACACTCATAACCGTTATTCTGGCATTCATTGCAGACCGGCTCTTGAGGCAATTGCGGCTGCCTGCCTTCTAAGAGCTGATATAACGTTTCCATCGCGTCATCGCCGACAATCGGACAGCCAGCAATCGTATAGTCAACTTTGACGAAGTTATCTACTTCACGAATATCAGGATTCTCTATATGCCCCTTATCCTTATAGACGTATTTGATCGTTTTTTTCTTCAGCTGGTAATTCTTCATTTCCCAGACTCCACCCAAAGCGGCGCAATTTCCCAAGACCACTATAATTTTTGAGCGTTTACGCATCTCGCGCAATAATTTAAAATTTTCCTTTGTTATGGGATTACCCTCGATCAAACAGATATCATAAACGCCACTGGGCATCGGATCGTCCTCGATCAAGCGGAATTCCTCCACCTCGACTAATTTCAAGAAATCCAAAAACCTCTTGCCCTGATCGAGCAGGACGAATTGGCAGCCTTCGCATGACGTCAGGCTGACTATGGCGAACCGCTGTTTTTTTATCTTATCTTTTTTCATTGGATTTTAAATAAATACGTCTCTTTCTCCGCTTCTGACTTTCTCCAAATTCTTATGTATTATTTGGCGCATCGCATCATTTTCGATCTTTTCAATTTCCCTATTAATGAATTCCTCGCCTTTTTTTCTTGTTTCCGGCGTAGCATAATCGATCAGGTATTCGAGAAATGTCTGTAAGGCGTTGGGTTGGCATAACTCATGGATCTTTCCGGATTTGGCCAGCTCCATAAAACGCAATCCGGTCCGTTCATTGCGGTAGCAAGCCGTGCAATAGCTAGGCAGATATCCGAGCTGGCAGATATCCGCAACAACTTCATCCACTGTGCGCTGATCATGCACATCGAATTGCTCCAAATTTTCCTTGCCCTCTCCATAGCCTCCGGGCGAAGTGCGCGATGCGGCAGATGTCTGCGAGATGCCGATTTGAAATGCCTGACGCCTAATTTCCGACGTTTCCCTGGTGGAAATTATCATGCCGGTATACGGCACTGCCAAGCGCAAAATCGCAATCATTTCCAAAAAATCCTCATCTGATACGTGATGCTTAGGATCATAATCAACGGTCGCCGCGGAATTATACCTCGGAACGGAAATCGTATGCGGACCGACGCCGATTTTTCCTTCCAAATATTTTATGTGCGATAGCAACGATATTACTTCGAATTTTAAATCATATAAGCCGAATAACACACCCATCCCGTAATCATCTATGCCCGCTTCAAAAGCGCGTTCATGCGCGGTAATCTGGCGATTATAATCGACTTTCGGCCCTTGATGGATTCTTTCGTATGTCGGGCGATGATAAGTTTCCTGGAACAGCTGATAAGTGCCGATGCCGCAATCCTTCAATTTCTTGTAATCCTCGACTGTCGTGGCCGCAATATTGACATTAACCCTTCTTATTTCTCCCTTGCCTGATTTAGTGCAGTATATCGTCTTTATAACATCAGTAATGTAATCGATAGTATTATTATGGGGATCTTCGCCGAATTCCAGCAGCAATCTTTTATGCCCCATATCTTCCAAAATGCGGACCTGTTCCGCCACTTGATCCAAAGATAATTTCGTCCTTGGCGCTTTATTATCAACGTGGAAGCCGCAATACGAGCAATTATTAACGCAATAATCAGAAATATATAGTGGAGCAAATAAGACTATTCTATTGCCATAAATATCGTCTTTAACTTTCTTGGCAGCCTGAAATAATTTATCTCTGTCATTTTCTGATGTGATTTGCAGCAGTTGTGCTGCGTCAGCCAAAGATAAGCCTTCTTTGCGGCCAGCTTTGGCTAAAATCTCTTCCAATTCATCACTATCTGGCAGACTTGAGTTGGATAGCAGATTATTTACTTCAATTTCACTCAGAATATTCACTTATATTATAATTTAATTTGTAATTCATCCTCAATCATCCTATAGCTCAATTCTCCTTTGAATAGCGCCCATTTTTCATAACGCTTCTCCGCGTCATAATATTTATTATCATAAATACGGTAATTTTCCCGATACAATGACGGGGTCAGATTGAACATAATTGAATTCGCGCCGGCCATAAAGCATTTCTTGCGCGCTTCATCTCCGCCGCCTAATGTTTCCATCGCTGTCGTAACTGGTATGCGGGCAGTCTTCAAGTACAGCCTGGTAACTGCAATCACCTTCAGCATCAATTCGAAATCAATTGTCCCCTCAGACTGCAATGGAGTATTTTTTGTCGGCACCAGCGGGCCCATGGACGGCATAAATGTCCCCAATTCCTTCATTAGAATAATATCTTCGGCCAAATCAGACATTTTTTGCCCGGGCAAGCCTACGATCATGCCGGTGGAAATAATGTAACCCAATACTTTCAGCTGCCGTATCTGATTAATCCGATCGGCTAATATCTTATCCGGCCTAAGTTGAGCGTATAATTTCGGATTGGATGTTTCAAAGCGATACAGAATGCCGTTGGCTCCGGCTTTCTTAAATGTTTCATATTCATTGATCGGACGCTCGCCGATACTGATATAGATAAAGCATTTAGCTTGCTTCTTGATTGAGGAAATAATTTCGGCCAATCTTGCTTCAGAAAAATAATCATCCTCGCCGGACTGCAATACCAGTATCTTATAACCTTTACTATTTACCGCCTGGACTGCCGCATCGATAATTTCTTCAGGAGTTAACCGATAATTTTTCTTCTCGGTATTACTTTTGCGCAAGCCGCAATAATAACAATCATTTTTGCAATAATTGGAAAATTCAATAATGCCATGGACGCAAATATGGTCCTTAATATTTGTTTTCCGAACAATATTAGCTTCCGAGTATAATGCTGCTAAATCCTTCTTATCTGTCAGAGATAAGAGATATTCCAAATCTTTTTTCGTCAATTCGTCCGCTGCGGCGCGGTCCAGCACGTTCCTTAAATCAGGATTCATGCTGTCCCGCTGCGCGGCCGGATATGATTTGAGCAACTCGATGATTTCTTCCGCTTCGATCTGATCGATTTTTTTTATCAGATAATCTCCGGTCGTGAGAACGAAATCTCCGGCCGACAATCTGTCTGAAATACCGATCATGACGGATAATTCTTTGCCGTTCGATTCGACTAGCGCGCGATTATTCCCCAATGACAAGATTCTAGCCGGCAAAGTCAGGCACATAGATTACATTATTCTTTTCTTCGACACCATGGCGATGCCGATAGCGATAATGACGATCGGCCAGATGATATCCCATTGAATTCCGGCAAGAATTCCGAGGTTTTTGAGCAAGAAGATTGCTCCGAGGATGATGAGTGCGATTCCTAACATAGAATTGTTAGTTAGTTAGTTAATAAATTAGATTATTCTCATTACTTATTACATATTACTTATTACAATTTATACAAATACATGGGCAGATCTTTTTCCGTCGGCTTGTCGGTCTTGACTAATTTATCCGACCATTGCTCGATCGGCCAGCAGCCGACCACGACTCGCGTGCCGGGTTTAAGTTCCTTGGTGAATTTTTCCACCAGCTTACCATAGCTCTTGCTCAGCAGAAAAACGAAGATCGCATCGGCGCCACCGATGTCGTAATTAAACATATTACCGTATAGAATCTTGACATTTTTCTTGCCCCAGCCCGTCACCCAAGAGTACAAGTATGGCAGAATAAATACTTCAATGCCGATCGCTTCTGCACCTTTCTTCGCAGCCGCGAAAACCAGTCGTCCGTCGCCAGAACCCAGGTCATAAACCCTTTCGCCGGATTTGATTTCTGCCAGTTCAATCATTCGATTCACATCCTTCTTATGTGTCGGCAAATAAGGCGCAGCCGACCAAGCGCCATAGGCGGCGGTGGCGAGAACAAGAAAAATTAACAGATACAATAATGCGGTCATCATATAACTAGTTTTCAGTTTTTAGTTTTGAGTTTGCAGTTAAGAAATTCATAAAGCTCCGGAAATACCTTTAAGTTGGCTATATGTAAAGACCGGTCCGTCCTTGCAGACATAAAAAGGACCGATGGCGCAATGCTGGCAAACGCCCAAGCCGCAATTCATCTTGCGCTCCAAAGACAACCAGATATTAGCATCCTTAATCCCCTTCTTCTGCAATTCCTTTATCGCGAACTTATACATGATCGGCGGACCGACCATGACCACGACTGTATCGGGCGTTATTTCTCCCTTTTTTATCAACTCGGTAATCATGCCTTTTTCTCCCCGCCATTTGGCGGTAGGCTTGTCCAGAATTATACCTAATTCGGCGTGTTTGCGCCACTTCTCGTATTCATTCTTAAATAATAGAGTATCCTCATTCAAACAGCCGTAAAAAATCTGCAGCTTGCGCGAAATTATCTTGCCGGACAGAAAATCCTCGATTATCGGCCTGAGCGGCACGAAGCCGCAGCCGCCGCCGATGATTAGTAGATTCTTGTTGGCGAAATTATCGACATCGAAGCCATTGCCAAAAGGCCCGCGAGCCAAAACTTCATCGCCGACTTCCAATTCATTCAACTTATGGGTCAGCTGGCCGACATCGCGGATAGCCAATTCGAAATATTCGCAGGAGCGAGTGGGGGTGGAACAGATGCTTATCGGGCATTCTCCCCAGCCGGCAAATCCGACTTGCATGAATTGCCCGGGTAAAAATTTAAAGCTTTTCTGATCAGTCGCGGAAGCAAATTTAAATCGAATCAGATTAGTATCAATCGACTCTCTACTGATTGCTATAACTTTGATTACTTTTGGTAAGTAAATATTATTCATTTCTTCACATCAAACTTAATCTTTTCCAATTTTGCGATATTTTTGAAAATATCTATGCCGACAGGGCAAACTTTGACGCAGCGGCCACAGGAAACACAACCTGGCAACTTGTATTCCTTCGGAATGCGTACAAATTTATGCACGTACCAGAAATAAATTTTCTTCTTGACCGTATCAAGCTCTTTATGTCCTCCAGCAACTTTGGAAAAATCATTATAAAAACAATTGCCTTGCACGCGATCGCGCCGGCTGTTTTCAGGATCGACTCGATCAACAAAATTAAAGCAGAAGCATGTCGGACAAGCGATGGTGCATTTGCCGCAAGCCAAACAAATGTCATTAAGTGTATTCCACAGACTATGATCGAATGATTTCTCTACCTTGTCCGTCAGGCTGATCATCCGCTTATCCGCTCCCTTTTCCGGCACGGCTCCTTCGAATTCGATATGATCGAATTTATTTATGCCGTATTTCTCTAATAACTCACTACCCTTCTGCGAACCAGAATAGAATTTTAATAAACCGCTCTTCAATTTAGCGATAAAAATATCAAAACGAACATGCTTTAAAATGTCTTGCTCAAAATTATGGGAGAAGACTTTGAATTTTTTGTAATCATTAGGCCAATCCGAGCTAAAGCCAATAATCGCGATATGATTCCTGCGGTTCTGATAATAAATATCATTGGCGAAAACCGTATCGTAAAGCGCTAAAGCCTTCAAATCCAGAATATTCATTCCTAAGCAAGCCACGAGAGGCTGAACGCCTTTTGTCGCGGTAACTTTGCCATTTTCCAAATCAAACAGACGCTCCGTGTGGGGCGTAAACATTTCTTTCCACGGATTATGTGTGATCTGTCCGGACCAATCTATATCCTTGCAATTTTCCGCTTCCATGACCGTCAATTTTTCGTCATGCATGATTGGAGCATAGACAAAATATTCCTCCATCAGCGCGGCGGCGAATTGGCGCAATTTATTTATGGCATTTTGCTTCATATCTAGCCTCATTATAACACAAATTGTCATAAATACAAAAGCAGATAACCATGTGAGTTACCTGCCTAAATGATCGAATCACCTTAAATATACATTTATTAATCGTTGAACGAACTAACTTTACGCAGTAATTCATGTTTAGAGAACTTTCCATCCCTGATAGCGCATTTCGTAATAGCAGATCCAAGCTGTTCTTCAGGACAGCCACCTGCTTTTAGATTTTCTAACAGTGAATCAAATTCCTCATTGCTATAACCATATATATTTAAAATGTGTGGTCCATCGGCTGCCTGAATCATTATCCTTTCAAATTGATGGGGCAGATAGCCTGAATTAATTAATGCTTTCACAATCTCTTCCTTTTGACTTTTTGTAAAGCCATATTTACTCCAAAAACTCTTCTTTCTACGCATTACTCACTCTCCTTAGGCATTTGCCTATTTTGACTAAATTTTACACTTTTGAATACAATAATATACTATCAAAAATACTAAGAATTGTCAATGACCCTAAAATTACTCTTATAATTTATCTATCATTCCCCTTCGAAGCTAGTCTGACTATACCAATTATAACCGGCCTCGGATAATTTCTTGCTGCCGCCGAGATCTGGCAGATCGACGATGAAAGCCAGTTCGACGATTTCACCGCCCAAATTATTGACTAATTTAGCTGCGGCCAGAGCTGTACCGCCAGTGGCGCACAAATCATCAATAATCACGACTTTATCACCCGGCTTGATCGCATCCTTGTGGATCTCAATCGTATCCGTGCCATATTCCAGGTCATATGTCTCGCTGATCGTTTCGGCCGGCAACTTTCCCTTCTTTCTGACAGGCACGAAGCCCTTGCCTAGCATCAGCGCCAAAGCGCCCCCCATAATAAACCCCCGACTGTCTATACCGACGATAACATCAATATTCCTATCTTTATAGCGCTGATAAAAATCGTTCAAACACAATTTCAACCCAGCCGGATCTTGAATCAATGTCGTGATATCGCGAAACATTATCCCCTCTTTCGGAAAATTCGGCACCGTCCTAATGCGGGATTTTATCGGATGCAATTTAGGAATTGTCGCGATAATCAACTGTTTCACTTTTTCCGCATTCTCCGCCATGCGCTGCAAGACCATCTCAAAGGTTACGGAATCCTCATCATCCTTCCAGCAATCGTAGTCCGTGGACATGGCAATTGCCTGATACGGAATGCCCAGCTCATTGGCCAGCATGACTTCCGGGCAGGTGGACATATTTATAATATCCGCGCCCCACTGGCGATACATATGGCTTTCTGCGCGCGAAGAGAATCTCGGCCCTTCGATGACAGCGACCGTCTTGTCGGAATTATATTCGAATCCCAATTCCTCGCAGGTGTTACGTAGCATGCTACGTAGCAAATGATCAAACGGCTCGGCCATTGGCGTATGCCTGACTTCCTCCGTAAAAAACGTCGAGACTCTCTGCTTGGTGAAATCGATGAACTGATCGGGGAAAACAATATTGCCCGGCTTGATTTCTTCCCGCAGTGATCCGACCGCAGTCGTCGCCAAGATATGCGTTACGCCCTCGTCTTTGAGCGCTTGGATGTTGGCGCGAAAATTTATCTGGCTGGGCGGGGTGCCATGCGCCTTGCCGTGGCGCGCCAGAATCACCACATCGATGCCGCCGATCTTGCCGCAAGTCAAAACAGACGACGGTTCGCCGAATTTCGTGACGACTGTCTTCTCATATCCCCCCGTAAGTATTTGCGGATCATCCAATCCCGACCCGCCGATTATTCCTATTTTGATCATATTATTTATTCTTCAATTCTTTTTGGCGTATCTAACTGCAACGGCTCGATTACGCCTTCGACGCCGGTAATCTTTACCACATCCTTGTCTATCTTCTTGAATTCCTTGTCCGCGGCATTATAAGCATTGACCGTTGTCGATAAGCTATTGCCCAGCTTCTTAAAATAATCGTCATACGCAGTAATATGCTTCTGCAGCATCTCCACCCACTTAGTGATCTGCTTGGTCTGCTCCTCGATCTTGAGCGCTCTTAAGCCTTGCAAAACTGTCTGCAGATAGGCGGCGAAAGTCGTCGGCGAGACGATGATGACGCGGCGCTCCTTGAACGCATAATCGATCAGGCTGCGAGTGTTGATCTTGATCGCTCCGACTTCATTGACCAGTAAATCATAATAGATAGCTTCGGCCGGTATGAACATGAAGGCGAAATCCATCGTGCCTTTGCTCGGCTTGATGTATTTGGAAGTCTCATCGATGCGCTTCTTTAAGTCGTTCTTGAATTCCTTCTCATATACCAATCTCTTTTCCTCATCATCCTCATTGATGACGCGATTATAATTATCCAAAGAGAACTTGGCATCGACCGGAATCAATCCATCCTTAGTCTTAATGACCGCATCCACGATATCACCGTCATCGAATTTATACTGCAAAGAGAATGCGGTCGGCGGCAAGATGTTTTCCAATACCAACTGCAAAGCAGCCTCGCCGAGATTGCCGCGCTGCTTCTGGCTGGTCAGGACTTTTTCCAGATTCTTCAGCTGGGCAGAAAATCCCATGACCTGTTTGTTTGTTTCCTGCAGCTCTGTCATCTTTTCCGTTATCCCCTTAACTATGCCGATCGATTGATTGAACTGCGTTTGCATCTGCTGAGTCGATTGTGATAATTTGCTGTCCACAGTCTGATTTAAGCCCTTTATATTGCTCTCCATCGTCTGATTCAGCTCTTTAATGCGCTCAAATAATAACAGCGTTGACTTATCATCTGCCGGCTTTTCCGCCAACTTCGACAGCTTCTGACTGAAGACGAAAAACATGGCGATTATGACTGCCAAAAGCGCAAAAATTACCAGCACGGCTATGATTGAAAATGTTTCCATATTTTGTTGCTAAATTTAACAATATTATAGCTGAAATATGCCCAAAAAACAAACAATACAAAAACAGCCATTTCTGGCTGTTATAAATGAGCTATTCTTGCGGATTTTCTTCCATCGTCGTTGTGCCATCCTTCACCTGGCCAACAACCGCAATATCCAAATAATGAGTCCCTAGCTTGATAATTGCGGCATAAAGCTATAAGCATTCCTTTGTTTCGAGCGAAACCGAACGCGTCGCATACCTCATAACCAGTGCAAGTAGTAACTTCTTTGCCATGATCAGTGATTCGAACAATATCCGTCAGCTCCCATTTCTTAACATCCGACATGATTCAAACTCCTTTCTTCGTAAATGCAAAAAGTGAAATTCACTGACTATTTAAGATGATTTTGGCACGCCTTAATGAAATCAATTTCCAATTCAGGACCGCGATTGACATAAAATACGCTTTCAATAATGATGGGACAATTGATTTGCGGCAAGCAGTCCACTATCTCTTTCTGTTCAGACACGTAAAGCGAGCAATGATACTTTTCGGAATCGCAGCCGCTTAGATGTATTTCCGCTATGCGATCGCCGAATCGCTCGATATATCTTTTAGCCCTTAAGGCCTTATCGTCATAAGTGAAGCAGTGATTCAAGTCAAGCACCATCGACCAATCGGGATGCTTCGCCAAGAACACTTCGAACTGCTCGAATCCGAACCACCTGGGTTTGCGATTATCGAGATTCTCGATGGCGAATTTCATTTCCAAGCCGTCGAATATGTTCCAGTCATCGACTGATTCGGGATGAATTACGGCCAGCGAAGCTCCGATTTCATTATAGAACTCTTCCAATCTCTTCAATACGTCGTGCACTGCCGACGTATTGTCGAATTGGATTCCAAGCGGCATATGGATGGATTTGACTTCAAACTCCCTCAATCTGCCGATCAAAGCCGGCAAACGATGCAAATCATTGACCGAGGCGCACATGAACTCAATAGTTTCCAAGCCTTGCTGCGCCAGCAGATCGATCGCTTCCGTCGAATATGAATCCATAAATCGATACAGGCTGCCCGTGGAAAATCCCAGCGGACGGAATTGATCGCTTCCGATCAGCGGCAATTTAGCCATGACTCGCTCCTTTTCTATTGTTTATTATTAATTGTCAAAGAGCCTTATTGATTGGGTAGTTTATCATATGATGCCGCATTCGTCAATAAACTTTTTGGTCAAAAAAAGCCCGCCTCCGCAAATGCGAAAACGGGCAAAGTACTTCACTATATACCTCGATCGAACGCGTACCATCCGAATCGATACTGATATCCAGGCATTATTAAGGTAAATCTCGGGGTGTAAGTGTAATCTTCTATCATTTCAGAAACTAACATTACTGAAATAGATTGAAGCGAATTGAAAGTTTCCTCATCAACTTGAGCGCCTTCGTGATCTTCTATGGCCTCCATAATTGCTAACACTTCCCGTCTATCCAATCCATAGGGGTTTTTCCCCTCTTCCACCCATTGGCGAAAATCATCCTGGTATGATTCACGTCTTAGTTTAACGACCTTTTTCACCTCAACATCTTCAGCCCGCATAATTAAAATTCGCTGCTTTTGCTTCACTTTTTCTGGCATGACCTGATTCTCCTTCTCAGTTGTAGGTTAAATAAACCATTAACAGAACAGAAATTGTGAACGAGCTAATTTAATAGCCTAGCAAATTATTAAAAAAATGTCAATAGTTAAAACGGCAAATCCTTTATTTTCGGGTTAAAGTCCATTAATTTGCGCTTCTTAGGCTGGCTTTGCTCATATTCCTCATCCTCGCTGATATATTTAACCTCATCTTCATCAAAACCCCTCCCATCCTCCCCTTTCGTAAAGGGGAGGGAAATTCCGCCTTCTTCAACATCCCAGCGCTCATAAAGTTTGGTCGGCAACTCCTTGATGAATTGCGACGGATGCAAAATGTTATCCTGGCTGAACAACGGATAAGTCAGATATAATTGCTCTTCCGCGCGCGTCGATGCGACATAAAATAGGCGCCGCTCTTCTTCCATCTCCTGCGGCTTGTCATAAGTCTTGGCATGCGGAAACATGCCATCAGCAAGCCCGATAACAAAGACGGCTTTCCACTCCAAACCTTTGGCTTGATGGATCGTCGATAATATCAATTGCTCGCCAGGCACGGAATTTTCATCATCTGCCGCCGTCTGTCCTTTGAAATTTTCCGCGAGTGTCGTATCTGACAGGAATCTTTCCAAATCGCTATAAGTGGCGACGAATTGCTTTAATTGCTTCAGGTCATCCAAGCGGTCGTTGAAATTCTCAAAATTGGCTTTCAGATAATCCTCATAGCCGCTACTCAAGACTATTTCCACCAGTGACGGCAGATCATTCTTATCCGCCTTGCCCAGCCTGGCCAATGTCCGCTTAAGATTGCTCCAGCCGCTTTGCGCTTTTGCTCCGAGCTTGACGTCATAATTCGCCGCTTCACCGACAGTTGGAAAATCCCTGACCTGCTGCCAAATCTTATCTGCAGTCGCCGGACCGACGCCGCCTTGCATCGTCAGTATACGCAGCCATGCGACTTCATCCTTCATGTTAGCCAAGATCTTCATGTATGCCAAGACGTCCTTGAGATGCGCCTGCTCGAAGAATCTCATGCCACCGCGCATCTGGTAAGGTATCCCCCGCTTATTCAATTCCATTTCTAATTCCAAGCATTGGAAGTGCGAGCGGAACAGCACGGCGATCTGATTCAGGCCGTAGCCGTTTTCCCGCTGCAGATCCAGAACCCTCTGGCAGACGAATTCCGCCTGTTGGTAATTATCGGTCAGAGCCGCCAGTGCTGGCCTTTGGCCTTTGGCTTTTATCGCCGAAAGATTCTTCTCGAATTTCTTTTCGTTGCGATTGATTGAATAATTGGCCAGCGCCAAGATCTCCGGCGTCGAGCGGTAATTGATGTCCAGATGGAAGATCTTGACATCCTTAAATACCTTCGGGAAATCTAAAATATTATTGACATCGGCGCCGCGGAAACCGTAGATGCTTTGCGAATCGTCGCCGACTACGAGGACATTGTTCTGCGGCTGCGCCAGATTGGCGATGATGCGCGATTGCAGGTAATTAGTGTCCTGATATTCATCGACTAAGATATATTTGAATTTCTCTCCCAAACGATGCCGCAAATCAGCATCGGTTTCCAATAGTTCGTTCCATTTAGATAAAAGGTCATCGAAGTCAAGCGCGTTGATCAGCTTCTTACGTTCATGGTAGGCGCGCGCAGCCGCTTCGATATAGCCAATGTATTCCGGCTTAAGATAATCATAACGCGATTCGATCGTTTCCCTGATGCCTTGGCATAAATTCACGCTTAATGAAATTATCGAATGGATGACGCGCGGCTTGGGAAAATATTTGTCTTGAGGTGGATTCGATTGCTGGACGCAATTCTTAATCAGCGTCAGCGAATCCTCACTGTCCAGAATCGTGAAGTTTCGAGCAATCCCTATCCGTTCACCGTACATCCTCAGTAATCTATTGCCGATGTGATGGAAAGTGCCGCCCCAGATATTATGCGCTTCACTCCCTAAGGCCAGCGAGATCCGTTCTAGCATTTCCTTGGCTGCTTTATTTGTGAATGTTACCAGCAATATATTTTCGGGCTTCACGCCGTGATCAAGTAGAAAAACGACTCTATAAACCAACGTCCTAGTCTTGCCAGAGCCGGCACCAGCCAAAACTAAACAAGGCCCGTCACCTTTTAAAACAACCTCGAGTTGTTCGGGGTTGAGTTCTTTAATATAATCTATATTAGATTTCTGCACAGATCTTTCGGTTTGTAAAGTATATTTCATTTATTTGTATTGTATCGAAGTTACGACCATTGAGAAATCTTGTGCTGATTTTATGCGGGAACGAATGGCCGGAGGCAAACCGTCAACCGAGTCTGTTAATGCGGACGAGCTGACGGTTTAATGAGAGAAGCATAAAATCTAGCCAT
>JBAYGU010000021.1:0-15338 GCA_041666505.1 Candidatus Buchananbacteria bacterium | reverse complement strand
TTCTTACTAAAACACCCTCCTGTTACAGGAGGGTGTTTCCATTTATTATGGCCTACAATTCCTTAGTTGACTTAATCCAGCCGCCGAGCATTCGGCCGACTTCATCGACATCCTGTTGCAATGCCACGTACTTATTGGCTGCCAGTGACTTTGTTTCTTTCATAAGCCGCAAGAATATCCGGAGAAAATTCAGCTTTAAGCTGGCTTTTTGCAAAACTGGCAATTTGTCTACTTTGGACAGCTGGCTGGCCAGCAGGATGTTTTCCAAGATATCCAACAGAACATTTTCACAGCGCTGCCACAAAGTGTAGCGGTCTTGCTTAGCCACGCTTTTGCGCAAAATATAAAACTGCTTGTAGAGATCATAGATTTTTTTAAAGATCGGTATGTCAAAATCTTCCATATAATTATGAAAATTTATAAAGATATTTATAATGATATAATTTCCCTGGAGAATTTGTTTTCCGCCTGGGATAAGTTCAAAATCGGCAAAAGGCGGAGAGCGGATGTGCAGCAATTTGAATGGCGGCTCGAAGATAATATTTTCAAATTGCATTATGATTTAAAAAATAAAGCCTATCGCCACGGCGCTTATTCGTCATTTATTATCCATGATCCCAAGCGCCGGAATATCCATAAGGCGACGGTCAGGGATCGAGTATTGCACCATGCCATATTTAGTACGCTTAACCCTCTTTTTGAACCGACTTTCATTACTAATTCCTTTTCCTGCCGGATCGATAAGGGAACGCATAAAGGAATAAATATATTAAACGATCAATTGAGGCAAATCAGCGGCAATGGCCGCAAAGATTGTTTTGCTTTGAAATGCGATATCGAGAAATTTTTTGATACAATCAACCAGAATATTCTGCTCGGCATTATGCGTAAAATAATCAAAGATGATAATGCCGTCTGGCTTTTAAGAGAAGCGATTTTCAACTATTCCTCAAAGTATTCCGACATCTTCAATCAGAAAGGAGTGCCGATAGGCAATCTGACGTCCCAGCTTTTCGCCAATATCTATATGAACGAATTCGACCAGTTCGTCAAACACGAGTTAAGAATCAAGAACTATCTGCGTTATACTGATGATTTCGTAATCGTTTCCAGTGATCGAAAATATTTAGAAGGATTAATTGATCCTATCAGATTATTCCTTTCCAGCAAACTATTTCTGGAATTGCATCCTAAAAAAGTTACGATCGATAAATTCAACCAAGGAATCGATTTCCTTGGTTATGTCGCTTTGCCTCATTATCGACAGTTGCGGACAAAAACTAAAAAGCGAATGTTTAGAAAATTAAAAAAGCAAGCTAACAAATACAGAGTAGGTGCCATCAGTGAGGATTCGTTAAGGCAATCATTGAACTCTTATTTGGGCGTCATGTCTCATGCCGATGCTTATGAACTGGGCAATAGAATGAAGAACCAGTGTTGGTTTTGGATTAATGAGTAGCCAGTATTTATCTATTTTAACAAGATAATTCAATTAACCTTATCCACAGCCTGTTGAAATTTGGGGAAAAATGGGAAATGTGGTATAATCAAGCCAGCAACAAACGTAATTTGCTCATTAATTTATGGCTCAGTACCTTTCGTTAATCATCTTTATTTTGCTTCTTCCGGTCGCCTGGTATCTGTATAGGCAAAATAAATCAGGAGGGGGTAAAGCAGGCGCTTTTTCCTCCGGTTCGGTTTTGGCCAAATATGCCAGAGATTTGACTAAATTGGCGGTTTTAGGCAAGCTTGATCCGGTCATCGGCCGGGAACACGAGATTTCGCGCGTGGTGGAAATCTTGTCCCGCCGGACAAAGAATAATCCGGTTTTGGCCGGCTCGGATTCCATCGCTTTGGCGGAAAAGATCATTAGCCATCCGTTGGTAGGCGATGTGCGCTATAATACTGGCGGCAGCAGCCCCTATTCGCCGCGGAAAATTACCGAGATCTTGGCGTCAATGGCAAAAGCTTATCGGAAAGAACTGTATATCGATTTGGAGGGGCGGCAAGTCCGCGTGGCCAAGTGGAGTCTGCAATCGCGAGGCTCGGTTGTTTTGAATCATGATTTCGAATTAGAACTGCCGGGGATAATCAATTTCCGTGGCTGCGGCTGGTTCAAGATCATCGGCGCTAAGCCGGAACAAAGGAAGATTTATATCGAGCCCAAGCGCTCGAAAGCCGAGAATTTTTTTGGCGAATCGCAAAGCGTCAATGTTGTTGCCAAGAAATTTATCGTTAAGGGAAATCTTAGCCGCTCGGATTTGGCGTTCATGAAGGCCGCTTGCCGTTACGGGGTTGACCACTTCATGCTATCTTTCGTTGAAAGCCGGCAGGATATCGTAAACTTCTATCGTCAGCATCTGAAGCTGGCCAGAACATTTAGTGAAATGATCCCTAAACCGGAATTGATTTTGAAGATCGAATCGCGCAAAGGCATCGAGCTGGTCAGATCTTGGTCGGCGGATGAGTATCCTGAATGCCGCCTTATGGCCGCTCGCGATGATCTATTCCTGAGCATGGTTAATGAACGGGAGAAATATTTAGGCGCCTTGCAATTGATCATCGAGAAAGACCCGCAGGCGATAGTGGCTTCGCGCTTGATGAGCGGCCTGCTGGAAGCCAATGAAGAAATGACTTCCGGCGATATGGCTGACTTAGCTCTGATGAGTCTATTTGGCTATAAGCATTTCATGCTGTCAGACAGCATGAGCCGATGTTTCGATATCGCCATGGAAGATTGGCAAAAAATTGTCTTGCCGCTTTTAAGGCAAGCCAAGACATAGCGATAAGGAGGCAACATGATGTCGAAGAAAATCATAATTGTCGCCGGTCTTGGTTATGGCGATGAAGGCAAAGGTAAGATCGTTGATTCTTTCGCAAGGGAATTTGAATCGCCTCTGGTCGTAAGATTCGGCGGCGGCCATCAAGCGGGGCATAATGTCGTTAAGCCGGATGGACGCTGGCATTGTTTTGCTCAGTTCGGATCGGCAACTTTCGTTGCTGGCGCGAGAACATTCCTTTCCCGAGGCATGTGCATCGAACCTAATGCGCTGCTGGTAGAAAATGAATGGCTGAAAGAAAAACAAGTGAGTGATGCTTTAGATCGGCTGGCTGTCGATCGGCAATGTTCCGTCATAACTCCGGCGCACAAAATGATTTGCCAGATGAAGAATATCGCTCGCGGCCGGAAATGGTTCGGGTCTTGCGGTATGGGCGTCGGAGAAGCTGTCTTTGATCGCGATGCCGGCCGAGGCATCGTTATCGGTGATGCGGATGATCCCAGCCGGTTGAAATTCCTGCTGGAATCATTGACGGCGCGCCAGCTGGCTGTGGCAGATCAATTGCTTGAGCGATTTCCATCGGACGAAATGCAAGAAACTTATGATTATTTTTCGCCGCGACTTGATACGGAAAAACTGGCGCAGTCATATCGGGAATTTGCTGATAAAGTGGCATTAGTCAATGGAGATGCTTATTTGCGTTCTGCTTTAGCGGGTGGCAGGCAGATAATTATGGAGGGCGCGCAGGGAGCTTTGCTTGATCCGATTATCGGCTTTCAACCATATGTGACGAAAACCGGTTCGACTTTCAGAGCAGCCGAAAGAATTCTGGCTGGACAGGATTTGAAGCAAGATGAAATTGAACGGGTCGGCGTGCTGAGAGCTTATATGACGCGCCACGGTTCCGGTCCTTTGGTGACGGAAGACTTAAGTCTTGCAAGCCATTTGCCGGAAGCGCACAATTGCTTCAATGAGAATCAAGGCGAGTTCCGGTTCGGCTGGTTCGATCTGGTGGCTAGCCGTTACGCCATTAAGGCGTCCGGACAAACTGACTCTTTGGCATTTACAAATATTGACCGGTTAAGCGGATTGTATGAAATCAAGGTGTGCGTTTCTTACGAATATGTCGGTTCGGATGTGTCGAGCCTCGACAATTATTTTATTTGGAAGAAGCCGGCCGACAAAATCATCATTGAAGCCATCAAGCCAGATCGTCTTCCTGCCGCGGCATTGGATGACAGCCGGTTGGCCGATCTGCTCGATCAATGCCGTCCCTATGAGTGGCGGAGTTTCGATGGCTGGCAGGAAGATATATCTGCCGCGACAAGAATGAGGGAATTGCCAAGTGCGGCATTGAAATACCTAAGTTATTTGGAAGGGGAATTAGGCATTACCAGGGGCTATTATTCTGTCAGTCCGGAAGCGAAAAAATAGAACATTAATCAGTGAACTCGTCGGAAATTACGACGAGTTTTTTTATATCTTGGATGATGAGTGGCAATAATAGCTGGCAATTTTCTTGCTTTTTATGCTATGATTGAAGCGTATGAAATACGACGTGGCGATAATCGGAGCAGGGCCGGCAGGACTTTTGGCGGCGATACACTCGGCAGAACTTGGCGCTCGCGTTATTGTGATTGATAAAAACAAGCAGCCGGGCATCAAATTATTAATGACTGGCGGCGGTCGTTGCAATATAACCAATCAGATCGAAGACATTAGAAAGCTGGCTGAGGTTTATGGAGCAGACGGCAAATTCTTGCTGTCCGCTTTCAATAAATTCACGCCGCAAAACGTAGTTGAATTTTTCGAAAGCCGGGGAGTCAAGACGAAAGCCGAAGCCAATGGCCGCGTTTTCCCCAAGAGCGATCGGGCGCAGGACGTACTTAGCGCGCTTCTGAATTATGCGGAAAAATTAGGAGTCGAAATAAAGACTTTGACTGAAGTCAGGGAAGTGATTGTAGAAGAAGACAAAATTACAAAATTATTATTACCGAATAACGATGAAGTCTGGGCGGATAATTTTATTCTGGCGACCGGCGGCAGATCATATTTCAAAACCGGATCGACCGGAGACGGTTATAGATTCTTAAAGCAGCTAGGCCATAAAGTGTCTGATACTTATCCGGCCTTGGCGCCGATTTTCGTCAAAGAAAAATACGTGGCGGAGCTGCAAGGATTGAGCTTAAAAAATGTCAAAGTCAGCGTGTATTCCGATGGCAAGAAAATAATTTCCAAAATCGGCGAAATGATCTTCACGAAAAACAGCTTGAGCGGGCCTCTGCCGCAGGATTTGAGCCGCGCCGTCGCTAGGGAATTGCCGCATGATGTAACATTAAAAATTGATTTTGAACCGGATAAGAATTCAGTTGAATTGGATGAGGCGATGCTCTCTTGCTTTTATGAGAATAATAATAAGGCGATAAAAAACAGTTTGTCAAAATTCATTCCGCCAAAACTGATTCCGATTATTTTAAGATTGTGCCAGATTGATCCGGATAAAAAGGTTAATTTGGTGACGAAGGAAGAAAGGAAGGCGTTGATTAATTTGCTGAAGGATTTTAATTTACAAATCGATTCTATCGGCGGCTATGATTATGCCATGGTTACCTCGGGCGGGGTCAATCTAAAGGAAATTGACCAGAAAACAATGCGCTCAAAGCTGATTAATAACCTATTTATCGTCGGGGAGCTATTGGGCATCGATGGGCCAACGGGAGGGTATAATTTACAGGTCTGCTGGAGCAGCGGTTATGTGGCAGGAGAAAATGCGGCAGAAAATGCCTAAATTAGGCTATATTAAAGTTTTTACAAATAAAGAGTGTAAAAAAAGCTTGACAAAATAATTAATATGTGCTAAGATTATAGCACTAATTAACCTGGACTTGCATTAGCAGTCCTCGACTCCATATCTCAGTCTGTGTCATTTTATTGTGGCTCATATCAGATTTCTGCGGATTAACGAGTCACAATATTTTTTATGACACAAACTACTCAGGCTGTGCCTCGCTTCGGCGATTTAGGCATAGCACCGGACATTTTGGCCGTACTGGATCAATTGTATACCCAGCCGACGCCAATCCAACATCAAGTTATTCCTGCGGCTATTGCCGGCAAGGACATCGTCGGTATCGCTCAGACAGGTACTGGCAAGACCTTGGCTTTTAGCGTACCTATGCTGCAAAGAATAATGGCCAGCGGCGGACAAGGCTTGGTGATTCTGCCGACTCGCGAGCTTGCTCTGCAAGTCGATGAGGTACTGCAGAAAATCGGCCGCCCCTTAAAGATTAAGACTGCCGTTTTGATCGGCGGCGCTTCTTCTTATAATCAGGTCCAGCAGCTGCGCCGCAACCCGCATGTCGTCGTTGCGACTCCCGGCCGCTTAGTCGACCATATGCAGCAGCGCAATTATTCCCTCAAGCAGGTCAGTGTGATCGTTTTGGACGAAGCCGACCGCATGCTTGATATCGGTTTCTTGCCGCAGATCAAAGAGATTCTTAAATCCGCGCCGACAGAAAGGCAGACCATGCTTTTCTCCGCGACTATGCCTCAAAAGATTGCGCAGATCGCCACCACCTACATGAAGTCGCCTCAGAGATTCGAAGTATCGCCAGCCGGAACTCCGGCCGCGCATATCGAGCAAGGCGTGTTTTATGTTTCTTCGACGGAAAAAATGCAATTATTGGAAAAATTATTGGAAACAGTTCCCGGCACGATCCTGGTTTTCTCCCGCACCAAGCATGGCGCGAAGAAAATCACCGCCGGCGTTTCCGCCATGGGCCATAGCGCGGTGGAAATCCATTCCAACAGATCGCTTTCCCAGCGCAAAGACGCTCTTGCAGGCTTCAAAGCCGGCAGATATCGCGTCATGATTGCCACTGACATCGCTTCCCGCGGCATCGATGTCAACGATATTACCTTAGTCATCAATTTCGACTTGCCTGATAATAACGAGGATTATGTCCATCGTATCGGCCGTACTGGCCGCGCCGGCAAAGCTGGCCGCGCCCTGACCTTCGCCACCCATAGCGAAAGGATGGATATCCGCCAGATCGAAAGATTGATCCGCAAGTCTTTGCCGACTTTGACTGTCCCGACTTTGCCGCCGCGCCGCGCCGCAGTCCATGTCGCAGAAGACCAGCCGAGAGATTTCGGCCGCCGTTCATTCGGAGGCAGATCGTCTTCCGGCGCCAGATCATCTTCGGCCGGACGCCCCTCATTTGGCGGCGACCGTTCCGCCAGGCCGGCAGCCCGTGCCGGTGGCAGAAGCTTTTCCGGACGCAGCTCAGCTGGCGGCGCAAGCCGCTTCCGCGGTCATGGCAGCAGATAAATTTTATTTTAAAACATCCTTTCTCGAATCTGAGAAGGGATGTTTTTTATTTTTCCCAAATTTATGGTAAAATATATCCAAGACATCGCATCATGACAATATTTTATTTTTATTTCGCTTTTTCCGGATTATTCAACGCCTTGGTCAGCGTTTTTTTAGGTTTGTTCATATTATGGCGCAATCATAAGAGCAAAATCAATCAGACTTTCGCGCTGTTCTGCCTGGGCGTCGCGCTGTGGTCTTTCCCTTACATTCTGTGGCCGTTCGCTAATACTGCAGGAGACGCATTAAGGGATTTCCGGCTGTCATATATTGGAGCTTGTTTTATTCCCGTCTTTTATTTCCATTTCGTCGTCAGGTGGCTCGATATATACGAGAAAAAGAAAACCATGGTTTACTTGAGCCATTTTTGGGCCATTGCCTTGAGTCTGGCCATTCCCACGAAGTTATTCATCGCTGGCATGGTGCCGAAATTCTCGATGAAGTTCTGGGCGGAGCCGGGGATATTCTTCCACTTGTATCTGGTGATGTTTTTCGGTTATTTCTTTTATTCCTCGTACCTGTTATTTCGGAAATTCCGGCAGGAAACGGGGCTGAAGAAACAGCAGATCAAGTTTGTCCTGATCGGCATGATCCTGTCTTTTTTGGGCGCTTCGACCAATTATTTCCTTTGGTACGGCATTAATATTCCGCCCTATGGCGATATATTTGCCTCATCCTTCGTCATTTTTACCGCTTACGCCATTTTGCGCTACCGCTTGATGGACATGAGAGTCATCGTTCGGACTTTTTTGATTTATCTGGCTGATGGCATGTATGCTTATGTTTTTTATTCTTTCCTCATTATAGTCTACCCGCTTCTTTGGGGCAGCGTTTATAGCATATATGCGGTGCTGGCCGGCTTGGTGGTAACGCCGATTTTCGTCGTAACGTTATTCGGCTTTGACAAGCAGGCCAAGCGCATTTTAGACAAGTATTTTTTCTATTCGCTTTATGATTTCCGCAAGACGATCACTAAGCTGAGCGCCGAATTGAATAATTATCCCGATCTGGATAAGATAATCAATCTGATAGTCGATACGATAAAAGACACCATGGGACTTGATCGCGCTGGAGTTTTGCTGATTGATAAGTCTGGCGGCATCGTCCGTTATAAGATCGCTAAAGTAATCGGTTTTGATATTACTAATGGCATATCGCTGGTCAAGGATAATTTTCTTACGCGCTATCTGAAGCAGACTGCCAAGCCGCTAGTGCGGGAGGAATTGGCGCTTCTGGCTCGCGATACCGGAAACGAGAAAGACAGCCGCAACCTGTTGAATTTGGAGCATGAAATGATGCATATCGAAGCATCTTTGTGTCTGCCGCTTCTGTCGGGCAAGGAACTTTTAGGCATTATCGTTCTCGGTTTCAAG
This sequence comes from Candidatus Buchananbacteria bacterium, assembly GCA_041666505.1. Taxonomy (GTDB): domain Bacteria; phylum Patescibacteriota; class Patescibacteriia; order 2-01-FULL-39-33; family 2-01-FULL-39-33; genus CAISTG01. The sequence goes on along the minus strand of JBAYGU010000021.1, from coordinate 6,813 downwards.
AATACGGGCGATCCTTATACTAAAGAAGATTTGAATCTGCTTTCCACCTTATCCAATCAGGCCGGCATTGCCATCAATAACGCCAGATTATATGCGGAATCGAAGAATTTCAATAAGCTGCTGCAGAAGCAAGTCGCCGAACAGACTTCGGAATTGAAGGCGCGCGCCGAACATTTGGAAAAGCTGCTGAAGATGCGCGAAGAATTCCTCGATATTGCCAGCCATCAGCTCAAGACTCCCGTGTCAGTGATCCGCGGCACGATTTCCATGTTCAAAGACGGTTCGATGGATAAGCTGCCCAAGGAAGAACAGCGCAAATTTTTGGATAATATTTACCATAAGACGGAAAAATTGAATGTCATCATCGCCGATATTTTGCGCGCTTCGGAAATCGACAGCGAGGATTTCAAGATCGATCCCAAGAACTCGCAGAAAGTCAAAGTCGAAAATATTCTGCAATCGGTTTATGATGATCTGATGGAACTGGCCGCGGAGAAGCAAGTTACCTTAGAATTAAATCTGCCGAAAAAGCCCGTGCCGATGATTCTTACCAGCGCTGATTTTCTCGAGCAGGCTTTTTATAATCTGGTCGATAATGCCATCAAATATACGGATAAGGGCAGGGTTAAAATCGACCTGGCGAATGTCGGCGATGAAGTGATTGTCAAGGTTTTTGATAATGGTATCGGCATACCGGATGCCGACAAGAATAAGATATTTGAGAAGTTTTCTCGAGCAGCTAATGCAGTCAATATGTATGCCGACGGATCGGGATTGGGACTATTCATCGTCAAACGGATTATTGAGGCCCACCCGGGCGGTTCGATCGGTTTTGAGAGCCAGTTGGGCAAGGGGACGGTGTTTACCGTCAAATTAAAAACGGCAAAAGCCGGTTCTTGAAAAAAATGACATAATCTGCTAAAGTAAGGCCAGAATTCGAATTAGCCTGGATCCCGGGTCAAGCCCGGGATGACGATTAGTTTGTATAAATTTACCATTGCTATGAAATTATCCCATAAAGAAGTCGAGCATATCGCCACTTTGGCGCGGTTGCGCTTGACGGAGGAAGAGAAGGAAAAATACAGCGGGCAATTGTCCGGAATTTTGGATTATGTGGAAACGCTCTCGGCAGTCGATACGACTGATGTCGAGCCGACTTCCCAGGTTACGGGTTTGACCAATATCGCCCGCGCCGATCAGGTGATAGAAAGCGGCATCAGCGAGGAATTGGTGGCCTGCGCTCCCAAGTCTGCCGACGGCTATGTCGTCGTGCCGAAAATTTTTGAAAATAAATAGCCTATGTCCGAATTACATAAACTAACTCTTCTGCAAGCATTCACAGGATTGAGAAACAAGGAGTTCACTTCCAGGGAATTGACCGAAGCTTGCTTTTCGCAGATCAAGAAATTTGATGACCAGGTCAAGTCTTTTATCACCTTGAATGAAAAAGAAGCGTACGAGCAGGCGGATGCTGCGGATGAAAAATTGAAGAATGGCGACAGTGCTTCGCCTCTTTTGGGTATTCCAGTCGCCATCAAGGATATTTTCTGCACTAAAGATTTGAAGACGACTTCCGCTTCGAAGATTTTGGAAAACTATATTCCGCCGTTCGATGCCACGACAGTAGAAAAATTGCGCGAGGCCGGTGCGGTATTTTTGGGCAAGACTAATTTGGATGAATTCGCCATGGGCGGTTCGACGGAAAATTCAGGATTTTTTCCGACGCATAATCCGTGGGATTTACAGCGGGTGCCGGGAGGATCTTCCGGCGGCTCGGCGGCGGCTTTGGCTGCCGATATGTGTTTTTATTCCTTAGGCACCGATACGGGCGGATCGATCCGCGAGCCGGCATCGTTCTGCGGCATCTCCGGCTTAAAGGTTTCTTATGGTCGCGTGTCGCGTTACGGCGTCATGGCAATGACATCATCCTTGGATACGATTGGTCCATTCGGCAAAACAGTAGAAGATATCGCAGTCATTTTGAAATACATGGCCGGTCAGGACCCGAAAGATTCGACGACTCCGGATGTTGTTGTCGATGATTACAGCGCGGAAATCATGAAAGATATTAGAGGTTTGAAAATTGGTTTGCCCAAGGAATATTTCGTCGAAGGCATGGACGAGGGCGTTCGCGATCGTGTTTTGGAGGCAGCGAAAAAATTCGAGGAAATGGGCGCTGAGGTGATCGATATTTCTTTGCCGCATACTGATCTGGCCGTGGCCGCTTATTATGTCATCTGCCCGTCGGAAGTTTCCAGCAATATGGCGAGATTCGACGGCATCAAATACGGCCTATCCAAGCGCGATGGCAAGGATCTTTTGGATATTTATCTGGACAGCCGCGCCCAAGGCTTCGGAGCGGAAGTCAAGCGCCGCATCATGATCGGCACTTACGCGCTCTCGGCCGGGTATTACGATGCCTACTACAATAAGGCGATGCAGGTCAGGACTTTAGTGCGCCAGGATTTCGAGGAAGCTTACAAGCAAGTCGACGTCATATTGACTCCTGTCGCTCCCGCGCCGGCTTATAAATTGGGAGAGAAGATCGGCGATCCGCTAAAGATGTATCTGGAAGACGTCTTTACGATCCCGGCATCTCTTGCCGGCTTATGCGGCTTGACAGTTCCTGCCGGCTTTACGGAAAGTTTGCCGGTCGGCATTCAGCTTTTAGGCAAACGTTTTGATGAGAAGACGATTTTGCGCGCCGGCCATCAATTCCAGCTGGTTACCGATTATCATAAGCAGAAACCGCAATTATAATCTCGGATTTGTCCGCTAATCAGTTTTTTGCTATAATATCCTCACTATGGAAGGTGATAAACAAAGCATTTTTAAGGACAAGCAATTCTTGATTGGTTTGACAGGCGGGATTGCGATTGTCGCAGTTCTGGGATTTTTGATTTGGATTATATTTAATTCGCAGCAAGCTGTAACGATTCTTGGGTCTTCTGGAAATAGTTCGGCTGATCAGCAGATAAAAGCCGTGGAAACCGTTCCCGTCGTCAATCTGGCAATCAATACTTTTGAATTGAAGAAGGATGCTGAGATTTGCATGGATAATGGCAAACCGATAGTCTATCTGTTTTCTACTGCCAGCTGTCCGCATTGCATTTGGATTAAAGAGACTTTTGATCGCATGACTAAGGAGTATGTTGCGTCCGGCAAGATCAAAGCGTATCATTATGATGTGGAAACGGGCGATGACTTATTGACCGCGGCAGTGGAAAGCGAAGTGCCGGAAGCTGCTAGTCTTGCTTATGCCGAATTCAGTCCCGAGGGCTATATTCCGGCATTCGTCTTCGGCTGCAAGTATTTCCGCATTGGCAATGGTTATGAAAGTGAGGACAGTCTGGCGAAAGAAGAAGCGGAATTCAAGGCGGTTATTGAAGATTTGCTGGCGAAATAAAAAATAACAATTAATAAAATAAAAATAAATCACAAAAATATGGACATGGATAACATGGGCATGGAAGAAAAAAAAGGCAAAATGAACAAGAAGATGGTTACCGGCTTGGCCACGGGGATCGGCGCCGTAATAATCATCGTCATTATCATCGTCTTGATCATGAACGGTTCGCCGTTCGGTTTGTCTCAGAAAAATGCGGCAGCCAAAGCGGAATCTTTCGTCAATACTGATCTGTTAAGCGGCCAGGGCGGAGCGACGGTCAAAGTCGTCGGTTCCACGGGCAATCTGTATAAATTGCAGATTGCGTATCAAGGCAGGAATATCGATTCTTACATGACTAAGGATGGCAAGCTGTTTTTCCCGCAGGTTTTCGAGATGTCTACTTCTACAGCCACAGCTGGCGCAGTCAAGGGCGATACAGATCAGCAATCTCCGGTAGCAGAAGCTCCGAAATCCGATAAGCCGGCAGTCGAATTATTTGTCATGAGTTATTGCCCTTATGGCACTCAGATCGAGAAGGGAATTATCCCGGTCGTCCAGGCTTTAGGCAATAAGATTGATTTCAAGCTTAAATTCGTTTCATATACGATGCATGGCGATAAGGAAAATCAGGAGAATCTCCGCCAGTATTGCATCGATAAGACTCAGAACGCTAAATTATTGGGTTATCTGACTTGCTTCCTGAAGGCTAGCGATGCCACGGGCTGTCTTAAATCGACAGGAGTAGATTCAGCCAAGGTTCAATCTTGCATGGATTCGACGGCCAAGGCCAATCAAGTTACCGGCACGGATTTCTCCGTTCAGAAAGCTGATAATGAGAAGTATGGCGTCCAGGGTTCGCCGACTTTAGTCATCAATGGCGCGACAGTCCAATCCGGACGCGATAGCGCGACATTGCTTAAGACTATCTGCTCCGCTTTCAAGAATGCCCCGAGCGAATGCAGCAAGCAATTGTCATCTGCCGCTCCGGCCGCCGGTTTCGGCGAGGGAACAGCTAGTGGCAGCACGGCCGCAGCCGGTTGCGCCACTCCGACAAATTAAGCCTCTATTTAAAAATGAATTTTTAACGATACCCCGCCTTTTAAAATAGGCGGGGTATTGCGTGGGATAAATTATTAACTAATTGACGATAAAAGCCAATATGAAGACGCTCTGTTATTTTAATGGCAGGATTTGCAAGGTGAGGGATGTCAGGATCAGTCCGTATGATATCGGCATATTGCGCGGCTATGGCGTATTCGATGTCATGCGTGCCACGAAGAATAAGCCCTTCTTATTGAAGGAGCATTTTGTCCGATTGAAGAAATACGCGGCGGCGGTCAAATTGGCTCTACCATTCACGGAAAAAGAATTTACAAAAATTTTAGACAAGTTGCTGAAGGGCAATGGCTTTAAGGAATCGACAATCAGGACGGTAATGACAGGCGGTGAGAGCATTGATTCATTCTTGCCGGGCAAGCCGACATGCTATATCTTGATAGAGGATTTCCAGGCCTTGCCGAAAGCAATGTTTGAAAAAGGCGTCGGAGTCGCTACCATAGAATTCAGCCGTCACATGCCGCACGTCAAAATAACTAATTATGTCGAAGCGATCAAGAACAATAGCCTGAAAAAGCGCCTGGGAGCTTTTGAAATAACTTATATAAGAGATGGAAAAGTCTTGGAGAATTCCACAAGTAATATTTTTATTTTCAAGGGCAATACTCTGATTACTGCCAGTGAAGGCGTGCTACTGGGAACGATTAGGAATTTAGCAGTCAAATTGGCTAAGAAGAAATTCAAAGTCGAGGAGAGGGAAATCACCGAAAAAGAGTTCAGAAATGCTGATGAAGCATTTTTGACGGCAACCAATAAGGATATTTTGCCGGTGGTTAAGATCGACGGCAAACGTGTCGGCAATGGTAAGGTGGGGAATAATACTAAAGTCATGATGGAGTTATTCCGGCAATATTCTAATAATTATTAACAGGTAAAATAAAAAACGGCGTAAAGCCGTTTTTTAGTAAATTTCGGTGTGTTTACAAAAAAATTCGAACCGATTTCACCCCCAAAAATTGATGAGCGGGCGGATTTCCTCCCCCAACCCCTCCATCCGCCCGCCCTTTCGGATTGGCGATTTCCAGTTTTTCTTTGGCGGTTTGTTTGCGAAACACCCAGGTGATGAAAAAAATCTAACTTTTTCTCATTTCTTTAGCTTGCTTTTTTCTATTCTCCAGATATGAAATTAATTCAGCATCTTTTGGCTCTCTTCCTAAATCTTTTTTTGCTTTTTCAGAAATCCACAAACTCCTTAATATTTTTCCTTCGAGCTCTGGTTTTTCAGAAATAACATCACTAATCATTCTTAAATATCTTAGATATTTTTCTGAGGTGACAATGTCTGGCCAATCACGATATCCTTCGTCTATTGAAAGATGAAGACTATTGCATCCATCTAATAATCTGTCTCTTAAAACATCCCAGGTTATTTCATCAGAAAAACCAGATCGCACCTTGAGCCATAATTCTCCCTCGATAAACTTCGATATATAGTGAAATTTTTTATCTATCAGAGCAAGTTGGTCTAATGTTGCATCCTTGAAAGCTATCTCATGAATAACTCGCCATGTGTAATCAAAACTGTTCTCGTGACGGATTTCTATTACTTTACCATCTTCTTTCACTAGTTTATCCGCATCACATTTTTCTAAAACATGATCTATGAGATCTGACAATTGTTCGTTTGTTTTAATATGAGTCTTGACTTCATCTCCAAGGTATTGGCCAATAGCATTAAATTGTTGTCTTAAATTATCAGCTTCAGCCCGATCTTGCTCATAAGCAAGTTTATGCCTAATGGTCATAGCCAAACTAAATTTATCAAAAAAATCAGGACTTAGCGCTTCCACACCTTCCTTTGTAATTTTCTCTGGATCCCCCTGAACCGCAAATGCTTCTTCAGTTTGCTTATTGCTTAATGGTGGTTTTTCAAATTTTGGCATATTTGTTATTTTATTAAATCATCAACTGAAACTCCCAAGCCTTTGGCAATTTTTGCCATAGTTTCAATTGTTGGGTTGGGTGTTGCTCCTGATTCTATTTTAATAATCACATTGTAAGCAATGTCAGCCCTCTTCGAAAGGCCATCTTGCGAAATACCCAATTTATCTCGGTATTTTTTAATATTTCTGGCAATTGTTGGCAATTCGTTTTGTTTCATAGTATAATTATACTAGTATAGTAGTTAAACAAGTTTTACTACTATAACTTTATCAAATTTGACTGATTTTATCAATAATTTTTTAAAGCCCGCTTTTGGCCAAAATGAAGTTCGAGCCGATATTTTTTCCAGGTTCTTTGGCGGTTTTCAATCCGAAAGGGCGGGCGGATGGAGGGGTTGGGGGAGGAAATCCGCCCGCTCATCAATT
>JBAYGU010000020.1:0-15658 GCA_041666505.1 Candidatus Buchananbacteria bacterium | reverse complement strand
GAGGGTAAATTCTAATTCATTAAAATAACTAACTAATTAAAATTGGGTAATTGGACAAGATCGCCCTCTGGGCGACCCCACTTATCAAGCCACCAGCTTTGCTGGGGGTATTCTGACTAATTTTATTTTCTCACTTGAAGATGGCAGGAATAAAATAGGTTCGCCGGAGGAAATGGTAGAGAATATTAAGAAGTTGGAAGAGCTCCTTGCAGAATATGAAAATAAATAGCACAGAAAATCCTCGAAGCGAAATACTTCGGGGATCTTTAAATTAAACAAGATCAGTTATTTGCAAGATAAAAAAAGAGCTGCCCGCGAAGGTAGCTCTTATTAGAATGTTCAAAAAAGTTGTTCACTTGGCATCTTTGGCGATGGCGCGGCAGAAATCAGCCGTGGCTTTGTCGATCGCTTCGATGTCTTGGCCAAGTTCTTCAACTCTTTCCCGCATGCGGCGGATATTATAGTCAATCTCAGATTCCATATAATCAAAGTTAGCCGATTCTAAAGCTTCGTCCCAAGCCAAGAAGCCGCTTTTGGGTTGAGTGGAGCTTAGACGTACACTCCAATCGAGAGATTGTTTCATTTCCGCCTGGAGCCTCTTCAAACGAATAATGCGATCTTTGCAAATCGCCGCTATTGAGTCCTTCAGTTGGCGGCGGTAACGTCGAAGACCCCTGCGGTTTTCAGGCAAAGGCAACAAATAGTTATCTCCAAAGTCATCGTCGCCATCGCCTTGCCGCAGTATGCCGCATTTTTCTCCCAGCCAAATGATGTCCGGCGCCGTCAATTCCAGTACGCCGTTATAATGATAATCGGGATCCATTTCCGTAATCAAAAACATTTTGATCATGTTGGCTACGAAAAGCGGTTCCGCTTCCTGCACTATTCCCAGCACTCCCGGATCGGAAAATGTTTTCAACTTGATGGCGCCGCTTTTTACGTCCCCATCTTTTTTTATTAAGACGCCGATCTGAATCCAGTAATCGCTGAAGGCCTCGTAGAAATTGTCGAATGGTTTTGATTCCCATTTGATTATTCCGACTTCGTATCTCATTTTTCCTCTCCTTTTTCTTGTTTTGAGGTATTTATTGTGAACGTACTGCCACTTCTGTATATCATATAAAATACAATATGTCAATTAAAAAATCTCCCAAGCGTTAAGCCTGAGAGATTTTCTAAATATAGTTTATTGCGTTACTCTTTCTACATATTCCCCGGTTTCGGTATTGATCCTGATGACGTCGCCTTCCTTGACGAAGAGCGGCACGTTAATCTTGAGTCCGGTTTCCATTTCCGCGACTTTGGTGACTCGCCCCTGGGCGCTGTCGCCGCGTACGCCTTCCGGCGAGGAAACGACCTTCAGTTCTACTTTAGGCTGGACGGAAATCGAAACGGGATTATCGTTAAAGTATAGGGCATCGACTTTATCGCCGTCCCGCAGGTAGCCGGAACTGTCACCGAGAGTGTCTTTATTGATTTCGAATTGCTCAAAATCATTCTGCGACATGAAATAATACTTGTCGCCGTCGTTATAAAGATAGTCGACTTTCTTCCTAGCCATGTCTGCCACTTCGACGCGGTCGCCTTGGTGGAAGGTGGTTTCTACGGTTTTGCCGTTAAGCAGATTCTTCAATTTGGTCTGCATCACCGGTTTTCTCATCTGCATCTTGACAAAGTTGGCAGACATCACGACATAGGGCTCGCCATTATAAAGCACGTTGATGCTTTTTTTGATATCATTGAGCGTTGATAATATTGCCATGGCCGTGATTTATTACTTAGTGACGAAAGGCAGAAGCGCCATGATCCTGGCGCGCTTGATGGCGTTAGCCAATTTGCGCTGGTGGAACGAGCAGACGCCGCTTCTTTTGCGGGAAACGATCTTGGAATAGGAAGAAATGAAGCGCCTTAAAAGATTGATATTCTTGTAATCGATATCATTGATGTTATTGACGCAGAAGTGGCAATATTTTTTCTCCTGTTTAACGGAAGAATTAGTTGTTATTTTATTATTGAAAGCCATAAGTTTTATTTTTCCACTTCTTTAGAAGAAGTGGAGCAAGAATCGCGACCGGTCGAAATCATGGCCAAATTTATTTATCCGTCTCGCCAAATTTTCTGACGTCGGACCCGCCCGAATCGCTACGCTCATCGTTGCGGGCGGGTTACCTCCTTGCAAAAAATTTGTTGCTCGCTCCCTATAAATAAATTGGCACAATATTTCTCAATGGTCGCAACTTCAAATTCGAATTAATTAATAAAGTTTTAGAATGGGATGTCTTCGATCTTGATTTCCTCTTCATTATCGGAGCTGGAAACGATCGGTTCTGTCTCATAAGCCTGGGAGTCGGATGAGCCTTGATTGCCGTTATAGCCGCTGTTATTATTCTGGCTGTAACCGCCCGCGCTAGGCGCTGTCTTCGGTCCCAATTGGATGTTCTCGGCAATAATTTCTGTTTTCCAATGTTTGACGCCGGCATTGTCGACCCAGTTCCTGGTTTGGATCCTTCCCTCAACCATGCATAATCTTCCTTTGGCTAGGTATTGGCCGACGATATCGGCTAAGCGGCCGAAAGCGACGATGTTGTGGAATTCCACTTGCTCTTGCTTGGCGCCCTGCTGATTGGTCCAGACGCGGTTGGTAGCTACGCCGAAGTTGGCGACGGATGATCCGGCAGGGGTTTTCCTGACTTCCGGATTCTGCGTTAAGTTGCCGATGATAATGGCTTTGTTGAAGTTCATACGTTCGTGTTAGTTTATAAAGTTAATTACATCTTACACTAAATCGTCGCTTTTTAAAATTTCTTCCAACTTCTCATCTAGGTTTTTAATGTTCACCTTCTTGTCTTCGGTTTTGGCAGTATGTGTCGCAGTCTCTTGCGCTGCCTGCTTTGTTCCTTCTTTTTCCGCGGCTTCTTTCATCATTTTATTCCTGGCAGCTTCGTGCTTCTTGGCCTTCTCGATCTGTTCCGGAGTCAATTTCTGTTTGACGATGATCTGCGCGCGCAGGATTTCCTTGTCTAATCTGAGATTGTTGTTGATCTCAGCCAGTTTCGTGCCGTCTTCCAATTCGAATTCATTCAGGAAGTAATAGCCGTGAGCGACTTGGCCGATCGGATAGGCTAGTTTTTTCTTGCCCATGTCTTCTTCGATTCCCAACGCCGCGCCAAAGCTTTTCAGTATCGCATCGACTTTCTCTTTGATTTTTTTCGCCTCATCATCGGTGTATTGGTTCGGGATGATGTAAAGCAATTCGTAATTTTGCATAGAATAATTTACTTTAATATTTTAAATTTATATTGATGGTTTTATTTGATACTAATATACGAATGGTACGAATGATACTAATGGCTGCGAATTTTTTCTGAAATTATTCGTACCTATTCGTATAATTCGTAAATTAGTATATTCGTATCTTTCGATTATTATTAAAAAAATCCCTCGGCTAAACCGGGGATCAATAAGATCTTGGTCAAAGCCTTTTCTTGAATCCTATCGGCTCAAGATAATCTCCCAGGGGGGAGCGGGAAAGGATTTAATTTTCTGGTTTAATTATAGCAATTAGCCGAAAAAAGTCAAGGGGTGAATTAACAGGGGTGAATTAATTATTCATAAATATTCCCTGAATTTTTCAACCAATTCATCTCCGCCGATTTTTTTTATTTCTTTTATAATTTCTTCTTGGCAATGGATATTTTTATGCCTCGGGATCATAATAAAGGGAGGATTTGCAGCGGGGAATGGCGCCTTATACTTGTCGTGTTTTCCGCGACGCTTTGTGTTAAAAATAAATCCTAATTTAATTAATGCCCGTGCGCATTGCCTGCCGTTGAAATTATTTTCCCCCATAATAATTAAGCTAATTGGCGCCGTTCTCCCAATGACACGGTTCCATATCCGTCTATTGTCATATGGTCATGAACGACATCGCCAGCGCGCCGCGGGACATCAAAATAAGTTAAGATGCCATCATTAATCATTTCAAATAGCTCTTTAGTATCTTTAGCCTCAGTCACAAATCCAGGCAAATCATCTGATGTAGTTATAATTACCCCATTTTTTGTTTTAAAATTAAAACGCATCTGATGAGGAATATTATAATCACGAGCTAAGTCCATAGGATGTTGCGCCGGATAAATCAGACGCAATAATTTATAAAACATAGATTTTTATAGTGAATTTAACTATACATGCATATTAGCACATTTCAATTGATTTTGTAATAGAAGATAAATTAAACCCTAATTTTCTCAACGATCTTGGCAAAAGCCTTGGGCTCTTTGCGAGCCAAGTCAGATAAGACCTTGCGATCTAATTCTATATTGGCTGTCTTGAGGCCATTGATAAATTTGCTGTAAGTCAGGCCATGCTCGCGGACGGCGGCATTAAGCTGGACTAGCCACAGTGCGCGGGCAGTGCGCTTCTTGGCGCGGCGGTCGCGGAAGGCGTTGGCGCCGGCTTTCATGGCGGCAGTCTTGGCCAGTTTGATCAATTTTTTCGGTCCGCGTTCGAATCCTTTGGTAGTTTTAAGGATGTTCCGGCGTCTTTTGGAGTGCATTACCCCGCGTTTTACTCTAGGCATATATTGGTGAAATTTTTAATTTTGTAATTTTTAATTTTTGAATTAAGTCCCGTAATAGTTAATGTTTAAAAATTAAATCATTAAAAATTATTTACAAAATTACAAAATTAAAAATTTAATAATTATTATTAGTTATATGGTAACAATTTCTTGATCGTTTTGGCGTCTTCGCCGGCCATGGAGCGGTCGGATTTCTTATTCCGCTTCTGCTTGCCGGATTCGCGGGCGTTGAAATGATCTTGGCCGGTCGAGCGCTTGATGACCTTTTTCTTCTTGGTGATTTTGAATCTCTTAGATAGTGATTTCCTGGTTTTTACTTTAGGCATATGTGGTGTAATTTATAAAGTTATATTCAACGCTAATTTTCCTCCTTGGCGGGTGATATCGCCTTCGGCTTTGGGGACTTCCGTTCCGCCGGCTGCAGCGACTTTTTCTTTTATAAGCTGGACTGTTTTCTTGATGTTATCTTTGGCCATATCAGCATGTTGGTTCTCTCTTCCTCTTAGCTGTGTTTCTATCCTGACCTTATCGCCATCCAAAAGGAATTCTGCTGCTTGAGCGGCTCTGATTTCCAAGTCATGCTGGCCGATGCGGAAAGTGATTTTAACTGTTTTTGTTTCGACCGTCTTCTGCTTGGCCTTGGCTTTTCTTTCCTGTTTTTCTTTCTGGTACTTGAAAGAGCCATAGTCCATGAATTTGGCGATGGGCGGGACGGCCTTAGGCGAGACTTCGACTAAATCCAATTCGCGCGCTCTGGCTTCTGCGAGAGCTGCGTCGCGGCTCATGACGCCGAGATTATCGTTGTTCTCGTCGATGATCATGAGTTCCGGCGACATGACCCGCTCATTGATGCGGAATTCTTTCGGGCCTTCGGCTTTTTTATTGTGTCCTCTGAATGACTTTCTCATTTGAGTAATTATTATGATACTAATATACGAATGGTACGAATGATACTAATGAATACGAATTCTTTCTGAAATTATTCGTACCTATTCGTATAATTCGTAAATTAGTATATTCGTATCTTTATTGGTGGAGATGAGGGGTATTGAGCCCCTGTCTAAAAATAAATGATTTTGAGCGGTTTACAAATGTTCGCCGTTTTAGGTTTGTTGACTGTAAGCCGATAAAACGGCAAAAAACTTCCAGCCAATCCTGCTGATTTAACCGTTAAGCCCGCAAGTGTAGCTTAATGGCGAACCTGAAAATATAACACCGCGTGACGCCTATCAGGTATTGGCGGCGCGATGGTCGCTGCGATTAAGCTGCGACTGGAGCAAAAGACAAGCCGCTGAAAGCGGATCGCACTTTAGCTAAAATATTGTTGGCATTTCTACCTTTGAAGATCGGATTACGAGCGGATCTTCAGCCTCGACTTGCCGGCACAAAAATTTATTCTTATCAAAGCAAGGCATCCCCAAGTCAATTAAGAATTACGAATTAAATTTCAAGCTGGATTTTATTGATTTTGTATTCAATTCGTAATTCGTAATTTGAAATTTGTAATTATGTTTTTAACGTTCTGCGGATTTCCCTGGTAATTTCCCTTTTCTTGATAGACTCTCTTTTGTCTACTTTGGTCTTTCCTCTAGCCAGGCCGATTTCAACTTTGACCAGTCTCCTATTAGTATATACTGAAATAGGGATAATTGTCAAGCCTTTTTGGGCTTTTTTACCGATAATAGAGTCAATCTCCCTCTTATTTAACAATAATTTACGTCTTTTGTAGGGATCATAGCCCGCTTGGACGCCTTTTGCCGGCTTATACGGCGCGATATAGGCATTTACCAGCCAGAGCTCCTGCTTAGAATCGAATTGGACGAAAGACCCCTTTAAACTGATTTGGCTGAGTTTGACCGATTTGACTTCCGGACCCGATAAAACTATTCCTGCTTGCCAAGTATCGATAATCTCATAACTGTATAAGCCCTCTTTATTTTTAATGATAATTGTCATGATTTTGTAATTCCGTAATATTTGTAGTATAATATAATCATAAAGAAAAACAATGCATATGTCCACTATAAGAAAAGCAAATTCAAAAACGACCATTGAGATCTCATCGGCGACTTTATTCAAGATTTTAGCCGTTGTCTTGGCGGTAGCATTCTTATATTTCATACGCGATATCGTGCTGATGGCTTTCATCGCGCTTATCCTGGCTTCGGCAATCGGCCCTTGGGTGAATTGGCTGCAGAAATGGAAGATACCGCGCACATTAGGAACGATATTCATTTATGTCTTGGCGTTCGGCCTTCTTTTCTTCTCGTTATTGCTGTTAATAAATCCCATTAGCACGGAAGTAAAGAATCTGTCGGATGATTTCCCTATTTACTATCAGCAGTTGTCATTCGGCTGGCAGAACTTCACGTCATTTTCTGAAAGCCATGGCTTGCAGCAGGAAGTGATGGATGCCATTAAATCGATCCAGTCGGCTATGACTGCGGTCGCCACCAATGTATTCGGCGTGGCCCTGTCGTTTATCGGCGGCGCATTTTCTGTCGTCGTGGTGATGGTTGTCACTTTTTATCTGGCTGTTTATGACAAGCAGATGAAGCGCAAGATCCGCTCCGTCCTGCCGGAAAAATACCAGGCATATTCCACCCACCTGATCGAAAGAATGCAAGAAAAAATCGGCTTATGGCTGCGCGGGCAGATAATCTTATCGCTGATAATCGGCTTATTGGTTTTCATCGGCCTGAGCCTGTTGGGAGTGAAGTATGTCTGGGTCTTGGCATTATTATCCGCAGTAACGGAAATCATACCATATTTCGGCCCATTGATCGGCGGAATCCCGGCCGTGTTCATAGCGTTCACTCAATCTCCGATATTGGGGCTTATGGTTTTGGGATTATTCATCTTGATTCATCAGACAGAGAATTATCTTATCACGCCACAAGTGATGCGCAAGGCAGTCGGGCTTAATCCGGTGATTGTCATAGTGGCGATGCTTGTTGGCGTAAAAGTCGCCGGCATACCGGGTATAATTCTTGCCATTCCTGTCACGACTGCTCTCAACGTCTTAGTGAATGATATTATAGCCCATAGGAAATCCGGTTTTTCCACAGCCGCCAAGAATCTTGAAGACTAATTGCGGTTGTGATATAATAATAGAGCTTAAAAGATAAAAAAGTAAGAAAATAAGAAATTTAAAATTAATCCCTTAATTTCTAAATTTATTAATTTATTAATTTATTAGTTTATGGCAATCAACAAAATGCAAAATCCTATGGATTCGATGGGTGAAGAAATGAGCTCGATGCCGATGCAAAGAGGCAATAGCATGAAAATAGTAAAATTGGCATTGGCTGTGATTATCGTTTTAATCATAGTTTTAGGCGCAGCTAAGATCTGCTGGGTCGGCTATCAGGCGTTTGCCGGCGATCCGATCGCTGCTGTGTCTTCTTCCCAGTGGCAGGCTATTTTCCTCGTCAACGGCCAAGTCTATTTCGGCAAGGTCAATGCTGTCAGCAATAAGACTCTGTCTTTGAATGACATCTATTATTTGCAGGTCGTGACTAAGCCATTGCAGACTACCCAGCAAGGCACTGCGGCGGCAGCTGATGTAGCCGGCCAGCAGGAATTGACTTTAATCAAACTGGGCAATGAGATCCATGGTCCTTCCGATCGCATGGTAATCAATCGCGATCAGATTATCCTGACAGAAAAATTGAAGGCTGATTCCCGCGTCGTGCAGGCGATTTCCAAGTATGTCAGCGACCAGAAGAAAGCCGCTGCTACTCCTGCCGCCACAGCTACGAAGTAATTTATATTTTCAAACAGAGTCTGCCGCGGCGGACTCTGTTTTTTTATGGCGATTATGTTATAATATCCTCATATGGAAATGTCGGAATCATTAAGGGAATTTAAGGACTCACTGGCCAAATATTCAGCCGGTACTCTGCTTCATATTGCCGAAGCGGCGGAAATCCTAAAGGTGACGGAAAAATATCTGACGGATCAGGCAATACATGGAAAAATCAAAGCCTACAAGGCCGGAGAGCATTGGTTTTTGGAAGAAAAATGGCTGCATGATTTCCGAAGTTCGATGAAGGAGATATTGGATGTAGAAATAGCTGATCATCATTTTAATCGCAATCATCATCATGGCTGGTCCAGACAATTGGCTCCGCGGCGTTTCCGTGTTCCCCAGATTCGTGTCCCGCAGATCAGTATCCCACAGATTAATTTTAAGCCCTTTGTTATTTTGTCTTTTCAGACTGTTGCGGCGGCTGTAGCCTTGACTTTTCTTACAGCCGGCTTCAGCTTCTTATGTCTGCCATTGGCGCAAGTCGGATTGAATCGCGTCGCTCTGGCTGATAATTTTTTAAACGCGACTTTCAATATTTACAGTTTACCGCTAGCTTACGCCAGTAATATGTCTTGGCAAGGGCCGATTGATGATGAAAAGCTTACTCATGCGATTTACCGCTTGGCCGGCAAGAATCCGCCAGGGCAAGTGGCAGGGGCATACGAAAAAGTCGAGATAAGATAATGCCCGTCAATATGGCGGGTATTTTTTTTGACTAAATTAACGATTTTCTGTATGATAAATGCATTAATAAATTCAAATTTTAGCCATTTTTCTCTCTCGTCATTCCAGAATTTTGATGTAATCGTCAAAATATCTGGAATCCAGGTTCAATTAGAATTTTAATTATGATTAACCTGGATCCCGGATATCCCAATGATTACATTGTGATTCCGGGATGACGATGTAAAATAAATATAATTTGTGTTAATAATTCAAGTGAAATATATCATTATTTAAAATGTATGGCAAAAAATGACTCGAATCTGATGGAAAAAATCGTTTCTTTCTGCAAACGAAAGGGCTTCGTCTTTCCGGCTTGTGAGATTTACGGCGGTTTTGCTAATGCCTATTCATATGGCCCATATGGCGCCGAACTTAAAAATAATATCAAGAAACTGTGGTGGAATAAATTCATCGACAGTCGCGAGGATATGGTAGGAATGGACGGCCCGATATTATTGCATCCGAAATTATGGGAAGCTTCCGGCCACTTAAGCGGTTTCAATGACGCCATGATCGATTGCAAAGAATGCAAGATGCGTTATCGCGCTGATAATCTGATTCAAGAAACATTAGGACTGGATTTGGAAGGCAAACTCGATGAAATGAGCAAAACGATTCAAGAGCAGATCAAATGCCCGAATTGCGGCAAGAAGAATTGGACCGAGGCCAGATTCTTCAATATGATGTTTAAGACTGAGATGAACGGCATCGATGAACCGGTTTATTTGCGGCCGGAAACCGCCGGTGCGATCTTCGTCGACTACAAGAATGTGGTCGATTCCTGCCGAGTGAAGGTACCGTTCGGCATCGGGCAGATCGGCAAGGCTTTTAGGAATGAGATCGTGGCGCGCAACTTCATTTTCCGGGTGCGCGAATTCGAGCAGATGGAAATCGAATATTTCATTTCTCCGGAAACTGAGTGGGAGCCGCTATTTGATAAGTGGCTGGAGCTGCAGGAAGAATTCGCACGCGAACTCGGCGCGAAGCCGGAAGATCTGAAGCGCTATGAGCATCCCAAAGAAAAACTATCCCATTATTCCAGAAAGACCGTCGATATCGAATATAATTTCCCGTTCGGCTTCTCTGAATTGTTCGGATTGGCTCATCGCGGCGATTTCGATCTGGCTCAGCACCAGAAGTTTTCCGGCACTGATTTGACATATCTTGACCAGGCTTCCGGCCAAAGGTACTTGCCGCATGTCTTGGAGCCGACTTTCGGCGTGGATCGAGCTATTCTGGTGGCGCTATCCGCTGCCTATACCGAAGAGGATTTGGGCGAGGGCGATACTCGCATAGTTATGAAGTTTTCGGCTAAGTTGGCTCCGACTAAGGTGGCGGTTTTCCCCTTGCTTAAGAATAAGCCGGAATTGGTCGCTAAGGCGCGAGAGATTTTCACTGGTTTGAAAAATGAATTCAAATGCGAGTTCGATGATAATGGCAATGTCGGCAAGCGTTACCGCCGGCAGGACGAAGTCGGCACGCCATATTGCGTGACTGTCGACTTCGAGTCGTTGGAAGACAATGCTGTTACCGTCCGCGACCGCGATACGATGCAGCAGGAGAGAGTGAAGATTGATGAGCTTAAATCTTGGCTGAAAAATAAGTTGAATTAAAATTTTTTATGAGCCATCCGCCTTGTGGGTGGCTTTTTTTATCGATATTTGATAAGATTAGCTTAATAAAATAATTGCAAAATATGTTCAAGAAACAGACATTGAAAAACGGCATAAGATTGATTACCGCTCCGCTCAAGGAGACTCAGACCGCTTCTCTATTGGTGCTGTTCAAAGTCGGCTCGAGGCAAGAGGCGAAGAGAATTGAAGGTGTATCGCATTTCATCGAACATATGATGTTCAAAGGAACGAAGCGCCGTCCGACGACTTTGGATCTGTCCAAGGAGTTGGACGGCATTGGCGCCGAGTATAACGCCTTCACGGGCAAGGATGTGACCGGTTATTACATCAAGACTGATTCGCGGCACTTATCACTCGCCATCGATATGCTTTCAGATATGCTGGGAGATTCGCTTTTCTCCGCTGAGGAATTAGAAAAGGAGAAGGGTGTCATCGTGGAAGAGATAAATATGTACGAGGATAATCCGCTGATGTACGTAGAGGAAATGCTCGAGGAGATGCTATTCGATGGTGGGGAACTCGGCCATATGATCGCCGGTTCTCGCGAGACTGTCCGCAGCCTGGACAGGAAGAAAATATTGGAGTACAAAAATAATTATTATTCCGGCGCCAATGTCGTCATTGGCCTGGCCGGAAAATTCAATCAAACGCAATTGAAAGAACTGCGAACAAAATTTGTGTTCAGCAAGGGTAGAAAATCAAAAATAAAAAAATCAACGATCAAGCAAGTCGCTCCGCGGGTTAATTTGAAGCATAAAGAGACGGAACAGGTGCAGGTGGCCCTAGGTTTTCCGGCTTTCTCGCATCATGACAAGCGTTCTTACGCTTTGCAGCTGATGTCGGTCATTTTGGGCGGCAATATGAGTTCTAGATTATTTATCAATGTGCGGGAAAAGAAGGGTTTGGCGTATTTTGTCCGCGCTTGGCCTAATCTATATGAGGATGCTGGCGCCATGGTCATTCAAGCCGGCTTGGATAAAGCCCGTATCGAAGAGGCGATTGTGACGATTTTGGGCGAATTGAATAGCATGAAGGCCGGCGTAACGGGGGAGGAACTGAAGCGTGCCAAGGATTTCATTGCCGGCAAGATGGCTCTGGACTTGGAAGACTCGATGTCGATCGCTCAATGGTATGCTAACTTGGAACTGTCAGATAAGAAACTGATGACGCCGCAGGAAAAATTGAAGAAGTTAATGGCGGTTACCTCTGGCGATGTTAAGAAAGTCGCCAATGATATTTTTGATTTGAAACGGTCAAATCTGGCTGTCATTGGCCCGTTCAAGGATGGAAAAAGATTCAAAAAATTATTGAAATAGTATTTATTAAATTCGTAATTCGTAATTTGAAATTCGTAATTATGCGTATTGGTATCGATTGCCGCACTATCAGCGATCCGGCTGGCGTCGGCACTTACACTAGAGAATTGGTCAGGCACTTGTTGGAAATTGACGGGCATAATCATTATGTCCTGTTTTTTGATAATGCTTTTTCCGGAATACGGGAATATGAAAAGAATAATGTTACTATAAAATTTTTGCCGAGTAGGAAATTAAAACGATATTTGCCGATAATTTACTCGCATTTTATTATTGCCCACGCGATGAATCAAGAGAGATTGGATGTTTGTCTGTTTCCGGCTAATGCGATTCCGCTGGGTTATAAAGGCAGAACTATGTTGACGATCCATGATTTGGCGGTTTATAAGATGCCGGAATTATTTCCCAACAAGCTTATCAATTTTGATCGCAAGATCGTCGTGCCGACTTCCATTAGTCGGGCAGATAAGATAATCGCGGTTTCTCAAAGCACAAAAAAAGACGCCATGGAGTTATTCAAGGCGTCTGCGGAAAAGATCGAGGTTGTTTATGAGGGGATTTAACGGACAAGCCCGATAATATTCACTTCATGTAAGAGTAAAAGCAAGACGCCAAAGACGGCGATCTGCATGATTATGCCGACCTTGAGCGGGATGTCATTTTGCATATGTCCGATCAAAAGATGATGAACCCAATGGTGGAAATCGAAGAACCATTTTAGGTATTTTGTCTTTGTCAGCACATACAGAGCCACCAACAGATCGGGGATGATGCTGCCGACGATTGCCCAGACTACGCCGTCGTCCTTGGCGAAGTAGAAATTCTTTATGATATAAAGCAGGAAAAAGACCAGAATCATATAATCGATCAAGCCGTAAGCGGCCAGAGACTTGATTTTTTCTTCTTCGCTAACCTTCTTATTCATCAGGCCGAAGAATCTTTTGCCTAATTCGCGATCGCCGTGAGGAATGACATCCATCACAAAATGCAAGAGAACGCCGGCAATAAACGAAAAGTAAGGATTAGAAATTTCCGAGCCGACTAAGGCGCCGGCCGCAGCGTGGACAGTTATGAACATATGATTACATTATATCATGGCCGGTTTTATTTGACAATTTGGCTAAAATGATGTACACTCTATTAAGAGATATAGTATGGAATTGCCCGAGTGGCGGAACTGGTAGACGCGCACGACTCAAAATCGTGTATAGCGATATGTGAGAGTTCGAGTCTCTCCTCGGGCACATATTACATTTTGATTAGTCTATAATATATTTATTGCCGCGGGGTAGAGCAGTCCGGCAGCTCGCTTGGCTCATAACCAAGAGGTCGTTGGTTCGAATCCAACCCCCGCAACATGTGATAATTACGAATTACGAATTTCAAATTACGAATTAAATTCATGAAATTTTTATTAAATTCGTAATTCGTAATTTGAAATTCGTAATTGATTTGGCAGGGTAGCTCAGTGGTAGAGCAGAGGACTCATAAGCCTTTGGTCGGCGGTTCAATTCCGCCTCCTGCTACTACGTATGAAGTTCCGCCGTCGGCAGAAATGAGACGAGCCTAATGGCGAAGTCGAATGTCGATGGACGCGACCGTAAGGAGCGTTCAGCGCTGCCGGGGAACGTCGGGTTCAATTCCCTCCCCTGCTACTGATAAAATTCGGCTTACAAAAAAAATCGTCCAGCTTCAGTTTTCATAAACTGGGGCTGGATTTTTTTGTTGCGCCGAAAGTTTAATTGTGTTATAATTTATGCATTATGGGACGAGTGATATCGATTGTAAATCAAAAAGGGGGAGTGGGTAAAACCACGACCTCAATTAATTTGGCTGCCTACTTATCGAAGCTGGGCAAGTCTGTTTTGCTGATCGATCTTGATCCGCAATCGAATGCCACTTCCGGCCTGGGCATTTCCAAGAATCTTGATTTGGGAGTTTATGAAGTCTTGACCGGCCCGCATTCCTTCAGTGATGTCCGCGTGGAAACCGGGCATGATAATTATCATCTGGCTCCCTCGACTTCGTCTTTAGCTGGAGCGAATGTCGAGTTCGTCAATTTGGATCGTCGCGAATTCCGCTTATATGACAATTTACTCGACATTAAAAAAGATTATGATTATATCCTGATCGATAATCCGCCATCGCTGGGGCTTCTGACTTTGAACGGCTTGACGGCCGCTGACCAGGTCTTGATTCCGGTGCAAGCGGAATATTTCGCTTTGGAAGGGCTGAGCCAGCTGACGGAAACCATCAATCTGATCAAAGATAATCTCAAGCCGGAACTTGATGTCTTAGGCGTGGTGCTGACGATGTATGACAGCCGCAACCGCTTGGCCAATGATGTCTTGCGAGAATTATACAACTATTTTCCTAATAAGATTTTCCGCTCGGTCATTCCTAGGAGCGTCAGATTATCGGAAGCGCCCAGCCACGGCCAATCGATCCTACATTATGATCCGTCCTCCAAGGGCGCGAAAGCTTATGAAAGATTGGCAAGAGAATTTATTTATTTGACTGAATAATTTGAGGCAGGAAACTGGAAATGTAATTCGTAATTTTTAATTCTTAATTGATTCATATATGCCACATCCATCAGGTTTAGGCCGGGGATTAAATTCCCTCATACCATCGAGAAAGCCGGCCGCCGCATTCGTCACTGATCCGAAGCTTCAAGAAGCCATGGAAACCAATGAGCGGATTAGCCAGTTGCCGGTAGAATATATCGTACCTAGCCCGCATCAGCCGAGGCAGGTTTTTGATGTCGAGGCGCTTCAAGGCTTGGCCGAATCGATCAAGGAGCATGGCGTCATCCAGCCGATTATCGTGACAAAAAAAACCGACGGCAATTACGAGATTATCGCCGGTGAAAGGCGCCTGAAGGCATCGAAGCTGGCTGGGTTGAAGACTATACCTGCCATTATCCGCGATTTGTCGGAGCAGAAGAAGATGGAATATGCGCTGATCGAGAATCTGCAGCGCGAGGATCTTAATGCTCTGGAAGTCGCCATCGCTTATCAGAAGCTGGAAGACGAGTTCAATCTGAGTCATGCGGACGTGGCGAAGAAAGTCGGCAAGAGCGTTTCTGTCATTATCAATCATCTGCGCATGCTTAATCTGCGCGATGAGGTCAAGGAAGCGATTCTGGCCGGCAAATTGACGGAAGGCCATGCCCGCACTCTCGCCGGTTTGCCGTATGAAGATCAATTGATCGGCATGGAGCGGATAATCGAAGGCAAGATGACAGTGCGCGAAGCGGAAAAGGCCGCCAAGGATGTCGTGGTGCGGAAAAAAATCAGGACGGTCAGCTTCGATGCCGAGGCGCGCGATATGGAACAGCGCTTGGCCGCGGCTTTGGGAACGAAGGTGGAAGTCAGTCGCCATGGCCATACCGGAACGGTCATCATTAAATTTTTCTCTAATGAAGAGCTTAACGCGTTCGTCGATAAATTGACTTAATCTCTTTAATACTTTTCTTTAGAAGAAAAGTATTGCAAAAGAATCGCGCCGAAATAAATCATGGCTAGATTTTAAGCTTCACTCATTAAACCGTCAGCTCGTCCGCATTAACGGACTCGGTTGACGGTTT
>JBAYGU010000019.1:0-16351 GCA_041666505.1 Candidatus Buchananbacteria bacterium | reverse complement strand
TAAGTAATTATCCCTTAATTATCTCACAGACAAAATTCAAATCGAAAAATATATTTTTCTCAAATAACGGCTAAATTTAAATTAAATATTAATATGTTCGGAAATTTAACCGGACACTAGTGACAATTAGTAATATAAACAAGAAAGGAGCGAATGATGAGTCAGAAAATCTTTTGCCCGAGCTGCGGTAAAGAAATGGCATCACAGCATGAGCTTTGCGGACAGTATCGTTTTCATGATGAGTATTTCGGTTGTGAAGCTTGCGATCAATGTTGGGAAGTTGAAGATTGTTATAAAAAACTAAAGTTGTGCTCGCTTAAACTTAGCGAGAAGTTGAAGTATATTCGGAATAAAAGGGCCGAAGAAAAACGTAAGAGAGATGCTAAACCGGGCATTGAATCATTAAATAGTTCAGAACTATAACAAAGAAGGAGGATGAGTAGATGGATATGGTGAAGAAGGTTGCGGCGTTTGATTTGTCTGAAGCTAAAGCGGGAGTAATTGGCCTGGCAGTAATGAGACTCGTCAATGAGCCGCAAGTAATCGCATATGTAAGTCGTAATATTGCCGTTAATCCTGAAATGAATAGCGAAGAGCTCGAATTGTGTTTGTTGGATTGTATGGAAATTTTGCTTGATGATAATGCTAAGCACATAGGCAGTTCCATGGTTGGTCTTGCAATTCCCGGCATAAGCGTATTTACCCGTCGGCGCAGCTTGCCGCCCGTACCGGAAGATAAAGTCGCTCAGATTGCGGCTTATGAAATCCAGCAGCAGATTCCGTTTGCTCTTCATGAGATTTGTTTGGACTACAGCGTAATTGAAAGGACTGACGGCGGCGGCTATGAATTGTTGCTGGCTGCAGTCAAGGCGGAAAATGCTTTTCCGCATATTAATGAGATTATTTCAAAGAGGCGATTCGAATGCGTGGATGCTTCCGCTTTTGCTCTGTATAATCGAATGGCTTATGACGGCATTGAGCCGGGCCATATTGCATTTTTGCGCCTCAATGAAGATACTTTTGATATTATCATAACAAGCGACGGTAAATTGAATTTCACTCGCAGTTTGCCAATAGGCAAGAAGCATTTAATGGAAAAACCGGAAGAAAATCTCCAAATTTTGACAAGAGAGCTATCAAGGACATTGCAATATTACCGAGCGTCGCCGGGCGGTAAGTATGTTCAAAAGATGTATGTTTTGGGAAATATTGTGAATACTGGTTTAGTCGGTTTACAGCTGGATGTGCCGGGTTCTTCCGGCATTATAATTGAGGAATACAAGCTTAAGCGTCTGATTGAAATGCCTGGCATGACGGAAACTCCAGAAATGGCGGTGGTCATGGGATTGGGCTTGCGCTTGTGCGGCCTTTCACTCTTGAATATCAATTTGAAATCCAAAAAATAACGCACTTTACGCCTCGATGCTCATCGAGGCTTTTTATTTTAATTGCTTGACAAAAAAATCCTGATAATGTAGATTGATTCGATGCGGATGTTCCGCATTAATCTGCCGGGAGACCGGCGGAAAGCTCTTCTGAGAAGAAGAGTCGGCGCACCTTGAGAAAGGAGAGTCTGATGGAAAGCGAGCAAAAAAGGAATATGCAAAAGGCGACGCAAAAGTTCGTCATGCTGAAGACCGGGTTGGCGGGCGATGCCAAACATGGCGATATAAGAATTGAAAATATCTTGGCCATCGCAACACAGTTAAGCGATTTTAATGAAATTTTGAGTGGTGCGGCGAGAGACAATAATGAAAATTTGTGGCGAATGGTCGCCGCTTTCAAGGGCATATTAATTTATCATCATGAAGATTGCGCTGCGCGCATAGAAGAGACGATCAAGTTCATGCAGGAAAGAAAGTTTAGCGTGAATGCATATGATGGCTGCTATAGCGCTAAATTTGCCGCAGCGGTATTATTGGGCGTTTTAGAGTCGAAGCGGGTGCTCGATCAGTATGCGTTATTGACGAGATACTGCAATTCGGCAATTACCGTATTAATTGATGTAATCGCTCAAATCGAATATTCAGGCTTACATCGTTCAATTATCGATTTTGTCGGTTTGAATAATTATCGGGAATATTCGGCGCGGCTGTCAGATGCGGCAAAAGCTTTCTTTGCCAACCGGCCTCAAATCGCGCGCGATGTGATCGTTGCGGCGAAAAAATGTGAGAATCATAACTCGCTAATCGAAGAAGTTATTAAGAGCGCCTGCTATGGGGTTTTTGGCGCGACGGATTGTCGAAATCTTTTGGCAGCTGCTTCCGTAGTTTTGGCGGCTCAAACAGAAGAGACGATAAATAAGAGTCTTCTGGAGCGAATCCGCTTAGAAGACGAGATTAATCCATAAAATGATCATTATCGCAGCCCACTTCCTGGGCTGCTTTTTTCTTGCCATTTTAAAAAACTCTTGACAAATATTAAAATATGTGATAGTATACTATGAAATATGCGGATTGTCCGCATATCTGCCCTTGAGAGAGGGTGTGTCCTTTGAGAGAAGAACAGAGAAGGGAAACGTGTCATGAGCGAGAAAAAGTCAAAGTCCTTGAGTGAAGTATTTGCGGCGGCGACTCCCGAAGAAATCGAGGAGTTTTCCAAGCAATTAAATCTCGGCCGTCCGCTGAGCAATGCCGCCGTTCAACAGGCATTTTTGATGCTGCAAAGCGATGTGCCGCCTTACGGATGGATAATCAAGAATCTTTCTGAAATGGGTCGATATAAGGTTGATGAAGTTGCCAACAACTTTCGGCAGGTGACAGCTCATATTTTGGTTCGAGGCGGTAAGCTTGTTGAAGAATGGATGAAGTCGCTTCTTTATTCTTGCAAGCACTATCATTTTAGTGATCAATTGATGCTCGGCTTGCCGTTAGGCTTATTGGAGCTGGTGCAAAAAAGTGATTACGATTTGCCCAAGGAATATTTCGACGGATTGGATTCTATTCTTGTCGAATTAATCAATTATGCCGATAAAGGCATCCTTGATCAATATTTTGACGATAACTATCGTGGTAGATTGAGCAATGCGGTGAAGGGTTATTTCAATATTGGAAACGATAGGTCTTCCAATATGGCTCATGTCCGGCGCGTCCTTGCTCGCATTAAGGATCTGGATGATTCGAAATCCGTTTCGTTCAACGACGGGTTTATCTGTCTACCAATCATGAAGACTCGGCTGAACCTAACGCTTCTCAACCACATCAATTATGCGTTCTTCAAGATGTTGGATCCAAAAGAAGCGGTGGATTTGATTTGTGAAATGCGTATTAAAAAGTAGTATGTATTTGAGGTTATAGATCGTGAGTATTATAGTCCCAAGCAGAGATGTATTCTGCTTGGGCTTTTTTCTTGCCAATTTTATGGAAATATATTATGATTTATTCATATTCTTAGACTAATAAGCTACAACCTATCACCTACAAGCTAATTTATGACCACCAAAGAACTGAAACAGAAATATGTCGAATATTTCGAAAAGAACGGCCACACGATAATTTCCGGCGCGCCCTTGATGCCGGAGAATGATCCGACGGCGTTATTCACTACGGCCGGCATGCATCCGCTCGTGCCGTATCTTCTGGGCGAAAGCCATCCGAGCGGCAAGCGCATTGCCAGCGTGCAAAAATGCATCAGGACAGTCGATATCGGGGAAGTGGGTGATGCATGGCACCTGACGTTCTTCGAAATGCTCGGCAATTGGTCGCTGGGCGATTATGGCAAACAAGAGGCGATCAAGCTGAGTTTTAATTTTTTGACTAAGGAATTGGGCGTGCCGCTGGATAAGCTGGCGGTTACGGTTTTTGCCGGTGATGCCTTAGAGTCGAAGGATGAGGAATCGGCCGATGCTTGGCAAGCTCTCGGAGTTTCCAAAGATCGTATCGCCTATATGGGCAGAGAAGATAATTGGTGGGGGCCAGCCGGCCAAACCGGTCCCTGCGGTCCCGATACGGAAATGTTTTTTTGGGCGTCGGAAGATGAGGCTCCGCTGCTATTCGATACGACTGATAAGCGCTGGGTGGAAATCTGGAATAACGTTTTCATGATTTATAATAAGCAGGCCGACGGCAGTTTTACGGAATTAGAGCAGAAGAATGTCGATACTGGCATGGGTGCGGAACGTACGGTGGCTATTCTCAATGGCAAGCCATCTGTCTATGACATTGATCCATTGTTCACGATCGTCGCTCAAATTTCCGCCTTATTCCAGGCCCAGCCGGAAGAGCTGGAGCCGGAAGAAATCAAGCCGGTCAGGATTATTGCCGATCATCTGCGTGCCGCCGTGTTTATCCTGGCGGATAATATCGCTCCGTCCAATGTGGAGCATGGTTATGT
The DNA here is from genome assembly GCA_041666505.1 of Candidatus Buchananbacteria bacterium. Taxonomy (GTDB): domain Bacteria; phylum Patescibacteriota; class Patescibacteriia; order 2-01-FULL-39-33; family 2-01-FULL-39-33; genus CAISTG01. The sequence continues at coordinate 12,019 of JBAYGU010000019.1, read as the reverse complement.
TTTGCGCCGATTGATCCGCAGGGCGATCCGCTACGGCCGCCAGCTAGGGATTACCGAGCCGTTCACGGATAAAGTCGCTGAAGCTGTAATCGATCTGATGGGCGGATTTTATAAGGAGTTGCGGGATAAGCGCGATTATATTTTTGATGAATTGAAAAAAGAAGAGGAGAAATTCGGCGAGACGCTGGAAAACGGCTTGAAGAAATTCGAGAAGCTTAAGGTTGAGGATGGCAAGATTTCCGGCCGTGATGCTTTTATTTTATTTTCCACTTACGGCTTTCCAGTTGAGATTACGCGCGAGTTGGCGAAAGAAAAAGGATTGGAAATCGATGAGGCGGAGTATGTCAATGAATTCTCCGCTCATCAAGATTTATCACGGACTGGCGGCGAGAAAAAATTCAAAGGCGGATTAGCGGATAATTCCGAAATGTCGGCGAAGATGCATACTGCCACTCATCTGCTTTTAGCAGCTCTGCGCAAAGTTTTGGGTGACCATGTTTATCAGCGTGGCTCCAATATCACTCCGGAGCGCATTCGTTATGATTTTTCCCATCCCGATAAGATGACTGCTGAGCAGATCAAAGAAGTGGAGGATTTGGTGAACTTGGAAATCGCCAAAGACAAGCCGGTCATCTGCGAGGAATTGACTTTGGACGAGGCCAAGGCCAGGGGAGCGATGGGAATCTTTGAAAGCAAATACGGCGATAAGGTTAAAGTCTATTCCGTGGGCAAATTTTCCGTTCCGACCGAATGCTTCTCGCAAGAAATCTGCGGCGGCCCCCATGCTCAGCGGACAGGCAATCTCGGACACTTCAAAATCGTTAAGGAAGAATCCAGCTCATCAGGCGTCAGAAGGATTAAAGCGATATTGGAATAAATTAACCCCGTTGAATAATTTAGATAAAATAAAACACCCCCGAGCTGCTTTCGCAACTCGGGGGTTTCGTACGTTATAAATTCCACTTGGCCAAGGTTTGGTTGGTGGCGGCTTTATCTAACCGTCCCCAATTAATATTTGGCGCCTGCGATTTGAAATCGCTTGGCACTTCTGCCTGCACGACGCATGACTGCGTTCCTGGCCGGCCGTAATTATCCGGCAGATCGAATCGCAGCCTCCAGGCATGCAGCATCTGTCCGTCTCGGTGTCTTGATTCGTCTCCTCCGTAACGGCGGTCGCCGATAATAGGAGAACCAATAGACTGCAGATGCTTTCGGATTTGATGAGTCCGTCCGCTTTGGACCAACTCACATTGTACCACCGCGATTTCCCCAGTCTGTTCAAGAACCGAGAAAACGGTTTTGGCGGACTTGCCGTCAATGGGATCACTGACGACTTTTTTTCGCCATGCGGGAGTTTGGATCAACGCCAGATACGTTTTCGTCGTAATCTGGTGCCAATTCCTTTGCAGATAGCGGATATGGCGGAATGATTCCCCGGCAATCACGCATCCGGACGTGTTCATGTCGATGCGATGCGCGATATTTCCATCGGGGATTAGTTCCTGGGCCAATTCCCAAAGTTCTCTGCCGTACCTCCCGCAGTCATTGCCCTCTATCCTTGTGGGCAAGCCTGCGGGTTTGTTAAAGACTAAAAATCCTTTACTACGAAAGATTAGTCTCAGCGGATCCATGGCATCTTCAGCTTCATTTGAGCCTCCTCGGCTTGACTGAAAGGGACATTGTTTGGACACATATTGCGACAATCTTGTCTGGGCACAAGTGCCAGTAAGGGATCGGAATATTCCCCCGTATCTCTTTTGGTTTCAGTTAGGCTAGGAAGTCCGATTAGGATATTCCTGCTGTCACTTACTAGCCAAAAGCCATAGGCGAACTCCTGAAATCCATTTACGGCAGGCCGAAATCAAGATAACAACAATAGATAATAATAGCATACATTACATATTTTGTCAAGCAAATTGAAATTATTTATCCACATATATAATAAATTGCCTAAATTTAGCCATATTATATTAATAATAAATCAGTAGTAATATTCTTGACATTAATCTTTATTTGCTATAAGATTAAGAAAGTACTAAAGCTATTGACAAATCAGGCTAATTTGCTATAATAATCCTAAGAGATTAAAAGCATAAATTTCGCTCAAATTAATCAAAATCAAACCGATTAAACCAGTATGCTCAGCGGAGTCATAATTTTGGTTTTGATTGAAGATTGCTTGTCAATTAATAATAATAGATAATGGCTAAAAATGAAGATGTAGCCGCGGTATCCAAGGATTTTTTGGAGCTTGACGGCGAAGTGGTGGAGTTGCTTCCATCCGCGAGTTTCCGGGTCAAACTGGAAAACGGTCATGAGATCCTAACCCATCTCTCGGGCAAAATGAGGATGTTCAACATCCGGCTTCTTCCTGGTGATAGAGTCAAAGTTCAAATGACCCCATACGACCTGACGCGCGGACGAATAATTTATCGCTACTAATCGCGGTAATAATCCATTAAAATATTTTTGCCAATAAAGTTTACTCGCTTTAAGCGCAGTAACGTCTATTATTCTACGTCAATATAATTTTTCACTTATATATTATGAAAGTTAGATCATCGGTCAAAAAAATCTGTAAGAATTGCCAGATTGTCAGGCGCAAGAAACGTGTCGTCGTCATCTGCTCCACCGCCAAGCACAAACAGCGCCAAGGCTAGATGGTGAAATTTTTAATTTTTAATTTTTAATTTTTTAAATATGGCAGTAAGAATCGCCGGAGTAAACATCCCTAACAATAAAAGAGTCGAAATCGCTTTGACATATATTTTCGGCATTGGCCGGCCGCGCGCTATTAAAATCCTTAAGAGCGTCAAAATCGGCCTAGATACCAGAGTCAATGATTTGAGCGATGAGCAAGTTATCGCTTTGAGAAATGCCGTTGAAAAAGGCGGCTTTCCGATCGAAGGCGATTTGAAGCGCGAAGTTATGAGCAATATCAAGCGCTTGAAGGAAATCAAATGCTTCCGCGGCGTGCGCCATATGAGGTCATTGCCAGTCAGAGGTCAGAGAACGAAGACCAATAGCAGAACTGTCAGAGGCAATGTCAGAAAGACGGCCGGATCGGGCAGAAAAGACCTCGGAGCGAAGACTTAAAAAAATAATTACGAATTACGAATTTCAAATTACTAATTTAACTCCATAAATACGAATTAATCCGCTAGCGCGGAAAAAAGATAATATAATTATGTCTGAAGATATATTCAACGATCAACCAATAGTCGAATCCGCCGCGGCGGACCAAGTCTCCAAAAATGAGGCAGTTGTTGCGGCGCCGGAAAAAGCCACTAAGGGAACAGCCAAGAAGAAAAGCAAGAAATCAGCTGTTGTCAGGCAGGTAACTACCGGCCGCACATATGTCAAGGCGACTTATAACAACACCATTGTCACTTTCACCGATCAAAACGGCAATGTTTTGAGCTGGTGCAGCGCCGGACAATGCGGATTCAAGGGGCCGAAGAAGGCTACTCCATATGCTTCAACATTAATTGTTAAGAATGCTGCGGAAAAGGTCAAGAAATACGGTTTGAAGGAGGTTTCCGTCTTTGTCAAAGGAATCGGCGGCGGCCGTGAAGCTGCTGTTCGCGCCTTGAATGCCAATGGCTTTACTGTCACTAGCATCAAAGATATCACTCCGATCCCTCATAACGGTTGCAGGGCTCCAAGACCTCGCAGAGTATAATAACCATCACTATGGCAACAAAATATACAGAAAATTCAATGTGCAAAAAGTGCCGCCGCGCAGGCGAGAAGCTTTTTTTGAAGGGTGAAAGATGCAACGGCACCAAATGCGCCATCGTCAAAAGGAATTTCATTCCTGGCGTCCATGGCCCGACAGCTAGAGTCGGAAAAATCACTAACTATGGCAAACAGCTGAAGGAAAAGCAGAAAGCCAAACGCATTTATGGTGTTTTGGAATTGCAATTCTGGAATTACTTCGAAAAAGCCAAGGTCAAAGAAGGCAACACTGGTGAATTGATTTTCCGTTTCTTGGAAAGCCGCTTAGACAATACCGCTTATCGCTTGGGCTTCGCCACTTCCAGGAGAGCCGCCCGTCAGATGGTTTCCCACTGCCATGTCAGAGTCAACGGCAAGAAAGTCAACATTCCATCATACCAGGTCAAAGTAGGCGATATTATTTCCATGTCTGAACGCGCCAGCAATAAACCGGGCTATGCCAGCGTCGCTGCCCGCGTCAAGAAGGCGGAAAATATCCCTGCTTGGCTGTCTGTCAGCTTGGATAAGGCGGAAGGCAAAGTTACCAGCCTGCCGAAATTGGGCGATATCGCCGTCAATATTGACTGGAGGACGATCGTCGAGTTCTATAGCAAATAAATTTAAAGATACGAATATACTAATTTACTAATGTTACGAATAGGTACGAATAATTTCAGAAATAATTCGTATTCATTAGTATCATTCGTACAATTCGTATATTAGTATCATATATAATAAGTATCATAATAAAATAAGGAGGACTAATTATGAAACACATACCATTACCAAAAAAATTCTACGCTGAAGAGATCGTCGAGGGCAAGCACGCCAAGATCATCATCGAACCATGCTTTCCCGGCTACGGTTTGACTTTAGGCAACGGCTTAAGGCGGACAATCTTGTCTTCCTTGCCGGGTGGCGCTGTTACTGCCGTCAATATCAAAGGCGTTAAGCATGAATTTTCCAGTCTGGAGAATGTGCCGGAAGATGTTTTGGAAATAATCTTGGCTCTTAAGACATTAAGATTCAAAGTTTATTCCGAAGAACCGGTCGTTTTGAAATTATCGGCCTCGGGCAAGGGCAAAGTTACGGCCTCTAGCGTCGAAAAATCCCTTGATGCTGAAGTCGTCAATGGCGACGCAGTCATCGCTAACTTGACGGATGAGAGTGCAGCAATAGAAATGGAACTTACGGTATCAAAAGGCATTGGTTATGTTCCAGTTGAGGAACAGGAAAGAGGCAAGGGAGAAATCGGCAATATCGCTGTTGATTCCATCTTCACTCCTGTTATTAATGTAGGCATTGCCGTTGATGCGACTCGTGTCGGACAAAAGACCGATTATGACAAGCTGGTATTGGATGTGATGACCGACGGAACGATCAGTCCGATCGATGCAGTCAAGAAGGCTGCAGAAATCCTGACTAATCAATTTAGCTGGATAATGGAAGGCGGAACCAGGGAAATCGAGGAAATCGATGTTGAGGCTCCGATTATTCTGCCGGAAGTTGCTGCAGAAGAAAAAGCGGAAGAAGTTTTGGAAGAAATCCCATTGGGCGAAGAAGCTAAAGAGGCTATTGAAGATGAAGTGGAAGAAGTTGCTCCGAAAAGACGTGGTCGCCCGAAGAAAGTCGGCAGTGAACTTGGAGACACAGTATAATAATTACAAATTTCAAATTACGAATTACGAATTAAAATATGCGTCATAACAGAAAAGGAAAAGTATTAGGTCGGACAAAAGCGCCCCGAGAAGCATTAATGCGTTCTCTCGTGACGAGCTTTATCGTGTATGAAAAAATCAAGACTACGACTGCTAAGGCCAAGGCCTTGAGGCCGCTGGCTGAGAAATACATCACTTTGGGCAAAACCGATACCTTGCATAATCGCAGACAAGCATTGAAATTCCTCTATACAGACGGCGCAGTCAAGAAATTATTCGAAGTCGTAGGACCTCGCTATAAAGAAAGAAAAGGCGGCTATACCAGGATCATCAAATTGGCTCCGCGCCAGAATGATGGCGCTGAGGTGGCAATTATCGAAATGGTTAAATAAATACTATGGAAACAATAGATAGAAAAATTCATCAGATTGATGCCACAGGAATTCCCTTGGGCAGACTAGCGACTAAAATCGCCATTCTTCTGCGCGGCAAGAACAAAGCGACTTTCGATCCTGCCAGGGACGAGGGAGATATCGTCGAGATTTCGAATTGCCAGGGTATTAAGTTCACTGGCAAGAAATTGGAGCAAAAAGAATATATCTGGCATACGACTCATCCGGGCAGCTTGAGAAAAAAGCTGGTACGCGATGTTTTTGCCAAGAATCCGGGCGAAGTTTTAAGAACTGCAGTTATGGGTATGTTGCCTAAGAATAAATTGCGCGACAGGATGATCAAGAGATTAAAAATTGTTAAATAACTATGGATAGCAAGAAACCAGCCGTCAAAGCGGCAGAAACAAAAAAGGCGACAGGTAGCAAGGAAAAATATTTTTACGGCCGCGGCGGACGCAAGACTGCTACTGCGCGCGTTCGGTTATTTTTGAAGGGCAAGGGCGATATCACGGTCAACGGCTTGGAATTCAAGGAATATTTCCCGACCCTGGATATGCAGAATGTTGTTTTGAAGCCTTTGATCCTGACTGGGCATGATAAGAATACTAATTTGCTCATCAAGGTTGTCGGCAGCGGCAAGATCGCTCAGAGCTCCGCTGTCAGGCATGGCATCGCCAGAGCCTTGATCGTCTTGAATCCTGAACTCAGATCAGTGCTTAAAGCTGAAGGACTTTTGACTCGCGATCCTCGCGTTAAAGAAAGAAAGAAGCCCGGTCTTAAACGCGCCCGCCGCGCTCCACAATGGGCGAAACGTTAAAATTAAATTCAAGAATCTATATATTAAAAGAGCCACGGATCAATTCCGTGGCTTTTTTGCGTTACTCATATTTTGCCGCCATTAGCTTCAATGCGTCTGTCGGTCTTTCCTCAATATGCTGTTCCATTACTTCCGGCGTCAATGCGCGTTGACAAATTTGCGTAGCTTCTGTGTCTGTCATGCCGCTGGCAACGATCTGTTGACCTGTCAAATTCTCTGCAGCTTCTTTTTCCATTTCCGCAAGCCTCTGTCTTGTAACAGTAGTAAAATAGCGTCCGCCGATCCTGTTCTCAATCACGACATTGATGCGATCTTCCCCGCTAATATTCGTCTCGCTCTTCATTTGATACTCCTTTCCCTTTGTTTTAAATCAGTAATAATGACATGACCGAGTATTAAGGAGCTAATTTCACGCTTCAAACATATCACACAATAATATTTATGTCAAGTTAAGGAAGTTTTGTTTTAAGGCCGATTTTCTGATATAATTCAACCAATATGAGTGAGAGAAATCTGGCAAAAAACACGGTATATTACAGTGCGGCTTTAGCGATGCAAAAAGTCCTGTCTTTTGGCTTTTTTATCATTCTGGCCCGCAGTCTGGGAGTGGCAGGGCAGGGGAGATTCACTTTTGCCCTCAGCTTTGCCGCGTTGTTTGCGATTTTTTTAGATTTGGGCTTGTCGCAGATATTGATTCGTGAGACGGCGCGGGATAAGAAAAAAGCAGAAAAGTATTTGGCGAGCACAATCGGCTTTAAGCTGTTAGCCGCTTTGCTGCTATATTTGGTGATTGTAGCGGCTGTAAATCTAATGGGATATCCTGTCGGTACTAGACAGCTGGTTTATGTATCGGCCCTGGTTATGCTGATTGATTCTTTGACTTTGAGTATTTATAGCGTTATCCGAGGCTGGCAGAATCTTGGTTATGAATCAATCGGAACGATCGGTAATCAGTTAATTGTTTTGCTGTTGGGCGGAACATTGCTGCTAATGCGGGTAAATCCTGTTTTAGTCATGGGCGTATATGCCATATCCAGTCTGGCGAATCTTATTTGGTCGGCGTTCAATTTGAATAGGGTATTTAAGATTAAAGTTAAAATATCATTTGATTGGCCAATGATTAAGATGTTATTGGCGCTGTCATTGCCTTTTGCCGTTGCAGGCATATTTTCTCGAATATTTTCTTCTACTGATGTAGTAATTCTGTCAAAACTGTCCGGCGATCACGCTGTCGGCATCTATTCGGCGGCTTTCAAAGTCGCCTTTGCATTGCAATTCGCCGCCTTGGCCTTTTCGGCTTCGCTTTATCCGGCATTTTCGACTTATTGGGCGCACTCCAAGGAAAATCTATCCAAATTATTCACCAAGTCGATGTTCTGGCTGGTTTTCCTCGCTGGTCCGATGGTTTTCGGCGTTATCGCCATCGCTGATCCGGCCATTCCCATGGTTTTTGGTTCGGCTTATGCCGCATCGGTATTGCCCTTGCAGATATTGATGGCTTCAATGTTGTTCGTCTTCCTGTGCTTTCCGATCGGCGCCTTGCTCAATGCCTGTGATCAGCAGAAGCGGCATACGATCAATATGGGCATTACAGCGCTTGCTAGCGTCATCTTAAATTTCTTGCTCATTCCATTTCTTAGTTACAATGGTGCCGCAATCGCCAATCTGGCCAGTTACATTATCTTGTTCATTCTAGGTTTGATGGTGGTTAATCGTATAACTCCATATGACAAAAAATATTTGTTGTGGTCGAGTATGAAAATTCTTCTTGCTTGCATTACAATGTTTGCTGTTGTTTGGATTATTAAGATTGAATTTAATTTTGTTGCGGCGGTAATTGCCGGCGTTATCGTATATTTGATTCTGGCCTATCTGCTTAAGATATTCTCGATCAGGGCGATTAAGGAGTTTATTGGATCGCTCAGGAAAGGAGCTGCCAAGAACAATATTGAAACAGAAGAAATTTTATGAAAAAAACATTACTTATAACATATTCGTTTCCGCCGGCGATTGGCGGCATCGAGAACTACTATAGCAACGTCTGCTCTAGAATGGATCCGGCGAGCATTGTCGTTTTGGCGCAGAATCATCCTGAATCAGCAGAATTCGATGCCAAACAGAAATACAAAGTGTATCGGACGGAATTTTTCAGCGGCAAGATTCCGCCGCGCTGGACTCCGCTGAAAGGGGAAATATTAAAAATAATCAAAGCGGAGAAAATCGAGCAGATAATTTTCGGCCATTTCCATCCCTTGTGCCTATTGGGTGCGAAATTGAATCTGCCGTATTTTATCTTCGGCCACGGCACAGATATTATGCAGATCCAGCACGACATCTGGCAGGTCCGCGCGCTTAAGAAATCATATCGCCATCCTTTGTGCAAGAAATTTGTTGCCAACAGCAAGTTCATCTATGATGAATTGAAGCGCCTGATCGGCAATGATGCCAAGCTGGAGATAATTTATCCCGGTGTTGACTTCGACGGATTGAATGTGCCTGTCGATGATTTTTCCGGCCGCAAGAAGCTGATGGGCCTCGATGATAATGATATTGTGATGATGTCTCTGGGGCGAGTCGAGCCGGAAAAGAATTATGCCGAAATAATAAAATTAATGCCGGAAATGCTTAAGATTGTGCCGCAATTGAAATACGTGATCGTAGGCGACGGCTCGGAAATAGAAAACTTGAAGTCATTGGTACAAAGTTATGATTTGAAATACAACGTGATTTTTACCGGAGCGGTCAGGGGAGATATGGCGGCCAAGACTTTCTATTACCAATTGTCGCATATTTATATCACGGTTTCCGCCAAGCCCGAGGGCTTTGGCATTTCGTATCTTGAGGCGGCTGCAGCCAAGACTGTGGTTATTGCTTCAAAGATCGGCGGGTCAATAGAGGCAGTCAAAGACGGAGAAACCGGTTTGCTGGTGGATCCCAAATCGGCCAAGGAAATCCGCGACGCAATATTAAAGGTTGCTCTGGATAGGGAATTATGGGAGAAGATGTCTAAGGCCGGACAGGCTTGGGCGAAGAATTTTTCTTGGGATTTACAGATGAAGAAAATTTTAGAAATTCTTAATTAAATTGCTACTAATTCGCATTATGATCTCAGTAATCATTCCTGCCTACAACGCAGAAAAGACGATTCAGAAATGCTTGGATAGCATCTTCAATCAGACATATAGAGATATTGAAGTTATTGTCGTCGATGACGGCTCGACGGACGATATGCTTTTGGCGCTTACTAATTGCAAGAAAAAAATTACTATAATCAGTCAGGAGAATAAGGGCGCTCCGGCAGCTCGCAATTACGGCTTCAAATTCAGCCAGGGCGAATACGTAATTTTTCTGGATGCCGATATCGTTATGAAGCCAGCTATGCTGGAAAAGATGATCCTCGCCTTGAAAAGCGATGAATCGGTTTCTTTCGCATACTCTTCATTCTGGCTGGGTTGGAAAAAATTCAAGCTCTGGCCGTATGACGCGCAAAAGCTGAAGCAGATGCCCTACATCCACACATCATCCTTGATCAAACGCAACGCTTTCCCTGGCTTCGATGAAAGCTTGAAGAAATTCCAGGATTGGGATTTATTTTTAATGATCGCGGAGAAAGGCGGCAAAGGAATCTTTATTCCTGAAATTCTTTTTGAAATCAAAGCAAGGGGCACGATGAGCTCCTGGTTTCCTAAAATGCTTTTTAAATTTCCGTTCAAGCCTAAATCAGTTGAAGATCAGATTGCTAAGTATCAAAGAGGTATGGAAATAATCAGAAAAAAACATGGAATTTAAAGAACAGGAAAGCAAATATTGGAGTGATTTCTATAGCAAGCAGATCATGGCTTGGCAGTCAGACAGGGATTTGCCTTATCATGATGATTTTAAAGATTATTTGATGAAACTGCCCAAAGGAAGTAGGATTTTAGAGTTAGCTTGCGGGATTAGGTGCGATGGCATCGAGTTGGCGCAAGCAGACTTCAAGGTTTTTGAGACGGATATCGCGCCGGAGGCAGTGAATAAAGCCAAGAGGATTTATGAAAAGCTCGGCATATCCGGCAATGGCGAATTCCTGATTTGCGATGCCGAAAAAATGCCGTTTGCTGATGAATATTTCGACGGAGTTTTCATTTCCGCTTCATTTCATCATTTGCCCGATCCTAATGCGGCTATCATAGAAATGAGTCGAGTTGCAAAAAGGGGAGGCTTAGTGATATTGGGCTTGGAGCCAAGTTCGTGGCCGTATTTTACGGTATTCAGGTTGTTGGAGCCGATGAAAAAAATGATCCGCGGCGGATCTGATTTGAAATTCCATTCGATTGCAGATGATACGACGCAAGGATTCACTAAAAAGCAGTTACGGAAAATCTGCGAGAGCGCCGGCTTGGAAGTTATTAGAGTGTATAGGGAAAAGTATTTTGGCGAATATTATGATTCCGGACTCAGACTTTTTAATAAGCTGTTAAAACTCAGCCTGAAGCCTGATCGGAACGTTCAAAAAATATTATGTGTTATCGATCGTGTAATATCTTATGTGCCGATCATTAATCTAACTAACTGGCATTGGAGCATAATCTGCCGCAAACCATAATTTATGAGACTGAACAAATTTATTGCTCAGGCTGGAGTCTGCTCAAGACGCAAGGCCGATGAGTTGATTGAAAATGGCCAGATCAAGGTTAATGGCAAAATCGTCAAGGAATTGGGCACGGTCATCGATGAAGTTAAAGACGATATATATATCGGCAAGCGGAAGCTGGAATTGGCACAGCAGAAAGTTTATTTTGCCTTGAATAAGCCCGTTAATTATATTACGAGCGCGACTAGTGCCCAGGGCAAATCCGTCATGGAACTAGTGAAGACGATTAAGGAGAGAGTTTTTCCGGTCGGCAGATTGGATAAGGATTCCCGCGGCTTGATCATCTTGACCGATGACGGCGACTTCGCCTATAAGCTGACTCAGGCGAAATTCGAATGTGAGAAGGAATATGAAGTGACTCTGGATCGGCCGCTCTTGGATAAAGATAAGCGGCTGTTCGAGCGCGGTTTGGAATTGGAAGGAAAAAAATTGCATCCGGTCAAAGTCATTGGCCAGAATGGCAATAAAATCAATTTGATTTTGAAAGAAGGAGTGAATCGGCAAATCAGGCGTATGGCCGAAAAGCAAGGTTATGAAGTGTTGGATTTGAAGCGCGTCAGGATCGCGAAACTCAAATTGGGCAATTTAAAAGAGGGCGGATATATCCATATCCAACCCTCTGATGTCATGTAAATCTTGACAGTAAAAGTTTAAAGGAGTATATTGGTGTCAGTAACAATTTCCTACCCGCAGGGGTCAATTAGAACACTCATGTTTTAGTTTTCTAACAGCCGCCAGGCTGTTTTTTTGTCTTTCTGTGCTCCCTCAATTTTTCTTCCGGGGTCGCATACTCTAAACATCC
>JBAYGU010000018.1:0-16409 GCA_041666505.1 Candidatus Buchananbacteria bacterium | reverse complement strand
TGGCGGAGAGGGGGAGATTCGAACTCCCGAGATCCGTAAAGACCTACTGCTTTTCGAGAGCAGGGCACTCAGCCACTATGCGACCTCTCCATATTTTTTTCGGAAAAATTTATATCTATCTTTATGCTTTGCATTGCTTGAGCCAATTTTTTCAAAATATTTTACAACGTCGGCGGCTTTTCTCAGCTTTATGCTAAATTTATATTTTCGAGGATGCAAATCAAACAATACCAATGTATCATAAACAAAATCCAGTAACGGCAAAGAACGATTTGAAAAATCTAAACATACGCTGGCATAGTTATGTTTTAAACCCTTATGCCGGTCAACATACACACTGCCATCAGTATCAATTAGCCCTTTTAAGCATGCCCTACGATAATTAATTTCGTTTGTTATCCATAATGGTACTCCGACTTGATCCGCTACTTTATTATGACTGAGGCCTTGACCGATTAAATACTCAACCAAACCAACACCTGCGATACAGACATTTAAGCAGGTCTTTTCACGAAAATACTTACGGGCCTTTAAACCGAATAGTTTTTCTGATAAACGCACGACATACGCTGAATATTTCAAATCTGTCGAACTATTCAAAGATATTGAAATATGATAATTTGCAATACCTCCATCTCCCAACATTATTCCAATAAACTCAGCTAGATCTAACGATCTCCTTATGTTTTTAATTTTCTTCCTCTGCTTGAAATCAGTGCCTAATAACTTATGAATGATTTGAGAATTAGTTCCACCTCTACGCCGGCTTTCAATGTCCCCCAAAATACCATATTTTTCAAATCTTGCTCTTCCGCCTATTTTACCAGCTCTGCTTAAACGTTGACTAGATGATTCCACTCTATAATCAGGCAAATCAATATTAAATTTTTGTGATAATTTGTCCGCAATATCAAATGGCATTGAGGACGATTCCTTCATCCAATCACCTATCGTATGCCCATGAACACTACAAAGATTACCAAGTTCTTTATTATTAAGTGAGCTTGCTAGTTTGATTTCGAATAAAAACTTATTTTGAAGTCCCTTTTTAAATATAATCCGATCCATAACAGGATTATATCATATCGTGGTGATATTATGCAACCACTCAGTCACCTCTCCAACTACTTTTTCAGCTTCACATTCAAACTCGCAACTCCGATGAGCAGCCAGAACAGCACGGACAAATCATTCTTGAAATACGGCACATCGACCAAACCATGGATGATTATTTCCAATCCCGCTAAAATGAAAACGAAGCTGGCCAACTTATTGAACGGCAAGCCGTAAGAATAACCGCAGCAAATGGAAAAAAGATTTTTAATATTTAGCCAAAAATATTTCACTCCCAGCCAGATGAAAGCAGCGACACCAACTAATCCCAGCTCGCTCCAGAAATTAAACAACATTGTATGCGGATAGGGGAAAATTTCCATCCATATATTAGTATGATATGGAATGATCGCTATCGGATAACCGGCCAAACCGGCGCCAAAAAACCAATGCGCTTTCAACATCGTCCAAGTCTCACTCCATATGGCCAATCTGACTTGTCCCGACCAATCCTGCAAGAAAATCTTTGAGAAAATGAAGTCGCGCAGCCCGGAGTTAGCGATTAGCAGTATAGCAGACAAACCGAGCAGAATCAAGGCTAAAGTCCTGGTTTTTTTCATAAAAAGAAGCATCAGCCAGCCGACGATCAAGACAGCGAGGATTGCTCCCTCGGATTGCGCATTGACTATAGTCCAAAAGCCCAATGCCACAATACAAAGCTTAAGCCAGAATCTCTGAGCATTAGTGGAATACAGCATCAGCGGATCGGGATTCTTATAAAACAGGAAACCGAGAAAAACAACGACAATTGGCCCCAAAAACAGGCCTAAAGCATTCGGGTAGCCAAAAACAGAAACGACTCGATTGACCGCTCCTGATGCGGTCAGGAAGGCCTGTGGCACGCCTACGACGAAGATCTTCTGGAGTATGGCGGATAATCCTAAATAGATGACGGACAGCCCTAGTGCCCAAAATAGGCCTTCCAGCTGCCTTCTGACGAGGATAACAGACAGCATCAGCCAATAAAAAATTATCGGTTCGATAAAATACGCCTTCCAAGCGCCGAGCGCGTGCAGCTTGTCTGGAGAAACAAATACTGCCAAAGTTGCTGCTACTAAAATAGCGATAATCGGCCAGAAAAAATAATCCTGTCGGATTTTATTGAAGTCAATTTTCTTCTTGATCAGCAGAATAATTGCCAAAATAATTATCATTGCCTCTAGCCACGTCATGGGAATGCCGAACAAACTGAAGCGGATCAGATACGTCGGCAATAGCGCCACGATCGCATAAAGCGCAAAAAGCGGGCGATAATAGGCAAAAGCGGCAAAAATTGCGGCGGCAATAAGCAGGATAAAATATGTCAGCATATGATTATTTAATTCTTAATTTTCAGTGTGAACATATCCGCCACTTCTTTCCTGTCATAACCCTTAAGTAGATAGAGCGCCAAAAAATAAACGACCGCGCCGATTATGACCAAAGTCAGAATCGATTGATTGAGCAATGGCCACAAGACAGCGCACATCGCAAGCGAGCTTAAAATAGTTTTGCCAAAAATTCTCAACTTGATTTTTGATCCGGTATATTTCTTCAGAATATGCCAGGCAGAAAATGCGATAATAGCTTCCGTCAATAAAGTTAAAGTAGCGCCAGCCCAGTAGGAATAAAGCGGAATAAAAATCAGGTAGGCGGTAAGAGAAAAAATAGCGTCAAAAACATAGAAGCCGATCATTTTTTTCTGAAAACCAGTGGCCACGATGGCATAGCCGAAGAGCGCGCCGAAATAAATCATGGCCGTAGCCACGATTAAGATCCTCAGCGGTCCGCCGGCGACAGCGAATTCCGAGCCAGCAACGAAAACCATGATTTTCTCCGCCAAAAGCCAAGTGGCGAAGACCATCGGCACAGCCAGGATTGCCATGAAATCAAAGGACTTCTGCAGTATCTTATTGAACAATTCACGGCTCGTCGGATAAAATTGAGTCATGAGCGGTAAAGTCAAACCGAGAAACAAATACGGAAATTGAATCAGTATTTCCAGCACCTTATAAGCCGCGCCATAGATACCGACTTCTTCCGCCGGCCGAACGAATGATAAGATGATAGTATCAGCGCGGAAATAAACCAGGGTCAAAGAGATCGTGATGGCCAGCGGCCAGGAAGTGTCCCAGATATCCTTGAGCACCGGCTTGTCCAAGCGAGGTCTATACGCCAGATATTTTTTTGATTTGAAAAATAAGAAGGCGAAATTTACAAAACTGCCAATGGCGACGGCGATGATAACCGGATAAAACCCCAAGTTATAATAAACGCTCAGCCAGATACCGGCCAAAAGTGCCAAACGTCCCCAGACTTCCGCAATCGCCACTTCGGCCATAGCCATATGCTTCTGGTATAAGCCGACCAGAACGGATTGCAAGGAGCTGAAAAAAAATGAAGCCGAAGCGATGGCGACGCCGATCTTGACGATGGGCGGATATGGCAGAATAAAAACCAACAGCGTGCCAGTACCTAAAAACAGCACGGCAGAAATCAATCTGACTGCGATCAGATTGCCAAAAATTTTGGACTCGTCAGCGCCCGGCCTTGAGAGCAATTGCGCCGTCGTCATCTGCAGACCAAAATCAATCAACACGCCGAAAAACTGCAGATAAGATATAATCGTCGTGTAATAGCCGAAACCTTTCTGCCCCAAATAGCGGGTCATCAAAGCGATTGTGGCTAAGCCCACGATTGTAGCAATGACTTTGCCGATGACTTGCCACAAAGTATTTCGAGCTATTTTTCTGGCTAAACTCATATTTAATTATTTTTTAACCGCTTTTTCAAACTTCTTAATCAACGGAATCTTACTCAAATAATTAGCATACATGTCCGTATACTCTTTCTTCATCAATCTAATATTGCCAAAACCGCCCGTCTGAGTTATATATTCATAGGCCGGAGTAAACAAATCGCCAAGATTAAGCCACGTTTTTCTAAGTCCGTTAGGGCCGACTTCGCTCGTCGTCTCGCCGCCCATCAGCCATGACCGTCCCGCTTCGTCTCTGGCGAAAACATACATATTCTCTCCGTCATGCGATTCGAAGACATGGATTTCCACCGCACCATATAAATCTGATTGCTGTACCCAACTATCTACAGCGCGGGAAAAATCCGGTTCATCTGATTCATGGCGAAAAGCAAGGTCTTTCGGCTTCTGCTTAGGCAAGGAGCCATAAAGCGTCTTATACGGATCCCACGGCATACCATCTTTCTTCAAATAAAAATCTCCCTCGACATTAATCGGCTTTGATTCCACATTACCATAATACGACTGATACTGTTGATTCGTGTAATCCATATATCTGGCCGTGCCGGCAAAAATCAAATCAGCGTTCACCAAATAACTGGCGGCATCCTTCTCGCCGCTCAAACTGGCCATTTTTTTCTGTACCGATAGTGGAGCATTCAAACTTTGCTCTTCATAACCCTTGCTGTAATAATCAACTCGACCAAAATCATCAATAGTATACTCCGGCAAATAGCGCCAGCTAGCAGATGAATTACTAAGATAATATGTGCGAGGAATGAATGTATTTTCATCATCGCCCACAACATAAACCGTCATACAAGGGCGATCATTGAACAGATATGGCTGTTTGGCCAAAAAAATCTTGCGTCCGCCGATTGTGGCAATATATTTCGGTTCCTGCCCGGCGCCTACAAGGTCTTCTGCTGTCAAAGCTTTGCCCTCGAAATTATCACCATGAATAACAAGATACTTCAAAATATTCTGCGCTTCCTCGACACTGATTTCAGAAAATTCTTCGAGTCTACGCGGCTCTTTTTCTGGTGCTTCTGATTTTTCCTTCTGCTGCTCTTCCGCTTTATTTTCCATCGTAACGGTGTCAGGAATCTTCCTGATTATAATATTTTCACCGACTCTTTCTTCAACAAAATCCTTCTTTTTTTCAAATAATTCTCTCATAGACTTACACAATTTATTAAAAGATGAATGCGCTACAAAATACTATACTTCAACTACCTTTCCTGTTATTTCTCTGCCAACCAAACCGCTATATTTTGAAACGGCATCATGAAAAATTTCCAATTTATCCTGCTTATACTTATCACCCTTATTTTTTCCTGTATTTTGAGATTTTACTTGGATAAATAATAATTCATCGGCTTTAACCGCAACCAAATCAATTTTTTCTACGGCATCAATTTTCGGATCTGGCAAATAGACTTCGAAGCCCTGAGCGGTTAAGCCGTCAATGACTTTCTTCATCGCCAAAATACCTCTTTTTCCCGCAGATTGCTCTTTTTCACCTTTGCGATTCAATGCCTGATTAGTCTGGAAATCCTCCCAAAACAATTCTTCAAGCCGATGATTTTTATTATTCGATAAGAATATTACCGCATCCTGCTGGAAAGCAGCATCATCAATAGCAAATTTATTGCGCTGTTTTTCAGGATAAACCTCCGCTAATCGAGATTGATTCTGGACTTCGCGGCGGATGGCCGCTCTTTTGCCGAATAAATATGAGGAGGCCAAAAGATTCTGCAAATAATCAATAGCTGTTTGAGGTTCAGCTATCATAATGTCACTAACTGATTTGATAACCGGTTCATCCTGATGGTCATACCAGGCATGGAATACTTCAGCCTGTTGTTGTTCAAAATCAATATGTGAAATATCAGCAAAATCAAAAGGAATTTTCAATTCTCTTACATCGAAAGGAATGCTTGATTTTACTTCCAAATTTTCTGCATCCTGCAAAAATAATTGATCTTCTCTCATAAATTTATTTCGCCCACAATTTCTTCGCCTCATTCCAATAGGCCGGATAGTTCATTTTTGTTTTCATCAAGTACCACCACTCCACGCCCCAAAGATACGCCTCATCGAATCCGGCCTTGCGGGTGAATATTATATTCTGCTTGAATTGCCCGATGCTCATCGACTCATTATGCTCGGCGATCGTCAGAGTCGATAAGTTCTGCCCAGCTTTATGCCAGCTTTCGCCTTGCACTTCGGCCGCAATCACTCTTTTGATCGGCGTTATCATCTGTAATAATTGGATGCGAGACCAATAGAAGAAAGGCGGAGTGAACCAGCGGAAATAACCGAAATACGGATTATAGACTACACGATAAAGCGTCGTACCAAGAATATCGCCGCCAGAATGAGAAATCGGCCACCAAGTCGATAGCTCACCACTGTCAGTAACTAAAATCGGCTTATTAACAATATTTTTAACGATTTTTATTTCTTCTTTCAGTAATGCAGTATCAACCGGCGGACAAACGCCGAAAGTCCCGAGGTACGGCTCGTTCTCTACTTGCCAATAAATGATATTCTTATTGCTTTCATACCTGTTTACGACTGTCTCGATATATTTTACCAAAGCCAGATCGACATCTATCGGATTCTCATACTTTATCCAATCAGGATCATGGCATTCCGGCCAGCGCGGCAATCGTCGTCCGACTGCTAAAATTATCTTAGTATTACGTTTGCTCGCTTCATTTATCTGATAATCAAGAACGGAAAAATCATAATTGCCCTCTTCAGCCTCGATTTTATTCCAATAAGCGGATAGGCGGATACGATCAACTTTCAAATCATCTAGAATGGCGATATACGCTTCCTTCCAATCAAGCCCCAATTCATTTTGCGCGTAATCGGCGGAAAAAGTCACGCCCCAGTTCATAGGACGGGAAAAATCCGCCAAGTACGCAGCGGCAATGGCAACTATAATGAGACATAGAATTGATATAATTATCCAGTGGCGTTTGAGGAAGAAAATCATAATGCTTTTCGTATTATTCCTCCCCTTTTTCAAAGGGAAGGTTAGGAGGGGTTTAGTTCAAATTAATTAAACCCCCTTTCGATGCTCCTTATGGTCGCATCCGAATCCCCCTTTGAAAAAGGGGGAGAAAACTTCTAAAGTGCCATAACCGCCAAGCCGGCGATTATCAGCGCCGTGGCGATTATTTTCTGCGCCAGGATTTTCCTAATCATTTTTTCATTGAGCGCCTTCGGATTCAATTTCGACATGACCGTAACGATTATCAATAGAAATACGTATTGCATTCCTTGCAAAGCATTGACCAGCGCCGTGGCATTAACCGAAATAGCGATGGCTAGGTTATAAAGCAACGATGATGAAGCGCCGGCGATCTGGCCGCCAATTACTAGCCAAATGCTCGTTTCGCTCGGTTTCTTCAATTCTTCTTTAAGCATCTTGATGTTTTTCGGCCAGAAAATCAAAGCTAGAGCGAAGATGGCCGAACCTATCCTGGTCATGACAAATGGCGTAATGAACGTATCGGCCGAATTGAACGCCATTTTTGACAGCGCGATGGAAAAAGCGAATAAGAAAGCAGAAATAATCGCCCAGACATACGCCTGCCGTTTTGCCTTGCCTTTGCCCCAAGTAATCAAAACAGAACCGGCGACAATCAGGATAAAAGCAATCAAGAATTTTTCCGTTACTTTTTCATCTAGCCAGAGCCAAGCCATCGGCAATAAAAATATCGGCTGCAAGCCGTTCAAGAAAGGCACGACTCGCGACGATTCGCCCTTATCCAAAGCAACAAACATCAAAAGCAGCGCCAAGGCGAAAATTACGCCGGCGGATATCTCCAAAAATAATTCATACGAGGTAGGAATCTGCCAGCCGAAGGGCAAAAGCACGACCGCTAATATGCCCATCAAACAGATTATCATCGTGAAAACTGCCGGACGAGTCACTTTTTTTAACAGCAGGAATTTATCCGTTACCAGCGAGCCGGCATTAAGGGCGTAAGACAGGATTGCTATGGGCAGCCAAAGCATAGAATAATTACGAATTATGAATTATGAATTATGAATTACGAATTACGAATTACGAATTACGAATTGAATTCAATACTATTATAACACAAATCTAAACCAATAAAAACCTCGACCCTTGGCGAGAATCGAGGCAAATAATAAGATATTTTAGACATTTATTAAATCAAAATTCGTAATTTGAAATTCGTAATTTGAAATTGATTTTAGGGTTGCAATATCTCGCTTTCATTGCAATTGCCATCGATGCAGATGACAACCGCCTTGACCGCAGCGAATTGGGAAATAGTTTCCTTAATCTGCGATTTGATCGCCGTAACGGCACAAGATCCGGCCGCCTTAGAGATATTGCCCGACAGATTGACGGACATCACTCCGGAATCATCGAGCTTTAAATATTTGAGCGTTGTAACAGCGGGAATTACCGCAACATAGCCCTTTTCCTTCTCTCCCGTAGAAAGCGGTTCCAATAAACCGATCATAGTATTGATCATGTTGGAATCATATTTCTTATCAATCTCCCGTTCCAGCGGATAGGCCAGCGAACAATCAGCGCTGTTGGGATTTTTCTGCGTATTGCCCAGATAGACCGTGACTTTTGTCTTAGAATAGGCTGTCTCATCGCCATTGCTAACTAAAACTTTGATGTCGTTTTTCGTTTCTTCAATAATGCTCACCTTGCCCTGCTCCAGCGAGCTGGAAACAGTGATGCTTTGCTTGTTTTCATCGGCAGTTTCGGCAGCCGGCTTGCGCGTGGCGTAAAACACAACTACTAATATGACAATTAAAACGATTATTATGCCAATAATCTTATTTGCCGGCATTTTTTCCTTATTGTTTTTTGTTTTATCCTCAGCTTTTTCTTCTTTAATCTCCTCAGCAGGAATTTCTTCAACTGCTGCCGATTCCAAAATTTCTTGAGGCACTTCTTCAATTACTAGATCTTCAATTTTTACTTCATCAACCTTAACTTCGTCAACTGCTTCAAGAGCAGTCTCGACTGGAGCTTCATCAGGAGTTGATTCAACTGCAACTTCCTCTGCAACAGCCGGTTCGATTTCCGTATATTCATTTACGGTTTCAATCACATCCTCCTCCGGCTCAGCTAAAGGAATCTGTTCTTGGCGAGGCGTAGTCTCATTTTCTGCCAAATCTAGCTTTTCTTCTTCCGTCATATGTTTATGATTTAGGCATTACTGCCTTAAGATACGAGTATCTTAGAATACACTATGATAAATAGCAAATGGCTAGGCGATGAATGCCTTGGCGATATTGGCCACTGCCACTAATATTCCCGACAAAATGCTGAAAAGCAATATCGGCCTGGCTGCTTTGATCACGTCCTTATTATCGAAATTAGGCAGCAAGAAATGCGCCACGACGCCAAGGATCGCCACCAAAAAAAACCCGGCTATAATGGTGGCAGGAATAATGGGCGAGGCGGTATAATTGGGCATGATTATAGCCATCACAAAAGAGACAATCAAAAAAATCACCGCTCCGATTGCCGAGAACTTACCGTCGCTGGCCCAAAAAGAAAAATACATCACCAGCGCTAGTCCGGCCGAGATGAAAATGAAGGCTAATATGATTAAAACTACCCAGGATATTGCAGACATATGACGATAATATAACATAAATATTGGGGATTGACAATACTTCTGATGTCTGCTATGCTGATTTATTCAAGGCTGGAAAACCCGATTAATCTGGAGCTATTTTTTTGCGAAAGATTATCTCATCGGCAGTCTGGATAAATATGTACCATGACAATTTACCTGCACTTAGCGACTATATTGAATCCAACAAACGGAGAACAAGAAAATGAAAAGACCAATTGATTCATACGTCGGCATTACCGGTTTCATGGCCAGAGCAGAGATCGAGGAGTGCCTCGCTTGCGTACCAACCGATAATCAAAGAAAATTCATGGTCGGCGTACTCGCCAGCTCGACGACAATTTCCGGCCAGCGCAATACCCTGTGGAATAAGTTTCCGCGCCGCGAAGATTTCCGTAAGATTTTCTTTTCTGATTCGCGAGCCTTCAACTGCTTGCACTTCGCTACGCGTGAACCGGAAAAGCTTTATGACCATCTGATGCGATGCGTGGATTTTGCCGGAGAGAATCTTAACGGTATACAGCTCAATATTCCTTGGCCGGATGCGGAATCGATCCGACGTGTCAGGGATCAAAGTCCCAGATTGAAGTTTATTTTGCAAGTCTCACCCCACCTGAAGGACTTATTGCGTATGTCAATCAAGGAAACAGCCAGCAATTACGCCAAAGCCTACGGCAATTTAGCTGATTACTTCCTAATTGACAGAAGTCGCGGATTCGGACTTGAGCTTGATCCCGCATATACGTCCATCATGCTCGAGAGATTCGCCGAATTCCTTGGCTGTAAACGCGACAATGCATTTGTTGTCGGAGGCGGACTGGAAGCTGGCAATCTTGACCGTCTTATCCAGCCGCTCTTAGTTGATTATCCGAGCCTGTCCTGGGACTCCGAAGGCAAACAACGAGACAATTCTGACGGCGGCGGACACCTCGTTCTGCCGAATGCCATAAACTATCTCGAAAAATCATTCGCGCTAAGCAGCTAAGCAGCTGATTTTGAACTTTACGCAAAACCGTTCATCCCCAGTTTTAAACAACTGGAGAGGGACGGATTTTTTTATTTAAATAAATTATTCTTTATCAGCAAAAATCACTAGCCTTTTGGAATAGCTTTTTGTCTTGCTATTCCAGATCCCCTCACAAGTAATTATATTGAGATGCGAGCCGTTGTCGGCCGAACTGAAGATTTCCGGTACATCGTTTTTTTCGCCAAAACTTTTTATTTCCCGCACCACGAAAGTCAGGATTTCTCCTCGGTCATTCTCAATATATAACTTATCGCCCACGCGTAACTTATTCAAATTATTAAAAACTGATTTTGCTCCATTTTTCCAAGGGCCGTAATGGCCTGTAATAATTGCGCTGCCGATATCACCGGGACGGGGCCAGACATTGAACCATGCCACATTTACGGGATTTTTCGGCACACCGACCGCGCCTTGAGCCGTCAAACCGACTGTTTCGAAAGCGGCATCGACTTTTATCTTAGGAATCATGAGCCTGACCGGCAGACCAGAAATTACCGGCTTGGGATAAGTTATACTCCAGATAGCATCAGTTGAATTTATTTCAGGAGATTTAATGGCAACAAAGGCAACCGGCTTAGCATAAGAAATTTCGATGGGAGAATCAAATACAATAATCATGCCAATAGCCAAAATTAGCTCGACAGCCAAAACTCCGGTAATTGCTAAGCTAAAATTTAATATCTTATGTGATGCTGATTTTTTAACCGGCATATATATGGCAACGGCCTCGCCAAGGCGAGGCCGTTGATTGGCGCAAATTATTAAAACTAAATTTTACTAAGCGGCCAGTTTTCTTAGAAACACAAATGCTGATATTAGAGCTGTAATAGATAAGCCAATAAAAATTAATACGTTTTGAGACGTCTCAGGCGCTATACCTGTATTGGGCAAGCTTGGAGCTGCCACAACTACAGTGGCGAGCGCCAAATCCTTTGCTGTCAATCCATTAGCTTGTCCAGTCGCCGTAACCGTATTAACTGTAGTCTGCGTAAGTTTTGACTTGCAAGTAAATATCCAAGACTCATTGCTTTCCAGCAAATTATTCTTATTAATATCTCCCGGATGGCCAATAACACGGCCAGGCAAGCCAGTGCATTTATCATCAGTAATCGTAACGTTGTTTAAAGGTTCTGTGCCGGGATTAGTTACAGTATAGGTATAAGTGACTGCACCGCCTTTGGCCGGCAAAGTCAAAGGACTCGGGACTTTTACGACATGAATCAATGGAGGCACGATCGGCAAACCGACTACCACCGTCGCGCTGGCAATATCGACAGCGCTGATGCCGTTAGCCCAGCCAGTCGCCACAACTGTATTCGTATGTGTTGCTGTTAGTGATCTAGAACAAGTATAGACCCAAGTTTCAGCCAAATCCAGCTTAGAGTCATTATTGATATCTCCTGACTTAAGAATAATAGGACTGCAAGAGTCGCCGACCATCGTCACATCAGACACCGGAACTATTCCGATATTCCTAAGTGTGTATGTATAAGTCACAGGACCTGGACCTGCAGGCAACGAGAGAGGATTGGCTGTTTTTACGACATCGATCAATGGGGGCACCGGCGGAACAACCACTGGCGCGCCTATGTCATTATTTGTAAGAATGCAAAATTTATTGTCGCCCGGATTTAGGTTAAATTGGCCATTAACATCGCAATCGCCGGAAAATGTCCGAGTGTAATTAGGATCATTTGTTTCTGTCACGGTATTGGCAACGCCAGGTGCTGGGAATGTATTGGTTACGCCGGATACGACAGCAACACCATTGACGAATAACGGAAAATCAGCAACAGTCTTTGTTCTGCCATTATCATTAATGACTGTTTTGACGACATTAATCGTCGCCGGCTGTGCGCTGCTTGCCGTAACTGCCGCCGCAGCAACGCAAGTCGGCACGGTAATAGTATTAGCGCCAAGAGTCACTGCAGCGGCTCGAGATATGGCCCGGCCATACAGTGTGGAACTGGTATTAAGCGTGATTGCTTCCGTATCAGCAATGATAGTACCGACCATGGTGGCGCTAGTGCCGATAGTCGCTGCCGAATAAACCTGCCAAAAAACATTGCAGCCGGGCGTACCCGTACCGCCATTAATAAAGACAATAGATGCACTATTATCAATCGTTAAAGCCGACCCAACTTGGAATATCCAGACCGCATTAGGATCGTTTTGCGCATCAAGAGTAAGTGTGCCCGTCAGCTGGGCAGCCGCGGAGAAGCAATAGACGCCTGGTGTTAAAATTTTTCCGCCCAAATTCTGACCGCTCAAGTCAGTACAACCAGCTGATTGCCCAGCCATAGTGCTGTAAGCGGCAGTGGCAGCAGTCTGCGCTGTCTGCGCTAATGCAGTAGTTTGATATACCGCATATCCTGCCGAAACGACTCCGGGGCCTTCATTAGCTGTCGTACCCAAAAAACCGGTGATTGAAGAACCAGAGTAAAGACCGAGATCTCCATTAAGAACAGAATTGCCGGTATTAGTTACGGTTGTGAAGCCCAAGACGGCGAAACTTGCTGCATCGCCGAGCGTTGGAGCTGTCGCCGCGAGCGCGGCCAGCGGCCCATAAAAGGCAACGCCAAAAGCAATAGCGAACAAGGCTATTGATATCTTATGAATTAAATTCATACGTTTCATACGTTATTTAGTTTTAATTAAAAGAACTTAGTGAGCGATTATTTTAAACCTCCTTAATATTACATATATTATAACACAAAATTGACTATTTAAATACATTTTTAACTCTGCCTGTGGATAAGTCATTGTGTTATCGCGAATCAAGACAGCTTCAAATCGACAAAAAAAGTCGAGCCCTTGCCCTCTTTCGACTCGAACCAGGCCTTGCCGCCCAATTTATCGACTAAAGATTTTGAAAGATATAATCCCAGGCCGGTTCCTAATGGCACCTTTTCCTTAACATTGTCAGCTCGAAACAGTTTAGTAAAAATCCGGCTTTTAGATTCTTCGGGAATGCCGTAACCATTATCTTTCACTATTATCGAAACAGTCTGCGCAGTTTTTTCCAACTTAATTTCGACCGTGCCTTTAGGCTTTGAGTATTTTATGGCGTTAGTCAGCAAGTTCTGCAAGATTATTCGGACGGTCTTTTCGCCTATCATCAGATGCGGAATATCTTGGCCATATTTCTTCTTGACGACAATTTTTTTGTCCGCAATCTGCTTCGCCTGCTCGTCAATTATCGAATCGCATATTTTGAGCAGATCGGCCTCGCCTTTATCCAAATCAAAACCGCTTGATTCAATCCTGGTCGCATCCAAGAATCCCTCGATCAAGTCAGACATGTTCTTGCTCCGCTCGATGATCGTCGCCATCATATCCTTCTGTTCCGGATTGAGCTTGCCAATGCTCTCCCCCATAAGCGTCTGCATGCCCCAGAGTATGGCAGTGATCGGGCTGCTCAATTGATGCGATGCCAAAAAGATGAATTCATCCTTGGCCTTATCCAGCACCATCAGCTTGGCTTCGGCAATGATTAGCGCTGTCCGCTCCTCATCCAGATCCTTGAGCAAGTGGGAGGTTGCCCGCCGAGTATCGTCAAGCTGTTTTTTAAGTTTCGCCGGATTTTCAGACTTTCGCGCCGTTGCCATACTATTTGAGTTTTTTCCTGAGCTCTTTATTTTCCTTCTCCAGCTCGATCATCTTAAGTTCGCGGTTGATCGCCGCTTTGTTGAATATCTCCAAATCAGAAATCTTTTCCTGCAGCTGCTTATTGACCGCGTCCAGCTGCTTCGTCCGCGCCTGAACTTTTTTCTCCAGGCCGGCAGTGATTTCTCTATGAGACTTCTTACGTTCGGTGATGTCTTCAATGGACAAAAGGATGATTCGCGCCTTGGCCGGCGTCGGCGGTATGCGGCGGGCGTTCAAAAGCATTATTCTCCGCCCGATTGACTCGAATTTATGATCAATTTCATAATCATCCAGCACATTCTTCTTAGTGATGATTTCTTTCAAGAGTTTTTTCAACTGCGAGATATTCCACTGTCCGTTGCCCAAATCATAAATGTATCGCCCCTCGGTTTCCTTATAATTCACCTTAAAATTTTTATAGAATGATTTATTGGCCGACAAGACCCGCAAGTCGCCGTCCATGATTATCAGCGGCTGCTTGACAGTCTCGACGATATTCTGGGCGTAGATGCGCGCTTCGGCGTATTTTGACTCAATATCCTTATAATGGGCATTGAGTTTTTCCAGAACGGTTATCCGGCGGCGCAGCAGCTTCATCTCACTGTCGAGGTTTTTGCTTTGTTTGTCCATATAATTTTATCCTTCATAATTAAAATTATATATTAAGACTGGCATGTATTGATTGTATTATAGCAGTATTCGGGCAAGGGCGTAAAAAATTGTCAAGTGCCTGTGGATAACTTTATCTGCGCTGATCGGCAAAGTAATTTTTTGCCGCCAAGCAATCGGAAAAATTCTCAAGATCTAACATTCCGATTTTGCTTATGACTAAAATAAAAAATCCGTCCGGCCGAAGCCGAGCGGTTTTTTAATTTAGCGGGTGACCGGAATCGGACCGGCCTCTTCGCCTTGGAAGGGCGACATAATAGCCACTATACGACACCCGCATTACTCTAATATATTAACATATTTCCCATATTTATCAAGCAATTGAGCTTGAATAAAAAAACTGTCCGCCGAAGCTGACAGTTTCTTTATTTTGAATACAAGGTCCGGGCGCCTACCTACTTTCCCCACAAGGAGTATCATCGGCGCAAAACGGCTTAACTGCTGAGTTCGGGAAGGGATCAGGTGTGACCCGTTCGCTAGAAGCACCCAGACTTTATATTCAAATAACATTATCAAATCGATAACTGAATATTTACCCTATGGAATAATTTTCAAATGCAATCTGAAAATTTTTTGTCATTACAAAACTATTCCATAGAGTTAACGGTGTGGTTTCAATGGCGCAAAGCAAAATTTACGGATGTGACGACGAATGATAATATGTGGTTATCCACTCTTGTGATTAAATAAGACCATTAGTACCGCTCGGCTGAATCCGTTGCCGGACTTACACCTGCGGCCTATCAACCTCATAGTCTCTGAGGGGTCTATGGAAATCTAATCTTGAAGACAGCTTCACGCTTAGATGCTTTCAGCGTTTATCTTAACCGAACATAGCTACCCGGCGATGCCCTTGGCAGGACAGCCGGTACACTAGAG
This sequence comes from Candidatus Buchananbacteria bacterium, assembly GCA_041666505.1. Lineage (GTDB taxonomy): Bacteria > Patescibacteriota > Patescibacteriia > 2-01-FULL-39-33 > 2-01-FULL-39-33 > CAISTG01. The sequence goes on along the minus strand of JBAYGU010000018.1, from coordinate 688 downwards.
GTTCGTCATTTCCGGTCCTCTCGTACTAGGAAATGGCCTTCTCAAATTTCGACGCCCGTGGTAGATAGGAGACCGAACTGTCTCACGACGTTCTGAACCCAGCTCGCGTGCCGCTTTAATCGGCGAACAGCCGAACCCTTGGAACCTTCTCCAGCTCCAGGATGCGACGAGCCGACATCGAGGTGCCGAACCTGGTCGTCGATGTGGACTCTTGGACCAGACTAGCCTGTTATCCCCAGAGTAGCTTTTATCCGTTGAGCTCCCGCCGTCCTACTTCGAACGGTCGGATCACTAAGTTCTACTTTCGTAACTGCTTGTCTTGCAGGACTCGCAGTAAAGCTGGCTTGTGCCTTTGCGCTATCACTCCGATTTCCATCCGGAGCTAGCCAACCTTTGTAAACGCCTCCGTTACTTTTTGGGAGGCAACCGCCCCAGTTAAACTACCCACCATACACTGTCCCCCTCCCGGATTCACGGGAGTGGGTTAGAATTATAATATGACAAGGGCGGTATTTCACTGGCGCCTTTCGGCTCCCGCCTATTCTAAACATGTCATACCACAATTCAATGCAAAGTTGTAGTAAAGCTTCATGGGGTCTTTTCGTCTAACCACGGGTAGGAGGCATCTTCACCTCCCTTGCAATTTCGCCGAGTACTTCGCTGAGACAGTTGTCAAGTCGTTATGCCA
>JBAYGU010000017.1:0-17120 GCA_041666505.1 Candidatus Buchananbacteria bacterium | reverse complement strand
CGGGAGTAAAGTTCCGTTTCTGGGAAAGCAACAATCTCCTGATTCCGGTCCGCTATAAGCGCGGCAAGATCATCGAATAGAAACATACTGAATCAAAAACGTCCGCCTCGGCGAACGTTTTTTCTATTAGCTTAAATTTTCTTTTATTTTTTTCGCCACTATCTGCGCCTCGCCTTCTCCATAAGCTTTGCCATGCCACAGCTCCAAGCCATCACCACTATGCCGCGGAATGATGTGCCAATGGAAATGCGGCACCAGCTGACCGGCCGTTTTACCGTTATTCAAGTAAAGATTGAAGCTATCGGCTCCTACGGCCTTCAGCACCCCTTGTGAAACCCTGTTCACAGCCCCCACAACGGCGCTAAGCGCGTTTTCCTGCATTTGAGCCATAAGTTCATAATGCGCCTTCGGCACCACTAGAACATGCCCCGGATTGACCGGATTAATATCCAGGAATGCCACGACTTTATCATCTTCATAGATTTTATTCGACGAAATTTCTCCGGCGATTATTTTGCAGAATATGCAGTCCATATTTTTTAATATTTACAATTAATATTATTAATCGTCTCCTGTAATTCCTTAGCTGAGACATACTCCAAAGCCAATATTACTTCAATCGGCTCCTTAATGCAAACATCTTTCTGCTCTTGAATTTGAGGCCAAATGGCGCTCGCACGATCCAGGTCAGCTGACGTTACGGAAACATCCAAGACCGGGCCGGAGAAATAAACGTATGACGATACGATTGCCAGCAATGCAACGACGACTAAGCGGAATTTATTTTTTTGCGCAGCGATAAGCAGATCAATGCCGTAAGCGAAGATGAAGATCGATGAGAATACGACGAACAGATTCAAGCGGCGGACTAAGACGTGATCACCGGAAACAAATAACCAGCTGGCCAGATACGCAGCCATCAAAATAATGAAAAAATAAACGACCGCGTTCGCCTGCTGATTATCCTGGCGCAATATTTTTATTATAAGCCAAATTATACCAACGATAAATAAAGCTAAAAATATTAAATCAATTATTAAATGCATCTGGCCAATATACGGAGTAAGCCTGCTGCCGGACTGATATGCGATAAAGTTGCCATCGCGCCAGGCAGAATATAAGCGGTCGAATGGTAATGTTAATTGAGGTGAAAAACCAGCATCTAAAATAAATAACACAACCGCTGAAACTGCTCCGACGATTATGGCCGCAATTTTTTTGAATTGCAGGGACTCGGCTAAAGTGCCGAAGATAACAATCAATATGAAAGTCAAAGAGTAATTGAAATATGACAAGACTGACATGAATAGGCAAAACAGCAAAATCTTAACATTTTTCGCTTTGAACCACGCCAGCCACAATGCGGCAGCTAAAGCGAAAATCAGTAAACCATAAGAAGCCGGCAAGCCTTGGCCGCCATAATACTGCAGAAGATAAAAAGAATTGCCTAGCGCGGCAGCTAGCAACGCGATCCTCCTATCAGGCTCGCCTGCAACGCTTTGCGTAGCAATGCGGGCAGGCCAAATCAATTTCGAAATGACATAAATTAGAAGCGGCAAAAATATTGACCACAGAAGCGGCAATAAGAATCTATTGATTTGAAAAACACTAATGCCAGATATTTTAGAAGCGATTACCTCGAGCGACCACTCAAAGCCGTAAGACAGCTTGGCGCTATCGATAAATGCCGCCGGAACCTTTAAGGGACCAATCTGCTTCAGCCACAAATTATCCGTCAAAAGAGTCGGCTGATAATCTAAACCGGCAATTATCCTTTCTTCCGAAGCGAGGTGCCGGAAACGGTCGCCGCCGAAACCATTGGAATAAACGAACAGATACGAGTGGATTAAAAAAGAAAAAATAATGATCGCGCCCAATATTTTCCAAGCCTTCTCGCCATGAAAAACCGCCAAGAAAATCACCGCAAAACCGATCAGAATCGGCAGCAAAAACCACGGCGGCAATATCTGCCACGGACTGGAAAGTCCGCCAGCATTAGCAGCAATGATTATAAAATAAAAACCGCCGATTAGCGACGCGATAAATAACAGCCAAATAAACGGCGAGAGTGAATTTGTCAGAGCCGGATTATCATCCGATACTGCAGGATTGGCATTAGTTAATTTTCTAAAAAAATAATGCCACGCAGACAAAGCAATTATAGTAATTATAAATGCCGCAATTATCAATAAGTCAGTCAGCTTAAGCCATGCCGTAAAAATATTCGCCGTCAGACCTAAGATAATAATCGATAAAAAAGCGCCCAAAATATAATTGACCGGATCGGATACGGGGAAAAGTTTTTTTAATATATTGCCGGCAAGCCAAGCGCACAAGGCAAGCCATATAATAAATAAGACGACTAGCATATCAGATATTGAATAATTTCTTCGCGTTTTCGGTCGTCGCCTCAGCGACCTCGTCAAAGCTGATTTTCCGTAACTCGGCAATTTTTCTCGCCACGAATTCCACGTAAGCCGGAATATTCCTGGCGCTGCGATGCGGTTCCGGCGACAAGAATGGCGCATCAGTTTCAATCAGTATTCTATTGAGCGTAGTTTCTTTGGCGATCAATTGGATTTCTTCCGACTTCTTCTTGAAAGTGACAATGCCGGTTATGCCGATATATAAACCCAAAGACAAGAATTCCTTAGCTTGGCCAACACTGCCACCAAAGCAATGAACGACTCCGCTGATTTTCCTGCCATTTGCTAATTCATCTTTTAATATCTTGAGCAAATCATCATAAGCGGCGAAAGGATTTTCTTTTGTCCCGCGACAATGCAAAATCAGCGGCAGTCTTAATTCTTCCGCCAACGAAATGAATTCACGCAAAACTTGCGCCTGCTTAGCCTTATATTCTTCAATCTGTTCTAATGAATATTTATCGAAATAATAATAATCCAAACCGACTTCGCCGATCGCCTTTACCTTATCCGATGACTGAGCCATCTTCAGATATTTTTCGCGATCAAAATCCTCTTGCCGGCTTTTGAAAGAATAGGGTTTGCCGTCCATCATGACAGAATCCTCAGCATCCTCGATCAGATCGATCGGATGCAAGCCGACAGCCGCATAGACTCCCCTATCGTATTTATCAGCATACTCGATAGCTCGGACAGAACTTGAATCCTGCGAACCGACGATGATCAGGGCGTAATTATGGCGCAAAAAATCAGCGATGACTTTGTCACCGTCGTCCTTGAAAGATAAGAAATTGATATGGCAATGGGAATCAACTAGCATTGGGAAGAAATAAAGAAATAAGAAATAAGAAATTAGAAATAAAATCAGCGACAACCGGATTAAAAGACGGAGACAATATTACCGAAAGCGGCGGGTAACAGCTTGATCAGCCAAGTGGCGGCAAAGACCAGATAATGCGCGATTTGAGAATTATTCAAGCTATTAGTGACAAAGCCGGAATCGGGCGCGAACTTGGCAATGACATAAATTATGATGCCGATAGTAAGAACGCCCTCAACCGCGCCAAGGATCACGCCGCCAATGCGATTCAATGAGGATAAGAACGGAATAATGGATAACAGATGAAAACCCTTGTCGATGAAATGGAAAATTAGGACTACCAGCCTATTGACGATAATAAATAACAGCAAGAAAGCGATAATCTTCGCCAAGCCGGTATTGCCGCCCAAAAACGGCGACAAAAAATCAGCGGGGCCGACGAAATAATGGCCGGCCACCCAGGTGCCGAGAACCAATCCGACGATCGCTCCGACCGAACGGATCAAGCCCAAAGCGAACCCGCCGAATACGAAACCGAAGAAAATTATTATCAAAACTACATCGACTAATGTGAATACCATATTTATTTTTTAATTAATTCGTATTTGAAATTGTATCGAAGTTGCGCCATTAATAAATCTTGTGCTGATTTTATGCGAGAACGAATGGCCGAAGGCAAACCGTCAACCGAGTCCGTTACTGCGGGCGAGCTGACGGTTTAATGAGAGAAGCATAAAATCTTGCCATGATTTATTTCGGCGCGACTTTTTTGGTAATACCTTTTTTCTAGAAAAAAGGTATTAAAAAAGATTTTATTGAATCCTTGGAAACAACGCCTCATTCTTATTAACCTGAGATCCGGGCTCGAGCAATCCCCAAACCTGCAGGTCAGCGATTTTTTTCGAATTAAAATCACTTTGGCCCAAGGCGGCGAAGATCTTTTCCGCCGTCGAGGGCATGATCGGCCACAGCATTATCGCCAAATGCCTCAAGGCTTCCAAAAGGTTATAAATGACTTCCTTCAGTCTGGTTTCATCAGTCTTGGCCAACTCCCAAGGTTTATTCGCTTCCACATAGCCGTCTCCTAGATCATTCAATTTCTTGACCATCGCCAAAGCTCCATCGACTTGGAATCCGTGCATCGAAGCCTGGTAAGACTGCCAGATCTGATCAACCTGATCCCTCAGCTCGCTGGAGCGAGGCGGAACTTGGCCGCCGAAATATTTTTCCGCCATGGCGGTAACGCGGCTGGCAAAATTGCCGATGCCGTTGGCTAAATCGGAATTATATTGAATGACAAATTGACTGGCTTTTATATCGCCGTCTTGGCCGAAAGGAAATTGCGACAACAATAAATATCTGGTCGCATCCGTTCCGAATTCCTTAATCAGATTATGCGGATCAATCACATTGCCCGTCGACTTGCCCATCTTATTGCCATCGACCGTGAAGAAGCCGTGGGCGAATACGGCTTTCGGCACGGGTAAACCCGCAGCCAAAAGCATAGCCGGCCAGAAGATACAATGGAATTTTATAATGTCCTTGCCGACGATATGCACGTCGGCCGGCCAAAATTCATTGAACTTGGATTCATCGGTCGAGCCGTAGCCCAAAGCAATGATATAGTTAGAAAGCGCATCGGCCCAGACATAAGCCACCTGACTCTCGTCCCAAGGGATCGTGATACCCCACTTGAGCGAGGAGCGCGAAATGGAAAAATCATGTAATTCTTGTTTGAATAAGCCCAAGACTTCCTTTTTCTTCGTCTCAGGCAATATCTTGATCGCATCCGTATCAATCAGCTTTTCCAATTCCGGCAGGTATTTCTTCAAATTGAAAAAATAATTCTTTTCTTCGATTAATTCCGCTTTCACCTTATGCACCGAGCAGCAGCCGTTTTCCAATTCCCGCTCCGTCACAAACGCCTCACAGCCTTTGCAATAATAGCCGGCATAAACACCCTCATAAATCGCTTCAGCTTCCTTCAATTTCAAAAGAAGCTTCGTGACGCCGGCCTTGTGGCGATCAGAGGTAGTGCGGATGAAATCATCATTGGAAATATCCAACTCGTCCCAGCACTCCTGGAATTTCGCCGCCATCAAATCGGTGAATTCCTGCGGATTCATTCCCTGTTCCGTCGCCGTATCCGCGATCTTCGCGCCGTGCTCATCGACTCCGGTCAGATACATAACATCATCGCCCTTCAAGCGATGGAATCTGGCCAAGACATCGGCAGCGATCGTCGGATAGGCCGAACCGATATGCGGCTCGGCATTACTGTAATAAATCGGAGTCGTGATATAAAACTTGCTCATAATATATGCTTATTATTACACTTTAATAATTTAAATTATTTTTTTCCCTCCACCACCACGACGAATTCGCCTTTGGTAATGTCAGATTTTATTTTTTCTAATATCTGTTTGATATTGCCGCGATAAATCGTCTCGAATTTTTTCGTCAGTTCGCGGCCGATGACTAATCGTCTATTAGAATTAGCCTCAAGGGCCATCATCTCGTTCATTTTCTCCAAAGTCTTGACTATGCGATGAGTCGATTCGTAAAATACGACAGTTTCTTCGCTTTCAAAAATTCTTTTTATCATCGTTTCCTTGCCCTTCTTGTGCGGCATGAAGCCGAGAAACAGGAATCTATCGGTCGGCAAGCCAGACACCGATAGTAGAGCGATAATCGCCGACGGCCCTGGAATGGGTATGATCTCGCACTTATCACCAAATCTCTTTATTACGGCTTCAATCAAAAGATTGCCAGGATCGGAAATCCCAGGCGTGCCAGCATCAGTAATCACCGCCATCTCACCCGCCTCCTCTAACTTATCCAATAACACATCAACCTTGCTGGTTGTGCTATGCTGATGATAAGAAATTGTCTTGGTCTTGATATCATAAGCCGAAAGAAGCTTGCAAGAAACACGGGTATCTTCGCAAGCGACTAAAGGCACGGACTTCAGGATTTCCAAAGCCCGTAGAGTTATATCGCCGAGATTTCCAAGTGGCGTTGCTACGATATAGAGTTTCATATACATATATTGTGCCATTTTTCAACAAAAAAAACAACCCCGGAATAAACCGGGGCCAGATGTACATTATATTCTTTTACCAGAGGCAAAATCATCGATCTCCTTTTCCAAAGTAGCCAATTCCTCAGGATCATCTTTATAATCATCAAACAATCCTTCTTGAGTAATGAAATCTCTGGCTTTTTGCGCCTTTTCCGCCGGAGTCAAGGGTAACCAACATTCCTTACATATACCATAAGAATCCAAACATTTTGAACAACAAAATTTTTCACAAACCAAACAAGTAAACATATCTCTTTCTCTGTCAATTCCTGTACACTTTTCGCATTCATCCGCCCAAAATGACATGGTAATACCTCCTTTGTTTAAAGTTCGACTTATGATATCCAAATAGATGATTTCGGTATCGGCATAGTATAACGCCCCATGAGGCTATACTTTTTCTTCAGCTTGGCCAGCGGCATGCGCATTATTTTAGAAAACTCTTGCCAAGCGATTTTCTTAATGTTTTTAGGCAAATGTCTATCCCACACAAGATTACTATTTTCTCTTGACACTCTTATGACAGTCGCTATCTTCAGCTTGCTGCCATATTGCGCAAATAACACTGTTATCTGCATTGCTCTTCCTCCTGTTGTTGAAGCCAATTTTCAATTAGTAAATACACACTAACTGAATACAAAAAAATTGTCAAGAACTTAACTTAAATATTTATTGCGGTTTTTGCGAACTAGCAGTTAAGGTGCCGACAGAATTGCCATGGTCATAATAATTATCCCTGAAGCCGGACTGGATTACTGCCGGAGCATAGGATCCAAATAACGCCTTTTGAGCGGCTAAGTCCGCCAATTTATACAGCTTGCCGCCAGAGCCGACAGCATATACAATAGGACTGTCATCAAATTTTATCAACCAAGTCGGTTTTACGACCAAATTGCCGCCCGTAGAAATACTATCGAATTCCGCTTGAGAAATCTTTTTTAATGTTGAAAAATTATTAGCGTTATCGCCAGCATTAGAGCTCCAAGATGAATAGGTGACTCGATTGACGAATAAATATTTCTTGCCTCCAATGACATAATAAACAGCCGGACGATCTGTCGCATTGACTTTGATTATGCTGCCTTGAGTACTGACTGAAACAGATAAGGCAGAATCGAAATTAGTAGTCGAAGGAGATACGGAAGGAACAGACGGAGGTGTTACAGCTCCTCCTCCCCCGCCAGTGCTGCCACCACCACCTCCGCCACCGCTATTGTAGGTACAGTTTTGATTTTCTGACGGCTTATTTACAACTGTGCCACAATTATTAGCGTCGCTGCATGTTCTAGTTTGAATACGGCTAGCATCGCAAACGGTCGGCTGATAAGAAGCGCAGGACCAATTTTCAACGCAAGCAGCAATGGGCGGCGCCGGAGCCTTGGTAATCTCATACGCTCCCACATCATAATTAGTGCCGTTCGCCAATGATCCGTCAGGCCGCTCATTGCGGGTAAAATCGTAATGAAGATAATTATTGACATTAACGCCCTTATCAATTGCCGGATTAGCCGGATCACTGCTCAATCTGAACATTTCTTTATAAATGTTGGCTTGGCTAATGTTTTCTTCAAGGCTCAGTGGTGAGCCATTGGCATAAGCATTGAATACAGGGGTCTGATTGAAAAGCGGTTGAACTTGACTTTGGCTATTCAAATCATAGCTATAGCCAAGATTCCGCCAGCCACTGAGATCATGAGCGGTAGTTCCTAATAGAAATATTTTACCATCAGCAGACGCGGCATTATAATAAAGATTGCCATCAAAATGCAGTTCAGGCATCAAGGCGTCGGTCGCATATGACACGGAAGTCAAAATCACAGAACTGCCAACGGGACGATAAAAAAGATTATTGTAAATCTTTATGTTCGAATGTTCGCCGCCGTATGTCGTTCCCTGCGTCTTATCATAAGGAGAAATGAAAATGGCAGACGACGGCATGGTCGGCGTCTTGACTTTGGATTGGATGGCAAATGTATTGCCAACGACTGTAATATTTGAATTCGGCCGTTTTTCTACGCCCGGTTCGCCGATAACCAAAGTTCCGCCGATACTCCCTTGCTGATTAGGGGTAACGAACAGATTATTGCGGACAATAATACTGGTCGCATCGGATATCATCATCGCCTGCTCGCAGTTAGTAACAATGTTGCGTTCAAAAATCACATCAGAAACCGATTGATCCGTGCCTTCATTTGGCCCGATCTTTACTAATTGAAGATTGTATCTGCCGCTGCCGGTATGAGTGCCGCGATCAAAAGTATCATACACCGGATCGCGCCAGCCCATTATCCTGTTATCCGCCACGTAAATATTATTCGTGCCTTTGTTATTGACCAGATTGCCGGCAATCCTCAAGGCGCTTTTGGAAAATGCCGGTCGGCTGAAGTTATTATCGACAATGACTGCCTTATTCAAATGAGTCAGATAAGCGATAAGATTGTATGATTTGTCATAACTGTTGCCGATCAAGGCCAGATTGCCGATGTAGCCCCACATCATCATGCTGCCTTCGAACTTCGGATCTGTTGCGGTAACGCCGTAATAATTCAATCTTATGCTCGAATCGATCATATACACGCCAGTAGTAATGGCTTCATTGGCCATGGCCGCAGCGCTCGGGCCGCCAAGAGCAAAAAACGTATTCCTGGGATCTTCTGCATCAACGCGCAAGAACAGAAATCCCCGGCTTTGATCAATGGCTCTGATTAAGCCGTATAAACGGGCGCTGGCAAACGGATTCTTGAATTTAAAATTCAAATCCTGAAAATATACATCATGTGATTTATATTTGGCGTCTATAATCCTGTTGGAATTGACAGTCCCCGTGTATTCGATAATCGGTTTTGCTCCTTCGCCATAAGCTCCGAACAGCACTCCTTCGATGTAGACTTGCACCGCAGTAGTAGTGCTGATGGGATAAGTTCCGCCGCGCTTGAATAAAACGCTGCTGCCGTATGAATACCTATAGTTAAGATTGCCGAAAGCCTTGCTTGCAGTTTTCCAAGGACCGCAATTGCCGCTCTCTGGGGCAGTCTGGCACAAACCGGTATAAGAATCATCACCAATCACATAGTCGACGTAATATTTTTTTGCTTCAGGACGAGCCAATACTTCCACAGAGATGCTCGCAGTCGAAATCTGCCCTTGGCGGTTTTTAACTTTCAAGGTGACATTATAATTTCCCGGCTGTTCGAAAACGTGGGCGGAATTAAAACCGTGCAAGTTATTATAATTTTTACCAATAGCGCCGGAGTCGCCGAAATTCCATTCGTAATCGATGATCTCATCCCGAACTGTCGATTCCCAACCCTGGAAAAAAACGGGGAAAGGCGCATAGCCCCTCGTCAGAGAAAAGCCGGCTGGCGGATTGGCATTAGTCCTATACCAAGCAGGCTCGCTGACCGTAATTTTGGCTTGGATCGGGCTTGGCGTAACATTTATCGAAGATATTTCAAAGGCTCCCATGATACTGCTTTGGACAAGCTGGTTGGCAATAATTATAGCCAGAATCGGAAAAATAAAAATTGCGGCAATCAGTATCTTATTCAATACGCCGATTTGCGCAAACACATGCTCTTTGGTAGCCACTTCCAATAATTTTCTTCTCATATTTTTAAAAAAATCCCACGGCGCGGCTACCCATGGGATTTATTCAACGATTTTACTATTTCTTTGTTGCCGGAACCGCCGCGGCAGGCGCCGTTGAAGCGGGAATCTCTTTCGCTTTGATGATTTTTCCCGTCGTCAAATCCTTGTATGAATCCCCCATCAGATCAAGATTCGTGAAAATGTAAGCGCCATCGGAAGCGATCGTCCCGACTTCTGACCACGCCTGATTCAGGATAGTGTATTCGCTGACTTCGCCTGTCACTAAAAGCGTAGGAACTTTTGTGATTTTATATTGATTAACCAATGCCTGGCCGGCAGGCGAAGAAATATCAATCGTCTCGCTGTTAGCCGTTTCGGCGCCCAAATTCTTCAGCGCCGTCTCGTGCTTTTTAACATCATAGCACTCGGCGCAGGAATTATCCGTCAAATAAGTAACCTTAATAATACCCTTGATTTTTTTCGCTGTCAGGTCATAGTAAGGCGCCAAGATTTTCGTCAAAACGAATTTACCATCGACGACTATACCTAATGTCTGACTGAAAAATTTATTAATATCCGGCTGATTGGCACCTTTGAATTCTACGATAACAGTCGGCACTTTGGTGATTGAATATTTCTTGATCACATCCGCACCTTGGCCGAATGGCCACCAACCGCCGACATTAACAGTTTCCTTATCAACGATCTTTATGCCTTGAGCTGCCAAGGCATCAGAAAATAATTGCGTGTCCCAGCAAGTCTTGCCGCAAGAGCGTGATGTTACTACGGTCAACTTCGCCTCGGCCAGCGGAGCAGTGGCGGTCGCATTTAAATCCTGAGGCGGCTTGGGCCAGAACTTAGCGGCAGCATACCAGCCAATAAGAATCACAACCAGTGCAATGATTATTCCTAGAATCACTCCTCTAATTATTTTTTTCTGCCGTTCTTCCTCTGCTTGGCGCTTAAAGATCTTATCTTTAAGCGCTTTAAATAACTCTCCAATCTTGACAGCTGTTTGTTTAAAAAAACTTAGGATTTTTTGCATATTTTTGTAATAATAATATTATTTTAACAGCAGAATAATTCAGCCGGCGGGCCGTCGCCGATATCGCCAAAGGGATTGCCGTGTTGCCTGACATTCTCAATCATCTTGAGATTATGCTCAGTATTAAGGTTTTGATCCGTAAATTGGCTGCGCCTAATGCGCGCAATGTTCTGCCAATCGATCTTGGCCGGGCAATTGAAAGTGCAATTCTGGCACAGCGTGCAATTAAAAATAGTTTCCTCGCTTCTGACTTTTGGCATTTGGCCCGAACAATTCCAAGTCGGACACAAGTCATAGCATGCTCCGCAATGTATACAGTATAACATACTTTCCAGCTCAGTGCCAAGTAAATTGTATGTTTCCCCTTCCACTAAAATCAGAACCAATCTCTGTGCGCCTTGGACGCCTTGGACCAATTCATTCTCGATGTCGGCCGTCTTCGATGGTCCGCCGATGAAACTCACATACGATGGCCAGCTCTGGCCAGTACCCCAGACGGCTGCAGCCTTGGCGACTTTTACCGCTTCTTCTGGAGTCGCGACGATTTTCTCTACGCCGCAAACGGCAATATGCGTTTCTGGCAGACGGGTAATCAGGCTGATATTGCCTTCGTTTTCCAAAAGCATAATCTGGCCGTCAGCAGTTACGGCATTAGCACCAGTCAAACCGACATCGGCCACTAGAATCTTTTCTTTTATTTCCCTTTTTAAGACATCGACTAAAGCCTTAGCTTCTGTCGGATATTCACGATTGAATTTTTTCTTGAATCCGGCGGCAATTTCTTCAGCAGTCAGATCAATCGCCGGCAAAACCGGATGATCACTGTCGCCACCGATCTGCGATACGATATACGCGCCCAAGTCAGTCTCCGTCAAGCGATCGCCTAAAGAATCTTTTATATTGAGATTATCCAAAAAATTTGATTTTGATTTGACTAATATTTTTGCCGCAGCCGTCAATTCCTTGATTTTCTCCGCTGCCGCCTTGCCATCCTTAACCACATATACTTCAGCGCCATTCTTTTCAAGATTATATTTTGCCGATTCGATCATCTCCCGCAGATTCGCCATTGCCCGTTTCTTCAATTCAAAAATCTCAGTCGCCAGAATAGCCTGCTTATCGCGTGAGAGCGCCGTGTCGCGCTTATTCAGATATTCGTAAACGAATGATTTATTCATAATATCAATTCTTGGTTAAAATCATGCTGACAATCACATATTTTCTCAAATCAGTAACGAAGCAAACAGAATAAAATAAATTACAGATTAATCTGATGACGTAACAATCTACAAATACTCTTTTTAATAAATAAACCTTCTCTTGCTTGCCATCGTTACCACTTTTTGCAGGATAAAAATCACGATACGAAATATTCCTTGATACGAACCAGTCTGTCAACAAATTAGTTTTTTCCCGAAAAGCCACCCCGTTACGCAAATAATTAAAGAATTTATAATTGAATTTTTTATCCGATATTATTCTTTCAAGTCCCGATATTCCCAACCAAGACAGATGCAAGGGCGGCAATTCCGTATTCCACAAATATTTTTTACCGTAATAATCCTTGTTGGGGGTGGTGATTATGATCGCTCCGTTATCGGCCAATAACTCCCGGCATCTATCTAAGAAAATCGACGGCTGATCCAGGTGCTCAATTAATTCTGTCGCAATAATCAAATCATATTTATCCGCCCCACCGCTTAATCGCTCTATCGTCGAATTCTCATAATGATCGCCGAATTCTTTTTTGGCCAGTGCGATAGATTTTTCCGATATATCGATTCCTCGAGCTTCATAGCCGGACTGATTCAACGCATAAGTCAGATATCCCAAACCGCAGCCGATTTCCAAAATTTTCAGATTTTTTCTTTTTTTAATAAAATTCATTATCGGCAGATACAATGGCTGCTGATCTAGAAGGAAATCTAATGGCTTCTTGGCTTTCTTTATCCCTTGAAAAATCTGAAAATATTTATCATAACCGGAAGAAAAATCATCCTGGATATAGACTTTGTTATATGCCTCTGAAATATTATCCGGAACCTTCGTAAAATTACTGCCGCAATTCAAGCAATTATAAATTCCATAATCAAGTCCGTCTAAACCTTTGATATTTGACAGATATTCATTTTTTTCGCTTTTACAGACCAGGCAAACCATAATCAGATTATTGCTCTAATATTATAATCGTCAGCTCGAAATCATATTTTCCCCAACAGTACGTCGGAAAATTCCACAACTTTCATCTTATCGCCTGCCTGCCCGCCATTGGCTGCGCCTTCAGGCGCTGGCAGGCGGGCGCCATTCCTTAAATTATACGCGCACATCGGGCAAGGGGTAATGATATATTCCGCGTCGGTCGCCAGCGCTTGAGAGACGCGTTCGGCTGCGATTGATTCGGCCAACTCCTTATTATTGGATTGCACTCCCCCGCCCGCGCCGCAGCAAAAAGCAAACTCGCGGTTCAAGACCATCTCTTGCAGATCAACGCCAAGCAATTTCAAAATTTCCCGCGGTTCCTCGTAAATCCCGCCATAACGCCCGAGGTGGCAAGGATCATGATAGGTGGCCTTTATTTTCTGCCCCGCTAATTTCAGTTTTCCCTCTTTTAATTTTCGCAAAAGATAAGTCGTCATGTGCTCAACATCAATGTCCCACTTGCCACTTAACACTTCCTTATATTTATTGCGGAACATTTCATAGCAAGCAGGACAGCCGGTGATTATTTTTTTGACATTATATTCCTTAAACAATGCCAGATTTTTTTCCGCCAGATTCTTGAAATCATCGGGAAAGCCGGCATTTAAGACCGGGGAACCGCAACAGACTTCATGATCGGGCAGAACGATGAAATCCTCGCCGGACATCTCCAGTAGTTTCTTATAATTGTCAAAAATATCCTTGGCGACGAATTTCGTCAGGCAGCCGGGATAATACAAAATATTACCGCTCTTGCTTAAAATTTTATCAAAAAATGACATTGTAATAATTTTTAATTTCCAATTTTTAATTTTTAAATAATTTATTAATGTCTTAATTTTTAAAAATTTAAATTTAAAACATTATTTACAAAATTATAAAATTAAAAATTATAAAATTTTTCAAAATAAGAATATCAAAGCCAAACCGAGGCCGACCAAAACAAGACCCATGGCCAGACGCATCCACGTTCTTTTGGCTACGCGCCAAGCCTCTAACTTCTGCGGTGAAACGCCCTTGTAAACGATCGCAATAATGATCAGAAGCGGGGCGACGAAAATCAGATTATAAAATGCCAGATAAGCAAAGCCGCTCCAGAATGTTGCCTCACGAGCCAGAAGAGCCAGAATCGCCAGATAAAATCCGCCGGTGCATGGCAACTCGAACAAGGCGACTAAAAAGCCTAAAATGATCGCCGCCGGAATCGAGGCATGCTTAATGTATTTATCCATCAAGTGCTTCTTGCTTTCCGGAATGGCTAAGGAAAAACCCTTGCCGTAATAGAAGAAATCCTTGATATTGATAAGCCCGGCGATGATTGCCAGCCCCGCCGCCGCATATAATATGTATTTACTGATAATGCTGACTGACTGGAAAACTGCGAGCAATCCTAGGCCCGCCGCCAAATACACGATATATACGGTAACAACATAAACAATGCCGACTTTCAGCATCCTCTTCCTGGCGCCGATCGCCAAAAGCGATAGCATCAAAAAAACAATGACGGAAAAAGCGCACGGATTTATAGAATCGGCCAGTGCGGCAATAACGACTGTCGGAATGGTCAAGTGCGCCTTGCCATCAGGAATATTGCTGGCCGGAGTCGTCGCTGATGAAGTAGAATTAACGGCTTCCGTCGTCAGACCAAGCTTGGCTTTGAAAAAATTAATGATATCCTGATCGCCGGATAAAGCTTGGCCTTCGAATATCATATATGGCACGCCCATTTCCGCTTGAGGCACATTGCGGAAAGACAAGGCATCGAAAAATTCCTTGGCATTATTAGGATTCTGCGATATCTCCTTGCTGACGATATTGAATTTATCCACCACATCGTACTGCCTAAAAAATTCTTTCACTTTAGCGCAATGCGAACATGTAGCTGAGTAATAATAAATATTACTGCTTTCGGCATTCACTGAAAACTGCGGAGTCAGAAAATATGCTAAGCCGGCCATCAGAATAAAGGCTGATATTAATAGTCGCTTGAATATCATAAATTAAATTTAATCAGTAATTTAAAATTAGTAATTGAAAATAAATATCAACTATTCAAAAAAGACTTTTGCCGCGAACATGAATGCCAAAGCAAAAGCAAAGATCAAAAAATAGATAAATGACCGCTTAGTATTGCTGTCCTTATGCAATTCTGGAATCAGATCGGAAGCGGCGATATATATGAAGCCGCCGGCCGCGACGGGCAACAGCAAATAATGGAAATTCGGATAAATATTGCTTATGAGATAAGCGAAAATTACGCCGATCACCGCTATCATCGCCGAGATAAAATTATAAAATAACGCCTTAGCTTTGGAAAAACCCGAATAAATCAAAACGCCGAAATCGCCAAGCTCCTGGGGAATCTCATGAAGGATAATGGATAAAAGCACGGACCAGCCGAGATTGACATCAATCGAAAATGCCGCATAAATTATCATGCCATCGATCATATTATGAATGCCACCGCCGATAATATTCATCCAGCCCAAATGCGCATGAGACTCGCACTCGCCATTGTGGCAATGATGCCAGCGCAATAATCGCTCCATGATATAAAACAAACAGAAACCCAGCAAGAGCCAAGAGAAAATATAAATCGATCCACTGCCTTGATCAAGAGCTTCAGGCAAAAGATGGAAAAAAGCGCCGCCCATCAGAGCGCCGGCGGAAAATGCTACTAGATAAATGATTATCTTATGAAGGAAATTTTCACGCAGCAAAAGCGACAAGGCTCCGACAAAGGAAACCAACCCCACGATCACCGCACCGATAATTGATAAATAAAGTCTGGACATAATTTATGCTCTAGCACATTCCTATAATTTTATAATTACTTCAGAAAATCTTCAATAATACCTTTGGCAGCTATCTTCGTTTTTTCAATCCGTAAATACGTCTTAAGCTCATCAGCTTTTACCAATTCCGTTAATTCAATTTCTGATAATCCTTCATCATGGGCAACCCTTCCAATTTCTGATTCAAAGGTATCATATTTCCCAATCCCCTTATCCCATCTCGCCCTACTGACTAATTCACCGATCTCTTCATCTGAAAAGCCGAGCGCATATAATTGTTTTATTTCTGAAGCTGCGGCTTTAAAACGAAGCATATCTTCTTCTGTGGATATAAGTCCGTAAGAATCGCTGCATAATTCCTCATAAAGCTCTCTCATGCCTATCCGTTTGCCATTTCCTTTTCGATCAGCGCCGATCAGAGCTTGAACTTCTTTTAAGAGAATATTCTTATCTCCAAAAATATTTAGCGCTTCCAAAAGCCTGCTTTTGCTTGATTGTGCTATTCTGATTTGATGAGAATGAATAAACTCATGATGTAAGTCATTAGCTGCTCCGCTCGACCCTTTCGCAGCTAATAATGCAATAAGAATATCAGGATTAGTGAGCATTTTAGTAGCTTCTGGCCCCATGTATATTTTCTTCAATCTAACATCAAAATAGGGACGATTTGAGCCTTCGTCATTACCTTGACTGCTATCCGTTGCCAACAATTTTAATGCGCTTTCAAGCACTTCAAAGCTACCCCGATCACCAGCCGTTGCTTTCATTCTTTCTATGATGCGTCCCAATAGTTGAATCTTTTTTTCATATAACAATTTAAAAAGATCATCTTCTGAGACATTTCCCGCTTCAAATATTATTTTTTTATTTATTTTGTCAAACAAAGCCGGAATTTCTGCATCTGATATTTTTTCTTGCGCGCGCATATTCTCAAGTTCCGCGCTCAACTGATCAACAGAAGAACTGCCAAAATTTCTGTCCGCATAATTCGACTCAATTTCAGCTGATGATTGTCGTGAAATTCTTTCAAATTCCATATCCTACTAAATAGTTTTACCCAGTAGGTAATCCACCAGTTCTACTGGTGCGACTTGAAAAGGTTTTACCGTTCCGTTAACCCACAAAAAAAGAACATAGTAGTATATAATAAGCATGGCTTGAAGTG
>JBAYGU010000016.1:0-17151 GCA_041666505.1 Candidatus Buchananbacteria bacterium | reverse complement strand
ATCCCCTGGTTATGAAGAATGAGATTGATCGATTATTACAAATAGCATTTAACTTGCAAAAACGCCAGGGGAGGCCGGATTTAGGATAGCGGTTTCGGTAACCTTTTATTTTTATCTACTGCGGATAATATGAATTTATTTTAGCTAAAATAGGGCAAAATATATTTTTCCTGTGGATAAAACCATTGACAAACTTTACCGTGTATGTTATATTAGAGTAATAGCTAAACGGCTATGCGTACCGTAAAAACTTAACTAAAAATGGGAAAGGAATATTATCATGGAAGAACAAAACTCTAATTTTTTTGATTGGATGGGAATTTTATTTTCTTTGCTAATAACTTTGTTCATCTATTTCGGCCCGACGATTGCAGAAGCGATTGGAACACACTTTTGGCAATTTTTCTCGAAATTTTAATTTGTCCCCTCAAAAAGAAAGGAAGAAAAATGAAAAAAGATTTTCGGCTGGTTGTGGCGGTCAGCATGCTCGCGCTTATCATCTGGGCGTGGCTCGACATAGCCCAGACGATGTTCGAGCCGAGCGGCTCGACGGCGCGAGCGCTGTTCGCCATCAAGCTCGTTGCCGGCATCGTCGCCGGAGCGTACTTGGCCGGCAACGCGCTGATGCTGGCGTTTCATTTCGGACATTGGTCCATGGAGCGCTATGTAATTAAAGAGGCGGCCATCAATCAGATAGAGAAAAAAATATCGAAAGTACTGGGGGCGATATTCGGTGTATTTTTTTCTATCTTCGCCTGTAGCGCTTCTCTGACCGCCATTGCCTGCCTAAAAACGGCTTGGTGCGATGACCATCGCATAGACACAGGAGAGGCGTGGTGTCTGGTCATCTTTGCCCTCCTAATTTCCGCCAGCGTGGGCATGGCGAACACGTTCTTCGACTTCGGCTTCGGCGAAAAAGCTGCATCCGACGCCGCACAAGCCGTCGAAAACGGCGGCTGAAACGTTCCGTTCTAACAGGCCGTCCCCTATCCGGATGACGGCCGTTTTATTTTTCAAAAATTTTTTAACATTATTTGATAGATTTATGTTATAATGAAAGCAATATGACAAAAACCTGAATATGACAAAAAAACTTTTACAAATCGCCACTAAGCGGCGCGTGTTCGCCGAAATCGGATTAGGCAGCAAAATTCTGATAACGCTGATTCTGGCAACGCCGATAATTCTGGTGGCGACAACGGGCATAATCAGCAAGATCGGCATTGCCAACACGTTGCAGGCTATAGTCCCCTCTCCCACTGCCGCCCCGCAAGCCGTCATCACCATCAATCAGCCAGCTTGGTTTGACGCTAATGCCAAAGGACCGACGGGTCTGGATTTATCTCTCACCAAAGGCCTAGCGCCCTTCCCGGTATTTTTTCAGGGCTGGCAGTCTTCTCCGCGCGACGAGATTGTTGATTACCAATGGAACTTCGGTGACAGTAATGCTTATGCCAAGGGCAATCCCAATAACCTTTCAGGCTTTAATTCCGCCCATGTCTTTGAACAGCCCGGCACTTATCATGTCACTTTGACCGTAAAAAACAAAGCCGGGCAAACCGCCACTGCCAGTCAGGGCATCACTGTTTTGCCTCGTAGCGCCGTTGCCACGGCCGTCACTTATTATGTCGATCCCGCCGGCAATGACTCTTACACCGGTCAGTGCCAGGATATTCCTGCCAGTGGCGATTGCGGCCCATGGAAAACGGCGGACAAGGCCTTTGCCAATCTTCACGCGGCAAGTACCGCCGCCCAATACAATTATGGCGACAGTATTCTTTTCAAACGCGGCGGCCGGTATCCGTTTAACACCGTTTGGACGAACCAGGTCGTTCCCAAGGGTTTGCTATTCGGAGCTTACGGCGAGGGCGCAAAGCCGGAAATCTATTATAACGGCTCGACCAACACGGGTGTGATGATTATTGTCGGCGCGCGCTCTTATGATTTGGCTTTTGTCGACTTGAATTTTCAATTCAAAAATCCGACAGCCAGCGCGCGCTCGGGCGGCTTGATTACGGGCTATGGCCAGGACAGGGGCCTGCTATTTTTACGCCTGGACGCTCAAGACATGAACGGGCAGTTATTCGGTTATAATTATGTCGTCAACGCCACTTATCCGGATAGTTTGGAAGCAGTGACCACGGGCGTGTATATGTTTGATAGCTCAGTTAAGTTGAATTATTACGGTTCCAGCGCCGTTGATCCGAATTTTTCGGGACTCGTCATGGTTTATGGCTATATGGGGAACATGGCTTTGGTCGGCAATACCTTTGATAAATCCTGGAACCATATCACCTATTTGGCGCATTTAAACAAGGCGGTCATTGTCAATAATGTTTTTAGCCGGCCGGCTTATGGCAGGAATGCCTTAAGAATCGACGGCCATCTGGTCAACGGCAAGGGCACCAATAATGTCTATGCGGCTGATAATTACATTCTCGGTTGGCGCGATCCGATTAGTGATAGCGGCGCGCACAATGGCGGAGGAAAAAACTATAATTACGATTTAATCACCATCGGACCCAATACCGGCATCGATCAACAAATTAAAGATGTGATTTTTGAGCGCAATGTGATCACTAATTTTGAGGCCGCGGCGATAATCGCTGATGCGGAAAATATCATTGTCCGCAATAACTTGTTCATCACTCCCAATGATCAGTCAAGATTCGGCGGCGTTATCGCTCTGGGCAATCGCGCCTATGAATCCCGTCCGTCAAAAAACATCACCATCGCCGGCAACACTTTTATTGCCAAGTCTTTGTCCAATAATAACACATATTCCCACTCGGCCGTTATCAATATCAACCCCTATGACAGGACTAGAGGTACGGCTTACGGCTTAGAGCATCAGCAGATAAAAATTTTTAACAACCTGATTTATCGTCCTGCAGGCAGTTCTGCCATCATAACCTCCCTCGGTTACGCCACGCCGGAGTTAACGCCCCAATTGCAATTTGACGGCAATTTGTATTACTCGGCTTCCGCCCTGGCCAGCGGCAAAATATTCGCCGTTGCCACTAGCACTTATTATGCTTCATCAACTTGGCAGGAATTGGGTTATGACGCTCACAGCCAATTTCAAATTGCGCCGATGTTCGCCCAACCGGCGGCAATTAAATCTTATGCCATCGGCGAACCGGCGACTTTGCAGGAAGGAATAAGCCAAGCCGATATTTATCGTGAGATGTTTCAATTAAAAACCGACCCCGCTAATCCGGCCGTTGATCATGGCGTTGATTTGGGCAATTTATTAGCTTATGACTTTGCAGGCGTTGAGAGGCCGGATGGCAATTGGTCTTCCAACGGATCTTATGATGTGGGGGCTTATGAATTAATTTCCAATACCCCGCCCCCTCCATCGCCTTCACCCCCGCCGCCTCCCTCGCCTTGCGCGCCGAATTGGAATTGCGCCAATTGGTCGGCTTGCGGTTCAGCCGGTTATCAGACTAGAACCTGTACTGACAGCAATAGTTGTCCTAATCCCGCAGGCAAACCGGCAGAAAGCCAAAGCTGCGCTGCGGGCAGCAATAGTAATAATAACAGCAGTGGTAGTGGTGGTGGTGGTGGCAATAGCGGCGGATCGTCTTTTACCAATACGCCTTCGACTCCGAGTCCTGTTCCGGCTGCGTTAGTGATTGTCAACGGCTCTCAGGGCGAGATAATCAAAGTCAACGCCGCAAATCGTCCGGCAGTCTATTATGCCACCGGAGGAAAAAAATATCTTTTTGTCAACCGCGCCACTTATACGACCTGGAGCGCCGCGGCCGGCGATAGCGCCAATAATTTTTCCACTCTTAAAACCATTACCCAACAAGAATTCGACAATATACCTACCGGAGGCAATCTAGTCGTCAAGGCCGGCTGGATGATCAAATTCGATAACAGCCCGATTGCTTATGCCGTCGGTACCGGAGGCAAATTATTCCAACTGGCTGATTCGTCCGCCCAACGGGCGCTTTTCGGGTCATATATTCCAGTGGTGATACAAGCCGGTTTCAGGGATAATTATTACGATCATGGCAATGCGGTAGGCGTCTTGACTGCGGCTTCGCAGAAACCACAATAAAGCTACTGAATAAAATTTACTTGAGCAAAAACGCCCCGCTTAAAGCGGGACGTTTTTATGGTAATCACTTATTATTTTGATAAAAGCCGATCGGGCCTCTTAATTTCAGCAAAGCCAGATTCAAGCGATCGGCATCAATCTCTCCTTCCAACGAAAACAATCCCTGCAATCTGGCTCGGCGTTTAGCGCCAGTCATTGCCTTGTCATGGATGACTTGCGACAGAACCTCGCCCATAGACGAAACCATGCATCCTTCCGGCGCGACATTCAAAAACAAATCGCAGCCCGCGCGCAACTGTTCGATCGCTTCGCCTGTGTATGGCACCAATTCGCCGTGCGGCTTGGCGGTCGGAAAAATCTCGCGGCCAGCCAGGATAACTTTCCGCATCGGCTCAGGCAAGACAAGGCCGGTGGCTCGATACAGCGGCCGAGCCAGGATGTTTCTGAGCAGGAATACCAGCAAACGATTGTTGATGTTATAGCTTCGGCTCTCGATTATCTTGAGTTCCAAAAGATACTCCAGATAAGCCCACAAGGGTGAATTGGTGATGGAAAAACTGTTGAAGCCGCAGCTCTCAACCAAAGAATTAAAAATCAAACCCAACTGCGCAATGCGCATGTAGGCCTCGCCTTCGATGTGGATTTTGAGCGGCCGGCCTTTCCACTCGCTCGATAGCCACTTGCTAGAAAACTTTTTTAAAATCGGACGCAAACCGCTGTTGCGATACAGCCCCGTGCCTAAAAATAAAAAAATCAAATTAAAGCCGGGCAGCCAAGAAAAATATTTATTGGCTTTCAGCCATGAAGCGCTGGGACAAGATTTTTTTTCAAATGATTCAATCAGTGATTTTTTCAAATCAAAATAATCTTTTTTAAATTCCAAAAATTGCCGTTGATCAACGCAGCGCGATCCTCCTTCCAGATACAAGCCATGCATGACTGCCTGGACTATCACCGATTGGAACGCCTGCAGCAACACCCATGTTTCCAAACCGACATTGTAATTATTCTCTTCCAAACCGACAATGAATTGCAGAGTGATTGATCCAAAATCAAAACCGGGATATTTCAAAGTTTCCTGTTTAATGAAATTTCCCAATTCCCGATGCAGAAACAAGCGATGCATCTCGTAATACTGACCCTGGCGGCACGGGCCGGCGCCCTTGTTGTTAAAGACGACGATTTTATTCTTGCCAATGAATTCCCCGCTGACTTTCCGCGCCATGAAATCCCTGACTGCCAGCATCGTGTCGCCCAAGACCGCGGCAAAAGGCGCGCAGACCGTATCGCCGACGAATTGCCGGCCGAACTTGACGGTTTTCCGGATATCGAATGTCTCATCGCTGAAATTATCCGGGCAATCATAGCCGGCCGACCGCAGGACGGCGCAGAGCATGCGATTGTCATCCAGAGTCGGGAAATACAAAACATCGCGTTCCTTGTCCAAAGCAACAGCAGAAAATTTTTGCAAATCATCAAAAATAAAATTGTATTCGGGCGTAAAATCGTTCGACCGGCGTTCGGCCAGCTGATTCAGATAAGTGTTGACGCGGTTTTCCAGATGAGCCAATTCGTTGATGGCCGCGTCCGATTGGATGATGAGAAACGGAATGTCCTTGGTGATCTCCTGCATGATCGGCAGAATCATCGTGTCGGGTCCGCAACGGAAGGTCGAGACATAAGCCAGACCCAAGGCCGATTTATTTTTCGTCTCCAATAATTTGACCAGTCCACTCAATCCTGGATGCTTGATGATTTTATAAAGCTCGCCGTCTTTAATCGCGCGCACGGCGCTCAAGATAAAATGCGGATTGCGCCAATAGACATGATCGAATTCCTGGTTCAATTCCAAGTCGATCAACGCGGCCGGCAAGGCAACAACTCCCTTATCACCGAACAATCGGCCGGCGTGGCTGTCATAAACCCCGGGATTAAGAATATATTCGCGGCCGAGGATAAAAACCACCGGCCGATTTTCCGTTTGCGCCACTTTTAAAAATTCCATGGCTTTTTCTGCCGCCAGTTCCTTCAGCTCATAATGCTTTTTCTTGGCTTGTTCAATCGCCCCCCTGATTTGCTCGCGGGAAACTGACAGATGATAAAATTCAAAAACTTCTTTGAGCTTCAAACGCAAAAGATCGGTTAAGACTTCAGCATCAAAATCCTTAAAGCTGATATCAAACAGATGGAAGCGGGAATAGGGAAATTGCTTTTTGGCGAATTGTAAGGCGATTACTACTCCGCCCTGATTGGTGGTGCAGCTGCGGCCAAGGCTTTGCTTGCCCGTATAAAGAAAGTCGATCTGGGGAGCTAAAATCATGCCATGGGGCGATTGTGCCAACCGGCTGAACTGCCCGGCCGCGCCGATGAGCGGCGCGCAGATGTCCAGATGGAACTTGGGCTGGGCGCTGATCACGTCGGCATTGATGACTTTATCGACATGAACAGGCAGATTAAAGCAAGAAAAAAATTCCGCCCAAAAATAAACCATCTCCGAGATGGCAAAACTGCGCGGAATCACTAATCTGTTGGGATCATTGCTTTGCGGCAAACGGCTGTCAATGAATTTTATCAGTTCGCCATAGGCGTCGATGCGATTAGATTTCGGCTTGGCAACATGTTTGGCTTCCATTTCATTGACTGAGGTGCAGCCGCCCAAAGACAGGAATTTTTTCGCGCCCGATTCGTCTTGGTATGACAAAAGCGATCTGGCGCAGCTTGCCTGGCTGTCCCCACAGGAAGTTCCGCGGCAGGTGAAGATTTTCCTTTCGAATCGACGATTAAGCAATAAGTTCAAATCCATTTTTTCATGGATTGAATTCCGCTTCGACATATTATAGATCAAGCCCAAGCAGGCGCGATGCCCGGGATTGGGCGGAACCAAGCCGTAGCAGTCAGCACCCGTATATTCTTGCAGCCGCGATGTCACTGCCAGAGGCAATGGGTCGGACAGCATGGTCTGGCCATGCAGCAACGCAATCGTCTTGGCCGGAAAATTAATCTGGGGCCACAAAGTCCGCGCCATATTTTCTACGATCGCCCAATAGCAAGAGGCCAGGATTTCTTCCTGCGGGTATCCTTCCAATTGCAGGCGCCGAGCGTTTTCCATCAAAAACACGGCACAAGTCGCATTGATATGATAAGCTTTGGCCGCGCCATAGGCCTTGGCTGTCGCCTCCCTGATGTCTTTGATGCCGAACATGGAGCGCAAAGTGTCCATCAAGCTGCCGGTTCCGGCCGAGCACTTGATGTTCATGGCATTATCGAACAAATCCCCTGTCTTGAATGAAACCAGGGAAACCTTCGTATCTTCTCCGCCCACATCGACTAAGAGGCAATATTCCTCGTTGGCTTCTTTGCCCGCTTTTTTCAATCGCTCCAAATGCTCTTTGGCTTCCTTGATCGACCCGCGCGCATGAGCGTAATTTTCCACCAGGACTTGGATGCGCTCGGCCAAGTGCGGATAAACTTCGGCCAAGACTTTCTGCACCTGATAACGGCCGCTGCCGGTAATGCCGATATTCTGGACTGACAAATTAACATGGCCGAGATCGGTGAGCGCCCGGAAAATATGCTTGACCGTCTCGATTGTGTCGCCGTGATTATTGTAGGAATCAATGAACAATATTTTTCCGGATTCGGCATTGGTAATCACGATTTTGGCCATGGTCGATCCGATATCAAGTCCGATATTGAGCGGCGCCTCGCTTAAAGCGATTTGCCCAGCCGACAAATCATCGTCGGGCAATCTTAAATATAATTTTTTTTCTGACAAATTCTTGAATAATTCCGGATAAGAAGGATACTCCCGCATCGTTTCTTCCGGCACCAGATCGATCTTGCTCAAATCCTTAAAATTATCCCAGCCGATCGTCTCCAGCAGATTCGCCAAACCAAGCAAGCTCAAGTCCTGCGCCTCGTTAAAAATAATTTTCTTTGAGCCGTTTGCGAGCAGATAATCTTCGGCGCAATTCCGGGCAAATTGCCAATTAAAAACCCGGCCGGTCAGATAAACGATCTCGGCCTGCGACGCCAATTTCTTGACTGCCTTAAGCACTTCCGATTTCAAAGTCGTGGCCAAGGCGAAAGGCAAAGGAATGCCCTGATTCTTGTCCGACACGGTGGCGGAAGAACTGAATACCCCGCAGCGATCCGCCCGAGCAGACACTGCCGCTCTTTTTTCCCGGCCAAGAGCGCCCAAATATTCGGCCAAGATCGCATCCACTTGTTCGCGGCCGATATCCAATTTTTGCAAAGCTCGCGAAAGATTGGTGCCCGAACCGGCGCCGCAGCGCGGATTGACGGCCAGATTATCATTGATCAATTCTCCTTGGCGATCGACGCTCAGCGCCAGATAGCCGGAAGCGGACAAATCGACTATGCCCAAGGATTGGAATCCGGCATTTTCCTGCTCACTTATCAATTTTTGCGCTGCTGACCAATAAGCCGCAGCAGCAGTCACCTTCTTGCCTCGGCCGACAGTCTTGATCAGTGAAGCGGCTAATTTCCCAGTAACGATCAGCTGAGGCTCGGCTCCGTCCGCTCCCGGAGCGAGCTTCTGCCAAACGCCCGATTGCTCCAGTAAGCTCCTGGTATCGCTTTCATTTTTTATGACAATATCAAGATCGCCGCTCTGTTCGGGATTCTTTTCCTTGATATGCGTATGCTCGACACCGACGTCTATATAGAAAATTCTCATAAGTGATCTCGTCTTCTATTAAAGCAAAAGGAGGTATTGCGATTTACCCCCGATGATTAGAAAAATATATTTTTTTGATTGAAACGAAAAAGGTTCGTTCCGATTCTGGTCGAGTTTCCTTTCAGAAGCTCGAACCTTTTTTCAAGAAAAATTCAAAAATCCATAAAATCCAAAACCGGAAATCCCAAGGCCGTGGCGGAGATCTAGCGGGCAAGAAATGACTGGGGGTTTGGGGGGAAGGAATTCTTGCCCGCCCGCCACGGCCTTGAATCCGCCGAATCCAAATTCCTTTTGGCCGGCCGGCGCCGATTTTTCGTGTCGCGGCTAATGCCGCGACGTGCCGCCCTACTTCCAATCCTTGATGACAATACTACGGCCTTTAGTCGTAATTGTCAATTTCTGCTTCTCTTTGAGCTTCAAGTTATCCACAACTTCCGCCGGAATGACGATTGCCAGGCTTCTTTTGCCCACTCGAGTAAGTTTTCTGACGTATTTTTCCATATTTTTATCTAATTTTAGCCAAATAGCATAATTATCAACAGACTTTAATTGCATTTTAATGACTATTGTGTTATTATAATAATGCAATCACGCTCAATGAATTTATTCGTTGAGATACACATAAATTCGAGGAAGCAATTCCTCGTTTTTATTTTTCAATAAATTGCTGAATATTCTCAACAGTACATGCATAAAATAGACTACTACTAATATCAAGATACTCCTTACCTTTATGTCCCGGGCCGAACACAAGTATTACCTTTTTACCCTTAGCGATTAAATCTTTGGACAAAGCTGCATAATCACCATCGCCACTAAATAATAATAAAGTATCAAATTTGTCTATAAGATTTAATGCATCTGTAGTAATTTCTACATCAAAATCGCATTTTCTTCTCCGTACTGGTAATTTCAAATTTTCCTGTAATTTTCCAATGTCAATATTCAAGTTTTTTAGTTCATGATCTAGACTTTCAATTAGATCATAAATCTCTTTTAAACTGTTGGCGCTAGATAAACTAAATTGCGTAGTTTCATTACCAATACTTATTTTAGGTAAGCAATCAATTTTTTTAATCAATTCATATAGCTTATTTGAAAGCTCTGAATTTGTATTTTTAACATTATCCAAAACATTAAATAAATCTTTGACAATTTTCTTAAAATGAGTTTGTTTTTCCAAATAAACTGGAGTCCATTTAACCTCTTTAAAATTTGAAGAATAGCCGATGTTTTCGATCTCACTTTTAAAAGCAACGGATTTGGGCTCACTATATTCAACGCCATAATAAAATTTTATATCTACTACTTTCGGACGCTTCAAATAAATAAATAACTTTTTTGGATCGATTTCCCATTTAAGTGTTTTACTCCAGCCATAGACATTGGCCCAATCAATTAATACTAACGTATTCTTTTTAATTTTAAATTTGAAACTCATAAAATATAGCTATATTTCAACATTATAACGATCTAAATAAGTATCTTGCGTAACTTCAGCATCCACAATACGCTCTAAAGAAAACCTTCTTATTCCGCCCTTATTAATATCCCATGCAAAAAGACCGCTTTCACCATTATCGTGGCTAAAGCTGTAGGGCTCAACGTATCTCCAGCCCTCACTTGATCCATCTTTTTCAATATAAATAATCTTGAGAACTTTTCTCGCTTGCGCTGATTCTCTAATTATTTCTAAAATACCGACTTTCATATTTTTTTGTTACGTAGCATGCTACGTACTTAAATTATTTAAATTTATTCGACAAATCAACTATTCCATCCTTCAACACCATAGTCGCCTTGCAATCGTCTTCATTATAAATCAAAATTCTTTCCAATTTCTTAGGGTCTTTAGTCTCTATATATTCATTAAACCACTGTATAGATAAGGCTCCGGAGGGAGTTTCATCTCGCCATTTAAATCCAAGATACTGGGCTAAATACTTAATAGAATAACTGCCAACTGGCCAATCTGTGTATTTTAATACAATCTGGTATAAATCAACAACATTGGGATTGGCAAAAAACTTATCAACCTCATCTTCAGAAACGACTTCAGGATATATCTTCTGCATCCGCTTGTAGGTGGTCTTTTCATGCGGAGAATAATAATAAACAGCAATATCATCTTGTGGCAGGCTTTTTATATATTGCCAAAAATTAGCCCAAGCATTTTTTTCTGCGTCGCGGCTTATTTCTTTGGCGGTAAAATCTAAGAACCTTTCGCCATCCGGCCCCCTTTCATATACACCATGCAAATAAACAAATTCCCGAGTCGGATCATCTTCAATATCAAAAAACAACTCATAAGAAACTATTGGCAGATCAACTCTCTCATAAAGAACTGGCTTTCTAGTTACTTTTAATACATTAGCTCTATCAATCATCTTTCTGATAGTTTTCTCACCAAGTCCCTTCAAAAAATTCTTATCCTGCTTTTTTTCTTCCATTGCTTCGACGATGTCGATTTTTAGAATGTCATCTATCTTATTAACCCGTAGATCTTCGCTCAATATGTCGCGTTTGCTTCGGCCGACATAAAATAATCCTGTTGGATCGTCATTATCAACTACCCACTTCTTACAACTATTATACCAAGGACACAACTTACAAATTCCAGCCATCGCCGGCTTATTCCTAACCGAATCACTTAATAACAATAAAGCCTTTCGTTTAATATCCTCGTAATAATCCCAATAACTTATTTTATTGATTTTTCCCATCGGCAAATTCAGATCATACACGATCTCATTACCCTTAATATCTAATATTACGCCTTGTCTTTTGTTTTCAAAACCTAAGCCGTTCAAGGCTTCAGAATACAAAGCTAATTGCACGGCATAATGCTTTTTCTGCTTTCCATCATCACCCTCATCTTCGTCAACACCTTCTAAACCCATACCTGATTTAATATCTATCGGCATATAATTGCCGTCAGGCATAACTCTTAATAAATCAGGTATGCCCATCAAATTCTCATAAATCAAAACTCCTTGATAAATCAAGGGAGTTTTCCGCATCATTGCCTCAACCGTCATCTTTGCAGAATCCTCAAAATCTAAACCCGACATATCTAAATAATCGCCCATCTTTGAGATAGCTTCTTTTTCATAAGCCACGCCCTTATCCCAGAGCATTTGGACAAACGGGTTGGTCTCCTTAATCTTTTCATCTTTCGGACCGTATTGATCACGCCAAACACGATGCTCGCATTGGATGAAATTATATAATTTTGAAGCCGTTATACGCATAATAAGTTATTTCAATAATTTATATTCAAACAGCTTTGGTTGAATAACAGCTTCGTAATATTTAGCTAATTGCGTCTTTAAACTATTAATTGCTGTATTTAATTCAGGATAATCGTAAATCCATTCATCATTCTCATTTTTATAACGCGTATTAAGCTCTTCATCAATTTGATATGTACCGTAGGTATATTTCTTATTATGGTTTTTTGTGGTTTTGGCCTTTTTCAATACATCATAATAAGTATCCAGCAAATCATGCTCCTCTTTGGACAGTTTATATGCGGAAAGTTTATTGCTAGCCAACGTTCCCTTATCAAAACAAAGCTCATTCTTATAAAATCTGCCATCACTGCCATCAAAACTACGGCAATGATTGCGCTGACTGAGACAGGCGAATATAAAACAGGTTTTTAAAAAATCTTTGTCTTTGAGATAATGGTCACCTCCATCGGCAGTAGTAAAATACACATCACGTTCATACCAATTTTTCTGCGGATAGAGCTTAGCTACAAATAACGGCAGTTTCGCGATGAAATTATCAGATCTTAGATAAAAACCCTGCGATTTTTCAAGTCCATTATACGTAATTGTGCTAGTTAACGAATAACTTATGGGATCCAAATTGTAACTTGTAATTCGTAGATGCCCGACAATATTTTTGTTGTAAATTGCTTTGCGAGTAATAATTTTATCTGATTCTATACCCGATAAATCACATACTACTTTTGTTTCAACATCATCCTTAAATGTTCGAGAATCTTTATATACTGACTGCATTGAACTGCGCACCTTTTTGATTTCAATTTCTCCAATCTCAAATATTTCGTCATCTTCTTGCTCTGGAGTCTTCTTATCATTAATATCAAATGCTTTAAGAGTCAATTCTTCACAACTACTGTCTACATTTTGCCAAAATATACAACTAATGGCACTTGGACTGGCATGAAAAAATTTTCGATTAAACAAAAAACCATCAATAAACTTCTTTTCACCAAGACCAAGAGATTTCCAGTATTTTATTGGACTAAATAAAACATAATAATCATCTGGCTTTTTTATATAGTACTGCCAACCAGACCATATAAACAAATTCGCTAATTCACGATGACTGGCTTCATTTGTTCCGGCATTTTTAAATGCTTCATAAATAAACGACTTTCTTGTATTCTTATTTTTAATTTTTGCTGCCTCATCCCTGTATGGTGGGTTTTCATACAATATTAAGTTTGTTTTTTTGTTTTTAATATAGCTCAAAAGTGTATCAATGCTCTCGTTATATTCTTTGGTCATTCCAAGTGAGGTCTGTCCTGTAACAAATTGCTCACTCAGAGCATCGCCTCCATCAACTAATGCCTCTGTATTGCTAACCTCCTGTGGCGGAGGAATTATAAGCTTGACCCTATCTCCGATTCGGTTGTTTAGCACTATCCATTCCTTTAACTCGTAAGTATTAACGATAGTGTGAGATAATTCGTTATCAGAAATATAATCACGAAGCGAGATCTTTGTTTTGTGTTTTTCCAACTCACCAATAGTAATCTCGTTAAAATTGCGTTTACTATAAAAAGTCGAAATAACGTCAGCCTTATCTTGCAGATACTTAGCCTTGAGGATTTTGTCAATATAATGACTTAACTCGCCAATTACAATGTCATTTACTGGTTTGTCAGTTAAAAATTCTTCAAGATTACCTGTGCCGGCACATCGATCAAGAATAATATAATCATGATCTGTCGGTATTTGTTTTATTGCCCGTCGTACCAATTCTGTCGCTTTGCGGCAATATGCCGGTGGAGTATAAAAAGCACCCAGCTCAGCTTTCTGCTGTTTGTCATTAAGCAGATCCATGATATATTTGAAATCTTTTTCTTCACCTTTCCAAGGATAAATATAAGTCGCGAAATACTTTGGAGCGCGTAATTCCTTAAAAAATTTAATCTTATTTGCAGATGGATTTTCTAGATAAAAACGAGTGGCCCAACCAACAACATCAAACAAATCAATATGAATTTTCGTATATTTTTCCGTTTCGAGAATTTCGGTAAGGCGCTTAAGTCCAGCTAAACTGCTATAATCGATTTTTTCAGGTCGAATTTTAGTAATAAAATCGGCATTGTTTTTGCTCGCAGCACCGGCATAAGGAATTTCAATATCAGAAAGAAAGTCCCCTGAATTAAAAAGATAGGCTTTTTCTTCATTAAGTGCGACCAACAATATCTGAGCCGGAATTGGAGCGCCATTAATTCTTCTATGGCTAAGATATTTTATGGCTTGAAATAGGGCCTTATTAATATCTGAAATCGTGAGTTTAAATTCAAATAAAGTGCCCAAATATACACCATCGGTATTATGGGTTAACTCAACATCAGCATCTATTCTTAATTCATTAAAAAACTGAATCTGCCCTTCTCGTTCTGATGAAAAATTATTTCTTGATTTAGATATTTTATTTGCCATATTTTTATTTCATTAAATCATCTATTCCCACACCTAAAGCGCGAGCGATTTTTTGCGCCGTTTCAACTGTCGGACTTTGAATAGCACCTGATTCAATTTTAATAATTGTCGGATGCGCTATATCCGCCATTTTAGAAAGTCGATCTTGCGACAATCCTTTTTCTTTCCGCAGTTTCTTTATATTTTTAGAAATATTTGGCAGCTTTTTTAACATGTGATATAATAATAGTGATATTAAAGTATAGATACTTACTTATACACAGTGACGGGTCAATATGGCTATATTTTACCAAATATAAGCCGTCTCGTAAACCCAACCCTTGGGAGAGCAGTTTGCGCGCGAACGGGAGGGAGGGTCAAGCGCAGATAAAATCAGCGGGCGGCGCCCCGATGCCCTAAGGCATCGGACGAAAAATCGCCGCCTTTCGCCTGCCCGCATCGCTACGCGAAGCGTTGCGGGCGTGGGGAAAAAGGGATTTGGATTTGGGATTTGTCGGTAAAATCTCCCGCCAAAGGCGGGAGCGGGATTTCTAGGTTCAAGGCCGTGGCGGGCGGGCAAGAATTCCTTCCCCCCAAACCCCCAGTCATTTCTTGCCCGCTAGATCTCCGCCACGGCCTTGGGATTTATAAATTTGGCGGAAAATCAAGAAAAATCTTTGGATTTTTCTTGAAAATATGTTCGAGCTTCGTTTAGGAAACTCGACATGAGGAGACATTCATAATTTTTTCCATTTTTTTTCACGCCCGCGAAACGGGCTATTGGAATCTTCAATTTGGTATTTTTCTTTCAACCCAGCCAAGAATTCAAATTCATAATTCCAATCCCAGCCAACCTTTTTTCCCCAAGAGGCGGCGGTTCGTAATCCCTTCGCCAATGAGATATATATTGGTCTCATTTGCGAAGGGATAGCCGGCTAATGCCGGCACCGTTTCTTTTCACTGCCCCGCTTTAGGGCGGGGCGACAAAGCCGCATTTCTTCCACCTTGCGTGCTACGTAACATGCTACGTAACAAAATAATCCCTAGAAAATATGAAATATTTTCTCTATGCCCGAAAATCTACCGAGGACGAGGAACGCCAAATCATGAGCATTGAAGCTCAATTGGCGGAGTTGGCGGAATTCGCCAAGAGGGATGGAATCGAAATAGCGGAAACATATATTGAGAGCAAAAGCGCCAAGAAACCTGGCCGAGAGGTGTTTAACAAGATGATTTACGCCATACAAGCCAGCGATGAGCCGATAGGGATAATAGCGTGGCATCCCGATCGTCTGGCTCGTAATTCCATCGATGGCGGGCAAATCATCTACCTCATAGACACGGGCAAGGTGGTTTCTTTGCGCTTTCCCACATTTTGGTTTGAGCCAACTCCGCAGGGATTATTCATGTTGCAGGTCGCTTTCGGGCAGAGCAAATACTACTCCGACAATCTGAGCGAGAATGTAAAACGAGGCCAAAGGCAGAAGCTCAGGCGCGGGGAATGGCCTGGAAAGGCTCCGTTTGGCTATATTAACGACGCCAGGACAAGAAATATAGTGATCGATCCGGTCAAAGCTAAGATCGTCCAAATCGCCTTTAAGGAGTTCGGCGAACGCAAGCACACTTTGCAAAGCCTGTCCGACCGAATGCTCGAGCTCGGAGCTGTCGGCCGGACCGGCCGACAGCTGTCTAACAGCAAAATCGCCTCAATTTTGAAAACGAAAACTTATATCGGCATCATCGAATACAACGGCGAGAGCTACGAAGGCAATTTCGAGCCGATTGTTTCCCAGAGCGATTTTGAAGCCGTCAAAGATGAGCTGAGAAACAGGGCCAAGCCGAGAAAAGTAAAGAAAAAAGGCTACGACTTCCCTTTTACTGGATTTCTGACCTGTGGCGAGTGCGGAGCGGCCATCACAGCTCAATACGCCCACGGCCATGGCGGAACATATATCTATTATCGCTGTACCAAACGGCTTAGCCATTGTTCACAAAAATATTTGCAACAAAAACATTTAGTGGAGCAACTAAAAGGACGGCTAGGAAAAATCGCTCTAAAAGACGAGTGGGCGAAATATATGCTGACTGAAATCGCAAGATGGGAAAAGCAAAGCAAATTTGACAACAAGGATTTCGCCCAAAATCTTGATACAAAGTTAATTGAGACGGACAGCAAGTTAAATAAACTCGTCGACGAATATCTTGAGGGCAATATTGAAAAGCAGTATTACCTCGCCAAGAAAGACGAGTTGATCAAAACAAAAACAGACCTCGACAGGAAGAGATCTGATTTTGGGCGAACGGGAAATAATTGGATCGAACCTATGAGAGAGTGGATAAAAGAGGCCAATCGCATAGGAAATTCGGCTTTGTCTAATGATTTTATAGCAATAAAATCATTTGTGAAAAGAAACGGAACGAACCGCCGCCTCTTGGGGAAAAAGATTGGCTGGGATTGGAATTCTGAATTTGAATTCTTGGCTGGGTTGAAAGAAAAATACAAAATCGAAGATTCCAATAGCCCGCTTCGCGGGCGTGAAAAATTTGGGAAAAATCTTGAATTTGCTGTTATGTCGAATTTCACGAACGAAGTTCGAACCTTTTTTCAAGAAAAATCTAAGGATTTTTCCTAAATTCAAGTCCCAAAAACTGAAATCCTAAGGCCGTGGCGGAGATCCAGCGGGCAAGAAATGACT
>JBAYGU010000015.1:0-17886 GCA_041666505.1 Candidatus Buchananbacteria bacterium | reverse complement strand
TCATGCAGCTGTTTTAAATTATTTACCGGATAAATATTTATGCCTTTGATTAAGCCGGCTTCGGCGGCATTTTCTGCCGGAATAAATAAGTTAGAGATATTTTTCTCCTGACACATCAGGGCGATAGAGAGCGCGCCGTTGATCGGCCTGATTTCTCCGCTCAAGCTGAGTTCGCCGGCGAAGAGGGAATCGGCAAGAATTTCTGAATCGTCGATTTGGCCATTTTGCGCCAAGCAAGCAACAGCGATCGGTAAATCATAGAGCGTGCCGGCTTTCTTCAAATCCGCC
Organism: Candidatus Buchananbacteria bacterium; assembly: GCA_041666505.1. Classification (GTDB taxonomy): domain Bacteria; phylum Patescibacteriota; class Patescibacteriia; order 2-01-FULL-39-33; family 2-01-FULL-39-33; genus CAISTG01. The sequence goes on along the minus strand of JBAYGU010000015.1, from coordinate 17,598 downwards.
GGAGCAAGATTGATGATTACTGCGCCGCGCGGGAATTCCAAACCGGAATTCTTGACGGCGCTTCTGACCCTGCTCTTGCTTTCATCGACCGCCTTGTCCGGCAGTCCGACTATATAAGTGCCGGTTTGGCTGAAGGGCGAGCAATCCGCTTCTACCTCGACTAATTCGCTGTCCAAACCGATCAAGGCGGCGGAATAAATTTTTACCGGCATAGGGTTGAAAAATGATATATGTTATAATTAGTCTAATTATAGCATATTGTGGCCAGTTCTTGACTTTTTGCTGAAATTAGGTTATTATTCCTGGGTAACTATCATTAATTAGATTCAGTATGGCAACTAAAGAAACAACACAGATTAACTGGCGCGAAAAGGTCCTGCCCCTTATCAAGGGTGGCGTAACTGTTAAAGTGCATCAGATTATCAAGGAAAAAAATACCAAAGGTGAAGAAAAGCAGAGAATCCAGATTTTTGAAGGCATCGTCTTATCCCGCCATGGCGGAGCCGGCAAACAGGCGACGATCACTGTCAGAAAAATCGCTTCCGGCGGCATTGGCGTGGAAAGAATTTTTCCACTTTGGTCTCCAGTGATTGAGAAGATCGATTTGGTCAAAGAGGCTAAAGTCAGAAGGGCAAAATTGCATTATCTGAAGGATTATAAGAAGAAACTGACGGAAAAGCAGTTCAAGGCATAAAAACCTCAGAAATGGCTGTAAGCTTTTGCAGCCATTTCTTATGCTTTTGCGGACGTGGCGGAATTGGTATACGCGCAGCCTTGAGGTGGCTGTGGTCGCAAGGCCTTGGAGGTTCAAGTCCTCTCGTCCGCACAGTATTTTTGCGCATTTAGCTCAGCTGGTTAGAGCACTTCATTTACACTGAAGGGGTCGGGGGTTCGAATCCCTCAATGCGCACATAAATAGTCTTAAGTCCAACGGTTTTAAAGTCAAAAGTCAGATGAAATTTTAGACTTTATAAACTTTCAACTTTATAAACTTTACAAACTATTTTTATGCACATAATAATCGGCATAATCGTCGTTGCGGTCGGGTTTGCAGTCGTTTGGCGGCCAAGGTATTTTTTGGATTTTTTGGGCAGGCAGGATTGGGTGGAAAAGATATTCTCCGTCAATGACCAGGAGCTGGCATATAAGATCATCGGCATGATAATCATTTTTGTCGGCGCATTGATCATGACAAATCTGATTTATGATCTGCTGGGCTGGTTCTTATCTCCGGTAATCAACGCCGGGCAAAGATCGCAAGCATTTTAGTATTTTAATCATTTAAGGGCCCTTAGCTCATTTGGTAGAGCACCGCATTTGCAATGCGGGGGTGAGCGGTTCGAGCCCGCTAGGGTCCACAACTTCCAATTTGTCAAACTTTTAAGCTGTTAATAGTTATTTAATGATACTGTATATATAAAGATAAAAGGTCTCCTGCGTTAGCGAAAGCTAAGTGCAGGACTTTTGTTTTTGGCTAAAATATGATAAGATGAAATTATGATAATCACCAAGGAACAAAAATTTAAAATCGCGAAAATCGCCCAAAATTTCCATATAAAATTGGTTATTATTTTTGGTTCTTTTGCCAGTGGCAAACAAAGGCCGGGCAGTGATTTGGATATCGCCGTTTTAGGTTTGGAAGACATTTCTTTTAAAGATCAAATAAGTTTAACCAATGAATTTTCTTCAATATTCCAGTATGACGTTGATTTGTCTGTCTTGAACCGAGCCAATCCGCTTTTGCTTTTTGAGGCGAGCAAGAATCCGATTTTACTCTATGGTGGTCGAGAAGAATTTTTGAAATTCAAACTTTACGCCTTTAATGCTTACCATGACTATGCTCCTTACTTTGCCATGGAAAACGCCCTGAATAAAAAAATCATCAGCGCTTATGCCAATTGATAAAATTTTGATCAATCGAAAAATAACTCTGATTAATGCTGATTTAAAGAGCTTAAAAGTATTAAGCAAGCTGTCGCTTAAAACTTATTTAAGTAAAACAGAATATGAAGCTTTGGCTGAAAGATATCTCGAAAGGATAATAGGCCGGATGATCGATGTTAATTACCATGTTTTATCGGAAAAGGAGCAAGAAATTCCTACTGATTTTTATAACTCGTTCATTAATTTGGGCAGAAAAAAATATTTGCCGGTTAAGTTGGCTGAGATAATGGCAAATTCAGCCGGATTGCGTAATCGTTTGGCTCATGAATATGATGAAATTGACGCCAAAAAGGTTTATGAGGCGATTGAATCATGTTTGAAGGATGTTCCCAAGTATCTTAAGGGCATGGTTAAGTCTCTTGATTTGTAATATAGAGGTAAAATATTTGTTTATAATTTTTTGGGGTTAAATCAGTGCCGCCTGCTTGCCTCGCCGAAACTTCGTGAAGGCAAGCGACGGCCCGAAAATGCGCCTGCCTGCCGGTAGGTAGGTTCGAGCTATGTCCATTATCCTCCAGCCAATTTCGTTTTTCATTTTTTAAAGGCTCACTGGGGAATTTTATTAATATTAATAACATCTCTTTAAATTTATTTATGATGAAAAATCAATTCACAGAGAAACGTAGTATTGAGATCGAGAAAATCGCTCATGATTTTGGTTTGGAATATAAGCAAAGAGAAGATTATAACGACGGTTATTGGCAATATGTAAAGTTGATATTTTGGAGGACTTTTTCATCAAGTATTTCTGCTTCACGAACTAAACTATATAATTTTCTTCGTGGAAGTTTAAATGGAAAACAAATTATTTTTTTTGATGTTGCCATTGATTATACCGATGTTAGCTATGGCGGATCAATAATAAAAATTGATAATAGGATTTATCCATTTCGTGGTTTGGAAATGGATTCAAATTTGTTAAGGGATTATTTTTATAGTTCTAATGAAGATAAATTAGCCGCAGCCTCTCAAAAGAATTTAAAAAATAGGCATATTACTCTTATTGTATCCTTAATATGCTTTATAATTTTTATAATTTTAATGTATATATTTAAAATATAATTTTTATTGATTGCCACTGATTACCATCGTATGGATTTTGCTTCAACGGGCAGTATCACATACAAAGACTGCAACTAGACTTGATAATTTAAAAAACGAGTTAGATTCTCTAATTGATACTAAATACAATGATAAATTGATAAATATTAACGGGTGTACAACTCGATGCATACAGGATGAAATTTTTCGTCATCAATCATCCTCTCATTCTATACCTGATACTTTTTTATATATTTTTCAAAAAAATATGAAAAGTTAATGAATTTTAATGCAGATAAATGTATTGAGAGGTTTTAAATAATTTCGCCGCCAAAGAAAAATTGGAAATTGCAATTCCGCTTCAGCCGTCCAGATGTTCCGGTCGGGCGGAAGGAGGGGTTTGGGGGGGATTCCGCCCGACCGATCATGATTTTTGTTGAAATTCGGTTCGGATTTGTTCATAAACTCCCACTAGTTCGGAAATGTCAGAAAGTACTTTTGTATAAGGAGATTACTCATGAAAATTAGTGAATTAAGTGAAGATGTCCTTTATATCCTTTGTCCAGATGAATCTTGTGAATTATTTTTTGATTCAAAGACATTTCAGTGCATCGGTCGTTCTGAAGATCATTGCTGTCCCTTTCAGACAACGGCGAGGAAATTGATAATTTGCCAATTTTGTCACAAACCAATGATTCTGCCTGTTGAATTTTTCAGTTGGTGTCGGGTGTTTTGTAAAAAGTGCCAAACTGAATATGTACATAGACCACTTATCAATTGCTGTAAATATCGCTTGGTCCGTGGAAGCGATCTTAAAGAGCTGGACGAAGACATTAGTTAGAGGCTTGAATAAGAGTCTCTTTTTTTATTGTAAAATGATTGCTAATTTAACACAAAAATAAAATCTCGGATATTTTCCGAGATTTTATTTGCAAAGCTGAAGAAATTATTACCCATAGTTATGAGTAGTGCCTCCCTTAATAACAGTATAGCACATATAAAATATTTGTCAAGCACTAAAGCCCGCTTTTTATTTTGTTCTTTATTTTGTCGTAATGATGGCCGAATTTATATTTGAACAGGTCTGTTCTGATCTCCCCCAGTAGCGCCCGGTAGACTTCGCAGGCGACATACTTGGCCGCGACATTGAACCGTCCGTCCGATTCCATCCGTCTGACCGACACATAGATTTTCGGCTTTTTCAAGATATGATAGGCGCCGAATTCCTTGGCGCGCTTGACGTATTCATGATCTTCGGCCAGCTTTAAGCTTTCGTCGAAGCCGCCGATCTTCTCGTGCAGCGATCTCTTGACGAAGATGCAGAATCCCGGAGCATGAGGGTAAAAATATTGAGTCAGATTGATGTAGGCATTGGCCGTGGCGTGCATGATCTGGTCGATGATCTTATCGCTCAGAGGGATGACGGCGCAGGAAGCGATATCGGCAGATGTCTCATCGGCTTCCTCGATCAGGAAGCTCATGAACTTATCGGACAGATAGACGTCAGCGTCCAAAAATAACAGCCACTCGCCGTTGGCGACTTTTGCTCCGGCATTTCTGCCAACTGCCGGCATGCCGCCCTTAACCACTTTGCAGCCGTATTTCTCGGCAATGGCAATAGTATCGTCCGTCGAGCCGGCATCAGCGATGATAATTTCAAAATCCTTAAAATCCTGTTCTTTGATCGATTCTAAGGTGAAGGGCAGAGATTTCTCTTCGTTCAAGGCCGGAATGATGACGGATATTTTTGGCATATATAGGTAAATGAAGTATATAAAATAATCGGATTTTTGGCAACCTGAAATATATTTGTTATAATTAATTTGTCAATATTAATTAGCGCATGCATAAAATATTTTATCCGCCCTTTTTTATCATTCTATTCGCCCTGCTTCTGGCGGGCGGATTTTTTATTGGGCAAAATAATTTTGCATCAGCTGGCTTGGTTAGGCAATTGATTATTTCGATGGATGATGGCTCAACTACAAGCTCACCTGATTGGTTCTGTGATAATTGCGGCTTGGGTGGCAGTAATGATTTCTATTACTTTAAACAAGCTGATCTTGGCTTGATAAGCAAAGAAATTATCGTTCCCGATTGCATTTCAGCGGAATTTGAATTCAGAGCGCGAACATATAATAAATTAGCCTCGAATACTTCCACGCTCCATGCCATAGTTTCAATTTCTCAGGATTTAGGCAGTAATTTTCAATTAATCGATATGGCCGATGTTTTGACTAGCTCATTAGTTTCATCTACGCTCATTGATTTAACATCTTATTGCGGCAAGAGTATAATTATTAAAATTACCACTCCGATTGTGACCGGAACAACATCTACTGTTAGAACGATTGGAATTGATAACTTATTGTTGGCATATTCTTATGCCATAACCAATCAACCTCCTGTTCCATTCATCTCGCTCAGCACGACGACAGCGGAAACAAATGAAGAAATTTTTTTTGACGGCAGAGATTCCATCGACGACGGGGAAATTGTCGACTGGTATTGGGATTTCGGCAATGGGCATTTTGCATATGCTTCCACGACTAATTATGCTTATGCAACCAGAGGGATATATGAAGTCAGCCTTGGCGTAACTGATGATCAAGGTTTGAGCGCGACATCCACACCTTTGAATATAACTATTTCAGATATTGCGACGACGACACCGACATCAACGCCTTCAGTCGGCGATCAGAATTATTTAGTGCTAAATGAAATTTATCCGTCTCCGGCAACAGGTGAAGATGAATGGGTGGAAATATATAATCCAACATCATCAACTATCGATTTAGCCGGATTATACTTATTGAATATTGACGGCGGTAAATTCGTCACTACTACTATTAGTGGAACAATCGAGGCTGAAAGTTATGTCGTAATAAATGATATTACTGGCAGCTTAAATAATTCTGGCGATACTGTCGTGTTACGTAGCATTTACCCCGCCGGAGGCCTTGGGGTGTTACGTAGCATCAGTGAAACAACGTATGGTGATTTTTCCGGCAAGTCCGATGCTTCTTGGGCGCGAGGCAGCGATGGCAGCTATTCTGAAACTATTAATGTGACAAAAGGCTCATCGAATATAATTACGGCTCGCCCAACACCAGTTTCGCGCGGTACTGGCGGGAGCGTAAGCGATTCAGTTATTAATAAAATCGAAACAACGACAACTAACGCAATAGCGACTTCAACTCTGATAGATTATTATGGAAAAATAATCATCAATGAAATTTATCCCAATCCGAGCGATGATAATGATGAAGAATTTATTGAACTTCTGAATATTTCAACCAGCACGATTGATTTGGCCAGATTCATTGTCGGCGATGCGTCTAAATCAATCTATCGCATAAAAGCATCATCAACTGCGACTTCAACAACATTGATTAAGCCGGGCGAATATTATGTTATCAAAAAAAGCACGTCCAAGCTGTCGTTGAATAATTCTGGAATTGAATACGTGCGGCTATATGCGCCGGATGCGGTCATGATTGATGAGGTGGAATACTTGGGCGAGAATGAAAGGGGTGTTTCCTATAGCCGGACAGATGATGGCAAATGGCATTGGGTCAAGACGGCGACATCAGGAGAAACTAATGCAGATGATGAGTTGTACTCTGATCAAGAGAATGCAGCAATTTTAGATGATCAAGCGATAAAAAATTTAAAAATTACTGGAATCGTAAAGGCGTCAAGCAAGTCGAGCAAAATTGTAAAAGCAGTAAATAAAATTACGTTGGCGGAGCTGGCAAATTTCGGCGCCGGCGATCTGGTACAAGTCAGGGGTGTCGTTGCGGTATTGCCGGGCATCTTGGGCAGCCAATATTTCTATATCGCCGACGGCGGCCAGGGCGCGCAAGTTTATTCGTATAAGAAAGATTTTCCAGAGTTACAAATCGGCGATCAGATCGAAGTGATCGGCGAGTTATCCGATAGTTCCGTCGGTCGGCGGATCAAGACAACTGATCACAGTCAGATAAAAATCATCGAGCGCCTTGCTCCGCCTGCGCCGCGCCAGATAACCGGTCTTGATGTGGGGGAAGAAACGGAAGGTAGCTTAGTAATTTTGACAGGAGAGGTTCTGGAATTGCAAAGCAGGAATATCATAATTGATGATGGCAGCAATGAGGTCAAAGTCTATATTAATAGCAAGATGGATTTGAAAGATATCAATGCTAAGCCGGGCGATAAGATGGCGGTCATAGGAATCGTGGGCAAGACTTCCAGCGGTTATCGCATCCTGCCCAGGGATTTGAAGGATATTCAAGTCATTAAGGGGGAGGTCAAGGGTGATTTTTCCGATGTCGCGAAAGAAAGCAAAAATGGGGAAAATTGGTACTTCGGGGCGATTATTGTGTTTTTGTGTTGTTTAGTGGGGATTATGTGGTGGAAATTAAAGCGATAAAAAATATCCAATCTCGATTGAGTATTGGATATTTTTTATTATTCAGTCTTGGCGATTTCTTCAGTTACTTGCTCTAAAGTTTCTTCTTCCGGAGTTTCTACTTCTTCTATTTTCTCTTTTTTAGCCTTCTTCGGTTTTTTTTCTTTGGCCGGTTTTTCTTCGACGGCTTCTGCTGTTTCTGCCGGAGTCTCAGCGTCCAGCTCCTCGGCGATTATTTTTTCTGCGACAGCCGGAGCGACTTCTTCCGTTACGACTTCCGTCTTCGTGCCATCGGAAATAATATCGATCTTCCAGCCGGTCAGGCGGGAAGCCAAACGGACGTTCTGTCCGCCGCGGCCGATAGCGAGAGAAAGCTGGTCGTCTTTGACCATGACTCGCGCCAAATGAGCCGGCTCATCGACGGCAACGCTGGTGACTTTGGCCGGCGATAACGAATTAGTGATGAATTTAGCCGGATCAGCATCCCACAGGATGATATCGACTTTCTCGCCGGATAACTCACTGATGATGGTCTGGATACGCGAACCGCGCTGGCCGACACAAGAACCGATCGGATCGATGTTTTCCTCATGCGAAGTGATGGCGACCTTAGTGCGGCTGCCGGCTTCGCGGGCGATGCTTTTGATCTCGATGGCGTTAGAGGCTATTTCCGGGATTTCTTCTTCAAAAATCGCCTTGACCAGATCGGTCGTGGTGCGAGAAACGACTAAATTCGATCCGCGCATGCCGAGCTCGACAGTCTTCAGATAAAATTTCATGCGATTGCCTGTATTGTAACGTTCTCGTTCCACTTGCTCTTCCGGCGGAAGGATGGCAGTGGTGTGTCCCAGATCGACTAAGACATTCCTGCCCTCACGCCGTTGGACAGTACCAGTGATCAAGGTGTGCTCCAATGACTTGAATTCTTCAAAGACTTTGATTCTTTCTTCCTCGCGCAGTTTTTGGATGATGACCTGCTTGGCAGTCTGAGCGGCCATGCGGCCGAATTCTCCCGGCAATTCCAAAGGAGTAACTATTTCATCATTAAGTTTGGCATCCGGTTTGACCAGTAATGCTTCCTTCAGTTCTATTTCCGTTTTAGGATTGAATTTCCGCTCTTCTTCTCCTTCGGCTGGTATGCCTTCCGCTTCTTCGGCGATGAAAGCCTTAGTAACAGGAACTTTTTCTCCGGTTGTTATGCCTTCTTCCTCTTCCTTCTTGGCTTTGATAGCAGCAGCAAAGGCAGCAGCAAAACTCGAGCCTGCTTCTTCTTTCGGCTTGCGCTGTTTCTTTTCAGTCTTTTCTTCTGTTGTGGCAGCAGCTGGTGCGGCTTCTTCGACCATTATCGGATTGCCTTCCTCGTCTAGTTCCGGCTCAGGCGGCAAGTCTTCAACGACAGTTTTAACGTCAAAAACCTTGGTTTCACCAGTTTTCGGATCAAACTCTGTGATTATATTCTGCATTTTATTGCCGAAATCCTTGCGATAAGCGGCGGCGAGCGCGACTTCGATGGATCTCAGGACAACGTCTTCGTCTAGATTCTTTTCTTGGCAGATCTGTTGGATGGCTGCCTGGATTGGTGATTGTGACATAATTGGTTAGATAGTTTCTAAAAAATGACAGCCTTTCGGGCCGTCATCTATCATCTGAAATAAGTATAGCACACGCGGGAAGGTTTGTCAATAGTATATTTTCCAATAAAAAAATCTAAGGCCGAAACCTTAGATTGGGTGTGCTATTAACGATATGTTTGCCGCTGATTGGCCGCTGCTCTTTCTTTTTGTATTTTTTCAATCATCAGTTTTATTTCAGTTTCGTCCGGCTGATCCTCACTTCTTACGCCTTTTTCCCGTTGGATCAGCCGAATGGCTAGCTGTCTCAGATTGAATTGTTTGGCGCTCTCGCAAAATCCCTCATATATCCGGTTAGCTTCTTTGACGAAAATTTTTGCCACTTGGCCGCTAACCGGCTTATCCTTCAATCCCATTTTATTGAGGGTAGTCTTTTCGGCACGGCGGGATAAGATGATGTCTTCAAGGGGATGCTGAGGTATGAAGTTGCCTTTTCTGTGCTCTTCCAGCACCTTATTCTCATGTTTCTTGAATTCGACATGGCAAATGAAATATTCATGCTCATCGATCCTGAACATAAACCCCATTTCTTTAAGAGTATTATTGGCAGCCTCTGTTTGCCTGACGATCGCTTCAGGACTGATTCTTGCCGGATAAATCATTTTGCTTTCCACTTCCGCTATTTCTTGGAAGGGAATGCCGATCAGTTTGAATTCAGCTGTCCTGATTTCTATGATATCTTCCTTGCTCAAACCGGAAGCGTCCTGCCTTTGCTTCGGCTTAACCCGGGGCATTTCTTTGTCCTTAGTCGGACGATTTTTTGATCCTGGATGAATATCCGAAGGTTCCTGAATTGCCGGTTCTTCCGCTTTCTTTTTTTTGCCCCATCTAAACATGACTTTTCTCCTATGTTTCGGCCAAAAAACAATGATTATATAATGTGCATTCGTGAAGTATTATCGTAGTTCAAATTCATGATTTTGTCAATCAATAATTACGGAGCATTGCCGACATCGTTGATCCAGCGGAATTTTGCAGTTTTATTTTGCTTATCGATTTCCACGCTGATTATGTCCAGCCGCCAGAAGTTATCGTAATTTTTCAAACTGAGATAAATTTTCGCCGCCTTAATCAGATGCCTTATCTTACGCCAATCGACAGCCAGTTCCGGATAGCCGAAATTGCTGGCTGTCCTGGTTTTTACTTCCACAAATAAAAGCTCATCGCCCTTGAAAGCGATGAGATCTATTTCTCCGAAATTAGTCCGGAAATTTTTGTCGACTATCTTATAGCCTCGCCTGATCAAGAATGCTCCGGCCAAATTCTCGCCATAGGCGCCGAGACGTTTCTTGTAATCAGACATAAGAAGTTTTCAGTTTTAAGTTTTCAGTTTTTAGTAATTCAATCCTATTTCTTATTCGGCAGGTATTTTTGCATTTGTTTTTTCTCTTCGCTGCGTTTCGTGGCTTCCGGCACTACTTTGATCCAATACTTAATGATGGGGTAAAGCCAGCAAGCGGCGATAATCAGCCAGATGATCAGCCAGAAGCGCGCGGAAAGTATCTGCACTCTTTCATATCTAAGCCAAGTTAGAAGCAGGCCAATGATGCCTAGGCTGATGAAATATGAGACAATCTTGTCCAAGAATTTCGCTTGGAATTTTTCCATGCTTCTGGTTTCCTTATAAATCTTGTCACCGATGCCGATGACTATTAGTATGGCGAAAAAAATTACCATTACCTTAATGGTCTGCGTCGTGGTGTAGGGGCGCAAATCGAATAAATAAGCCGGTTGGATGAATTTGATCAGATCGAACATAAATAGTTTTTAGTTTTAAGTTTTCAGCAGTTTCAGCTTACATTAAGGATTGATTTCTGTAAAGACTGGTCAGGCTTTAATGAACATCATGCCCCAGTGGTAGGGGCCGGCCTCGAATTCTTCCGTCAGCTTAAAACCGGTGGAAGCAGCCAGAGCTTTTACCGCTTCCGGATCCGGGCGGTCTTTAACCGGAGGGCCGAAAGGAGCGCCGGTTTTCTTCCAGTCGATTATCATCAACTTGCCGCCGGACTTAAGCAGCCGAGCTGCTTCTTTTAAGAAGCCGGCATGTTCTCCGGCTTGGAATAAGACGTTATGGATAAAGACGGCGTCCAAACTGCCGGCGGGAATATTGGTTGCGCCGACCATCTCTAAATTAGACCAGACAGTCTTTAAATTATCGATGCCGTCTTGGCGCGCTTTATTTTCGACCGCGTTCAAAGCGGTTTTCAAGATATCGACCGCGTAGACGATGCCGTTTTTGCCAATCAATTTCGCTGCGCCGAAAGCGTAATAAGCCAGATTGCCGCAGCCCAAGTCGCCGACATGCATACTTTCTTCCAGCCCGATCTTTTTGAAAACGTCGATCTTGAGCAGTTCATTGCCGTTTTGTAGGTCTGCCATAGGGGTAGAAATTAGAAATAAGAAATATGAAACTAAGTTCAATATTCAATACATATATTATAGCATAATAAATAGGATGGGATAAATATCCATAATTTGACAGATTTTGACAGTTTACTGATTTAGGTGTATGATATATGTATCATCAATTCAGCAACCAGAGACGGAAAATAAAGCTAAGATGAAAAAAAGCCATAACAAATTAATTTCCATTTTGACTTTGGCCGCCATTCTGCCGATGGCGAGCGGTTTTTGCTTTATGGCGGTATTCGCCAGCCCGTTGGTGCAAGTGCGGACTGCCTCAGTAGCGGTAATCGAGCAGACGGCGATGGAAGATGACGGAGCCTGCTCTCGCAGCCAAGCCGATCAGCCGCAAACTGATCCGGCGCCAGCGATGCCGTTGCCCAGCCACGATAAATCTCTTCTGCCCTGCTGCTTCGATGGCAGCCATTCCGGCATTCTGGCCATTTCCCAATCATTAGATATTAGCAAAGCCTTCGCCGCCGCTATTATTATCGGCGATAAGCAGCTTATTGCTTCTCCTGAAACAGTCGCTTATTATAGTCCGATCGCGGCGCCGCCGAACTTGCATATAGTCCGGACAACCATCCTTCGTTTGTAAAAAGAATTATTATTAAAGGGCTATGGCTTGCCATGTTTTGCTTTGCCTGATTATTAATAATTCTTTTTTATGTCTCAAAATGAATATATAAGCGTACCCGTCAAGGGCATGCATTGCCGGTCGTGCGAGCTGCTGATTGAGGAAAAGCTCAAGGAAGTGGCGCATGTAAAATCGGTCAATATCAATTATAAAACCGGCGAGGCTGTCATCCGTTACGATGGCATTGCGCCGAATATGCACAATATAAATAAAGCCATTGCGGAAGCCGGCTACGAAGTCGGTCAGCCGGATAAATTGCCTTTGCTCTCCCGCGACAAGAAGGAATATGTCAGTTTGGCGACGGCTTTTCTGTTTCTCGTGGCTTTGTATTTGGTTTTGAAAAGCTTGGGGCTGACCAATATCAATCTTACTTCCGATCTCAGCAGTCCCAGCTGGGGCTTGATCGTTTTGATCGGAGTGGTGGCAGGTTTTTCTACTTGCATGGCCATTGTCGGCGGATTGACTCTCGGCCTGTCGGCGAAATTCGCGGAAAATCATCCGACTGCCTCGCCGGGAGAAAAATTCCGCCCGCATATTTTCTTCGTGCTCGGCCGCATCTTATCTTATGTGGCTTTGGGCGGGATTTTGGGCGCCTTGGGAACTGTCATTCAGTTTTCTTCCATCGCCAACGGCATTATGACGCTGCTTGTCGGAGCGGTGATGCTTATAATGGGTTTGCAGCTCATCAATATATTCCCGCGGCTCAGCGGCTTCAAGCTGACTCTGCCTAAAAGCATCAGCAAGGCTTTCGGCTTCAATTCCCGGCATAAGGAATATAGCCACAAGAACGCCATGATGCTGGGTGCTATGACTTTTTTTCTGCCTTGCGGCTTTACTCAGGCGATGCAGCTTTACGCCATCAGCACCGGCAGTCCGCTTTACGGCGCGCTGACAATGGGACTCTTCGCTGTCGGCACTGCTCCTGGACTTTTAAGCATTGGCGGCGTGAGTTCTATCGTCCGCGGCTCGTTTAAGGAGAAATTTTTCAAGGCCGCGGGGCTGGCGGTAATCGCTTTCGCTTTGTTCAATCTGAATAACGGCTATACTCTTGCCGGCTTGAGCGTCGGCGGTTTTGGCAGTGATGCCTCAGCGGTCGGAGCGGTCAATGATCCGAATGTCACTTTGGAAAATGGCGTGCAAGTCGTGCGGATGACAGAAGGCAATAGCGGTTATTCGCCCAATAAGTTCGCAATCAAGAAAGGCGTGCCGGTCAAATGGATCATCGATGTCAAGGCGCCTTATTCTTGCGCCAGTTCGCTAATGGTGCCGAAGCTGGGAATCCAAAAGAGTCTGGAGGCCGGAGAAAACATAATCGAGTTCACCCCGACAGAAACCGGCCGCTTGCCTTTTTCCTGCTCGATGGGCATGTACACCGGAGTCTTTAATGTCTATGATGAGAATAGCGCGGCAGCGGCTGTAAATGCGCCGGCGCCTAAAAGCAGCGGCACATGCAATATGGGCGGCGGAACAGGAGGCGGCGGCTGTGGCGGAGGTGGCGGTTGCGGTGGCGGAGCTAAGCCGGTCACGCCAGTAGTCGCTCCGGCGGCAGACGTGAGTCCGACAGCGAAAGTTCAAGTCATTAAGACTGTCTATACTAGAGGGACGGATATTTCGCCCAACACTTTCAAGGTCAAGAAAGGCATTCCTGTCAGATTCGAAGTCGATGTCAGGGATAACGGCAGCGGCTGCATGTCCACGATTATGGTGCAGGATCTTTTTGAAAGGCCGCAATATCTGGAAGCCGGAAAAACGCTCATTATGGAATTTACGCCGACTCAAGCTGGCAGTTATCTGATTGTTTGCGCCATGAACGTGCCAAGGGGGACGATCACAGTGGAATAATTAATCTTAAGAAATATGGAAAAAATAAATTTTAAGTTAGCGGGGCTGACTTGCGACGCTTGCGTCAAGCTGGCCGGCAACCGCTTAAGGAAATTACCCGGAGTCATAGATGTGAAGATAGATCTGGCATCCGGGTCGGCTCAAGTGGCAAGCGAAATAATAATTGATCGGAATGATTTACAAAAAAGTCTGGAGGGGACTGACTATAAAATAGTTAACTAATAAATGTATGAAAAAGAAAATATTTTTGAAAGTCGAGGGCATGCATTGCGCCTCATGCGAGACCATCATTAAAGAGGAGTTGGCTGAGCTGCAGGGAATCAGCGATACAGCTGTTAACGTTCAGGCAGGATCAGTCGAGCTGGTTTTGGATGAATCAAAAAATAGCAAAGATGAAGTCGTGGCAACTATAAAAAAGGCCGGTTATGTTTCTGTGATCCAATCGGAAATTCCATTAGCCGAGGAGGCTAAAGATGTTTTAATAAAAAATGACGATGAAAGCTTTAAGATCAAATTGGAAATCGAAGGCAAGGGAGCGGACAAGCTGGCTAATGTCTTGGCGCAGGCGATCGGCTTGAGGAATAAGCCGGCTGCGGTTGAAACTATTAGCAGTCCGAGAATTGATGCGCCGGCAGCAGTCGGCAGCAATGCCAGCCAAAGAATCAATTTGTCGCTCTTCGGCATGCATTGCTCGTCCTGCGCTAACATCATCGAAAGATCGCTGAAGAAAGTGCCGGGCGTCAAGCAAGCCAGCGTGAATTTCGCCGCGGAGAAAGCCAATATTATTTATGACGAGTCCGTGGCCAAGCCGCAGGCTCTGATCGAAGCTATCGCCAAGGCCGGCTACAAGGCGGAACTGGTCGATGCCAAAGATGCGGACTATGAACGGCGCAAGCGCGAACAGGAAACGAAATCATATTTCATGAAATTCTGGTTCAGCTTCGCTTTGAGCTTGCCCATGCTTTACTTCATGCTTTTGGATTTCTTCGCCATACCGGGAAAAATGGCGGTCTTGCCGTTTGTCGGCATTATCTCGCTGATCCTGACGATTCCGATCCAGTTTATTATCGGCGCGGGCTTCTATAAAGGCATGTGGTCTTCGCTCAAAATGAAGACCTTCAATATGGACAGCTTGATCGCCATCGGCACGTCTACCGCTTTCATTTACAGTTTATTAAATTTCGCCGTTTATTTCGTCAGGACCGGATCGCTGATCGGTTTGGAGGGCAAGATACCTGAATTATATTTCGAGACCGCCGCCTTTTTGATCACCTTCGTTATCCTAGGCAAGTGGCTGGAAATCCGCACCAAGAGCAAGACGGGCGATGCCATAAAAAAACTGATGGGCTTGCAGGCCAAAACCGCCAGAGTCATCAGGAACGGCGTTACCTCCGACATTCCGGTGGAAGAAGTTGTGCATGGCGATATCGTCATGGTGCGTCCGGGCGAAAAGATTCCCGTCGATGGAAAAATAACTAAGGGCTCGTCGGCGGTCGATGAATCGATGCTGACCGGCGAAAGCATGCCGGCAGAAAAAAACGTCGGTGATAATGTTACCGGCAGCACGGTCAATAAGACCGGCAGTTTTGAATTCGAGGCGACCCGAGTCGGCAGCGAGACTGCTCTGGCGCAGATCATCCGTTTAATTGAGGACGCGCAAGGCTCCAAAGCTCCGATTCAGGGCTTTGCCGATCGAATCTCGGCCGTCTTTGTGCCGACCGTCATCGGCATCGCGATTTTAACTTTTCTAGTTTGGTTCTTCCTTTTGGGCGCTACTTTATCATTCGCCTTGATGGCTTTCACCGCTGTCATCGTCATCGCCTGCCCTTGCGCTTTGGGGCTCGCCACGCCGACATCGCTCATGGTCGGCACTGGCAAGGGCGCCGAGTACGGCATCCTGGTCAAAGGCGGAGAACCGCTGGAGGCTGCCTGCCATATCACAGCTGTGGTATTTGACAAGACCGGCACACTGACCAAGGGCAAGCCGGAAGTGACGGACACATTAGCCTTTTCTTCAATCGATGAAGAAGAAGTCTTGGCAATTTCTGCCAGTTTGGAAAAGCAATCCGAGCATCCTTTGGCTGAAGCCATTTACACTTACGCCAATGAGGAATCGATCGCATTGGAAAATGTCGAGAATTTCTCGGCCATTCCCGGCCATGGCGTCAAGGGCGTAATTAACAATGTCGAATATTATTTCGGCAATCGTCGTTTGATGACTGATGTCTTGCATCTTGATATCGCCAAAATCAACCGCAAGCTATCCAAGCTCGAAGAACAGGGCAAGACTGCTATGATACTCGCCACTAAGACGGAAATTCTGGGAGCTGTGGCGGTGGCAGACACAGTCAAGGCCACGTCGGCCGAGGCAGTCGCTAAGTTGAAGAAGCTGGGCATCGCCGTTTATATGATTACCGGCGACAATGAGCGCACGGCTCGAGCCATCGCTTCCCAAGTCGGCATCGAGAATGTACTGGCGGAAGTCCTGCCGGAAGACAAGGCTAATGAAGTCAAAAAGCTCCAGCAAGCGAAATATAAAGTCGCCATGGTGGGCGACGGCATCAATGACGCGCCGGCTTTGGCGCAGGCCGAGCTGGGCATTGCCATGGGTTCGGGCACGGACGTGGCCATGGAAACCGGCGGCATCGTTATCATGAGGGATGACTTAAATGATGTGGTGACAGCTTTCCAATTGTCGCGCGAAACCATGGGCAAGATCAAACAGAACATGTTCTTCGCTTTGTTCTATAATGTCATCGGCATACCGATTGCCGCGCGCGTCTTTATGGCGTTCGGCCTGGTGCTGAAACCGGAACTCGCCGGCTTGGCCATGGCCTTCAGCTCGATTTCTGTCGTCGGCAATTCGCTGCTATTAAAATATTTCAAACCGAATAAGCGCAATTATATATCCTTGATCGCCCCGCTTATCATGGTGCTGGTATTCACATTCGCTTTTTTTGAATTCGCCAAGCTGAGCTCGAATATGGAAAATCAGGATTTGAAAAATTCTATAGCGGCTGAAACAGACAGATAATTTATCGGTTTGCTCGTTATGTTGGTTTTTGCCATCGGCACTCTGCCAGGACTTTTGATTGCCGGTTTGCTTGGCACGCTCGTCAAAGGAAAATGGGCCAAGATTTTTTTGGCTTTCATCGGCGTGGTGGTGATTTTCTTTGCATTATATAATCTGACCAATGCCGCCAATCTGTTAGGCTTGAATAATTTCAGCTGGAACAGCCAGACATCCAGCGTCACGACTTGCGCCAATGGCAAGTCATTGCCTGACTCAGGCATCTGCCCGATCGAAGACGTCTCGCCGGAAACCCAGATCATTAAGGCCGATTATACTTTGGCCAATGACATTTCCCCGAGCGAATTCACAGTCAAAGCCGGCGTGCCGGTCAGATTTGAAATCAATCCTCTTGATAGCGGTTCCGGCTGCATGTCCACCATCATGATTCCTGGGTTATATAATAAGCCGATTGCGTTGGTTAATGGCCGGCAGATCGTAATGGAATTCACGCCGACCAAAGCCGGCAATTATCCGATCACCTGCGCCATGGGGATTAAGAGAGGGGCGTTGATTGTTAAATAGTTTTACCCAGTAGGTAATCCACCAGTTCTACTGGTGCGACTTGAAAAGGTTTTACCGTTCCGTTAACCCACAAAAAAAGAACATAGTAGTATATAATAAGCATGGCTTGAAGTGA
>JBAYGU010000014.1:0-18142 GCA_041666505.1 Candidatus Buchananbacteria bacterium | reverse complement strand
TTTATCTCATTGCGCTCATGTTTGGACACATGCTTAAAACTCCTTTTTTTTCATCTTGTTATATTTTAAAAATCTCTCCAATTAATTTTACCAGTGTTCTAATTCAAATGCGAATCTTCCTTTCTTGCCTACCATTTGCTTAAATTAAACCCTGTGCCGGCCGGAATCTTGCGGCCGATGATGATGTTTTCCTTCAAGCCGGAAAGGTCATCCGTCTTGCCGGTAATCGCGGCATTGATCAAAACCTTGGCGGTTTCTTGGAATGACGCGGCGGCAAGCCAGGAACGAGTCGATAATGAAACCTTGGTGATGCCCATAAGCAGGCGATCATATTCCAATGGTTTCTTGCCCTTGCCCAGAGCGTTATTAGCATAGATCGCATCCATGTATTCGATGACTTCGCCCGGCATGAAATCAGTATCACCGGCATCGGTCACATAAATCTTGGAGAACATCTGGCGGATGACGACTTCGACGTGCTTGTCGTTCAATTTCTGGCCTTGGCTGGAATAGATATGCTGGATTTCCTTCATGATGTATTGCTGAGTGAACTTCTTGCCCTTCAATTTGTAAATCTGATGCAAGTCCAGAGAGCCTTCAGTCAGTTGATCGCCAGCCTCGACTTTCGCGCCGTCCTTGACCATGATCGATTTGACCGATGGCACCAAGTATTCGCGGGTACCAAGTTCGCGGCCGAAGATAAACATCGTGTTGCCGTCGATCTTGGCTGTGCCAGAGAGTGGCGCGGTGATCTTAGTCTCGCCGTTTTCTATAATAATCTGGCCCTGGGTAATCTCGTCGCCGTCCTTAACCAAGACAACAGTCTTTTTGCCCTTCGGCACCGTGATTTTCTTCTCCAAAACCTTCTCATATGTAATTTCCAAGATGCGCTCCTTGCCCGAAGTCTTGACGACAGTTTCGCCATCGGCGGAAACGATTTCTCTGGCGCGAGGCTCCTTAATCTTAATGAAGCCTTCGACTTCCGCGATGACCGCCTTGTTCTTCGGCGCGCGGACCTCAAAGATTTCTTCCACGCGAGGCAGACCTTGGGTGATATCGCCCTCAGAAGCCACACCGCCGGTATGGAAGGTTCTCATGGTGAGCTGAGTGCCAGGTTCGCCGACAGACTGCGCAGCCATAACGCCGACAGCCGTGCCCATTTCGACTTCCTTATTGTAAGCAAGGTCATAGCCGTAGCATTTGGCGCAGATACCGCGGACATTTTTGCAAGTCATAACTGAGCGATAAGTGGCGCTTTCCAAATCGCCATCGCCGATCTTCTTGACTGTTTCTTCCGTCACCAATTCGCCGGCCTTAGCCACCGCCTTATTCTTGACCATCAGATCCTTAGCCAAGTAACGGCCGAAGACCCTGTTGATCAATTTATCACCCATCTGCTCGGATTCCGCTTTGGTGATCGTAATGCCCTCGTCATCGCCGCAATCATCGACTGCCACGACAATTTCTTGCGCGACATCGACCAAACGGCGAGTCAAGTAACCGGCAGAAGAAGTACGCAAAGCTGTATCGGACAAACCCTTACGGGCGCCGTGAGAGGAAATAAAGAATTCAAGAACATTGAAGCCATTCTTAAAGTTTGATTTGACCGGCAACTCGATGACTTCATAATTCGGGTTGACCACCGGGCCTTTCATGCCGATCATCTGCGATAATTGTCCCCAAGAACCGCGAGCGCCCGAATCGATCATAGTCAGGATGGAATTGCCTTCGGTCATACACACCTTGACCAAGTCAAGAATCTGCGTATTGATGCGCAGCCAGTTTTCCACGATTTTCTCATGCCGTTCATCTTCGGTCAGAAGGCCCATCATGTATTGGCTATCGATGACATCGACTTCCGTGTTGCCTTTGACGATTAATTCGGCGCGGCCCTGGACATCGACTAAATCAGCCATGCCCAAAGATTGGGCGGAAAGGGTCAAATATTTGAAGCCGATATTTTTCATCTTGTCCAAAACTTCGACAGTCGCTTCCGGACCGAAGCGATATAAAATGTCAGCGAGAATCTTGGACAGATGCTTTTTGCCGCAACGAGTATTAATGAATTCGAATTCAGCAGGCATGATTTCGTTGAAGAATATGCGGCCAAGTGATGTTTCGATTAATTGTTTTTTGGCTTTCTTGCCGGTATCGCGGCTATAGAAAATTTTGATTTTTGATTGCAAATTGATCAAGCCCTTGTCGCGAGCCATGATGGCTTCATCAACAGAAGAAACGATCCTAGTCGGGCCGCCTTCGTCCATAGTCGTTAAGTAATAACAGCCCCAGACGATATCCTGGTTAGGCGTAACAATTGGCTGGCCGTTAGCCGGCTTCAACAAGTTATGGGAAGCAAGCATCCTAGTAGCAGCTTCGTCGTTAGCGTCTTTCGAGAGCGGCACATGGACAGCCATCTGATCGCCGTCGAAGTCAGCGTTAAAAGCGGCGCAAACTAATGGATGCACCTGCACGGCCAAGCCTTCGATCAAAATCGGCTTGAAAGCCTGGATGCCCAAACGATGCAGAGTCGGAGCGCGGTTCAGAAGGACGTGCGCGTCCTTGACTACTTCTTCCAAAATATCCCAAACCTCTTCATGCTTGGCTTCGATATATCTGTTGGCTGATCTGATGTTATGCACGATGCCGCGATCGATCAATTTAGCGATAATAAACGGTTTGAAAAGTTCCAGCGCCATGATCTTCGGGATACCGCATTGATGCAATTGCAATTTCGGACCGACAACGATAACAGAACGGCCGGAGTAATCAATACGTTTGCCCAAAAGATTCTGACGGAAACGGCCCTGTTTGCCTTTCAAAATATCAGCTAAAGATTTAAGCATGCGCTTTTGGCCGGTCGAGGCCACGACAGTCTTGCCATGGCGGGCATTGTTGTCAATCAAAGAATCAACAGCTTCCTGAAGCATTCTCTTTTCATTCCTAGTGATGACTTCAGGCGCGTTAAGCTCCAACAACTGCTTCAAGCGATTGTTGCGGTTGATGACGCGGCGGTATAAATCATTAAGATCAGAGGTAGCGAAACGACCGCCATCAAGCGGTACCATCGGGCGCAGATCGGGCGGGATGACCGGGATAGCCGTCATGACCATCCATTCGGGGCGCAATTCATTCTTGATCAAATTGTTGAAGAATTTAACGCGGCGGATCATCTTGTCTTTCTTCGCGCCGACCGCTTCTTTTATCTGCGCATCAAGCTCGGCCACGGTTTTTTGCAAATCGATCTTGGACAGCAAGTCGCGGATGGCTTCGCCGCCGATGCCGGCTTCGAAAATATGGCCATACTTCAGGGACAACTCGTGGAAGGAATGCTCGGAGATGATCTTCAAGACTTTGATTTCCTTGAGTTCCGCTTCGGCGATAGTCATCGTGTCTTCCAGCTCCTTCATTTTCTCGTCGCGGTTCTTGGCAAAAGTCTCGATAGCGTCGATTTTTTCTGCTGATGCTTTTTCCGATGCTTCGATCTGCTTAACGCGGTTATCGTAATCGCTTTCGATCTGCTTTCTGTACTGTTTATACTCCGTGCGCAACTGCTCAAAAGTCTGCGCCTTCAAGTCTTCGTTGACTGCAGTAATAATAAAGTCGGCAAAGTAGATGACCTTTTCCAAGTTCATCACAGACATGTCCAGCGCGAGCCCGATCTTACTTGGGATGGAGCGCAAGAACCAGATGTGCGCGACCGGCGCGGCCAAGTCGATATGAGCCATCCGTTCGCGGCGAACAACAGCGCGAGTTACTTCGACGCCGCATTTGTCGCAGACGATTCCTTTGTATCGGATTTTTTTGTATTTGCCGCAATAGCACTCCCAGTCCTTGATCGGACCGAAAATGTGTTCGGCAAACAAGCCGTCCTTTTCCGGCTTCTGCGTCCGGTAGTTGATCGTCTCAGGCCGAGTGACTTCGCCGTGTGACCAGGCATGAATATCATCGGGGCTGGCGATCCGCAAGCGGATAGCGTCGAATTTGATGTTTGGCAGTTGTTCTTGATTGAACATAATCTAAATAGTTATAAAGTCGAAAGTTTGTAAAGTTTATAAAGTCTAAATTTTATCAATTACTATTTCTGTAGGCATTTTGTGTAAACAGAACTGTAATTATTATCGTAATCAGCGGGATGTTCAGGTTTGAAGCTAAAATTTAAATAGGCTTGAGCCGTAGCAGTGTCTCCTTTGGCTAAGGCGTCATTATAAGCTTTTAAATACATCTCTTTAGCTAGTTTATCTGCGTATGATTTTGCTTCGGTTTGACATAATTCAATCTTTACGTTTCCATCTATTGGTTTTGAATATGTTTGTTCTACATTATTTTGTGTTTGTAACTTAATTTCCTGCTCTGCCCGTAGTTCTTCCTGCCTTTGCTGTATATCAAGTTTCTGTTGCCTTTCAATCGATTGCTGCTTATTCATTTCGGTTACATAATAAATACTTCCCAAAATTATACATCCCAGCAACACACTAACCGGTAATATTAATTTGTGAATGTCAATTTTGTTCATATAGTTAAATAATTTTGTTTAACTCATAAACCAGATAAACCATTGTTGGCACAGTATATTTCAGAATAAGCGCTCCAATAATAGTGATAAATACACCAACAATAATTTGCCCAACAGGCTTATCAAACCATTGCTTTAGGGAATTTAATTCCGATACAACTTTTGATGTTTTTCTGTAAAAGGGTGAATTTCCCCCAATATGCTGAATATAATCCTCTTGTTTTAAAAAACCAAATATCTGATCGGTAATATTAAGATTATCTAATTTTAAACCCTTATTAAGATCACCTCGATCAAATCCAGAAATATCAGTTCTTGAGACAAACTGAAGAATTTTTTTTAATGGTACATTTGCTATTTTTGTATCCATACATTTATGTAGTAACTGCCTAACTTGTCATCCCGACCGAAATGCGGTAATCCGCATGGAGTGGAGGGATCCCTTTCAATATGCAAAGGGATGTAATGCAAGGGATTCCTCCGCTTCGCTATGATTACATAGCTTCGGTCGGAATGACATCACTTGCGGAATATACTCAAGGACGTAACCACCTCCGTTCGTCATCCTGGAATTCCGACGTAATCGGAGGAATATCCGGGATCCAGGCTAATTTCGAATTCAATTAATTCGGATCTAACCTGGATCCCGGATATTTTAATGATTACATTAAAATTCCAGGATGACGAGAGAGTTTATTCGATATGCGTGTTTTTGACTTTAATAGTGGCTGGTATTATTTGCAGATCTCTCCACTCCGCTCCTGATTACAGTCGCTTCGGTCGAGATGACATTCGAGGTGTTGTTTTCCCTCCCCTTACGAAGGGGAGGGCCAGGGTGGGGTTAACGTACTCCTTAACCTCCCCTTAGTCCCCTCCTTCGTAAGGAGGGGAGACACTTCGATTTCAAATTTCAATCTACTACAATTTATCTTTTCTTAATTTCTTTTTTTGGAAATTGGAAATTAGACATTTGACATTTCCTTATTCCAACCCTTCCTCATCCTCTCTAATCATCGCCACCTCGATCTTCTTATCCAGATCAGTCACTTCGTTGTTCTCGTCCAGAAGCTCGACGTTCAGGCCCAAGCCTTTCATTTCTCGGACGAGCACGTTGAAGGATTCAGGAATATACAAGTTGTCGATCGGTTCGGATTTGATGATGGATTCGTACGTCTTAGAGCGGCCCAGGATGTCGTCTGATTTAATTGTCAGGATTTCTTGCAAGGTCGCAGCGGCGCCGTATGCTTCCAAGGCCCAGACTTCCATTTCGCCGAATCTTTGTCCGCCGAACTGCGCCTTGCCGCCGAGAGGCTGCTGCGTAATCAATGAGTACGGTCCGATGGAACGAGCATGAATCTTGTCTTCCACTAAGTGATTCAACTTCAACATGTAAACCATGCCGACCGTGGATTTTTTGTGGAACTGCTCGCCGGTTCTGCCATCATATAATTGGATGCGGCCGTCGCGAGGATAGCCGGCTTTCTCCAATTCATTGCCGATGTCGGTTTCATTGGCGCCGTTGAAAACGTTAGTCGCAACCTTATAGCCGAGCGATTGCGCAGCCAAGCCCAAGTGAGTTTCCAAGATTTGTCCCAAGTTCATACGAGAGACAACGCCCAGAGGAGAAAGAATAATATCGACTGGCGTGCCGTCAGCCAAATGCGGCAGGTCTTCGACCGGCACAACTTTGGAAATGACGCCTTTGTTGCCGTGGCGGCCGGCCATTTTGTCGCCGACTTGCACTTTGCGCAGAGAGGCGACTGTAACCTGCACCATCTTCAACATGCCGGCAGACATCTTGTCACCGTTCTCGCGCGAGAAGATTTTGATATCAATAACTTTGCCCGATGAGCCGTGCTCCAAATATAATGAGGAGTCGCGGACATCTCTGGCTTTTTCGCCGAAGATGGCGCGCAACAATTTCTCTTCTGCAGATAATTCCGTTTCGCCTTTCGGTGTGATTTTACCAACTAAGATGTCGCCGGACTTTACAAAAGCGCCGATGCGCACAATACCTTCTTCATCCAAATCTTTTAATTTTTCTTCGCTGACATTGGGAATATCAGACGTAACAATCTCGGGTCCCAGCTTGGTCTCACGCACTTCGCAAGTATAGTTCTCAATATGGATGGAAGAATAGCGATCCTTCTGCACCAATCTTTCGGACAGAATAATAGCGTCTTCATAGTTGTAGCCCTGCCACGGCATAAAAGCCACCAAAACATTCTGGCCGAGCGACAATTCGCCGCCGTCAGTGCCCGGGCCGTCTGCCAAGACATCGCCTTTCTTCACTTCCTGATCGATCTCGATGATCGGTTTCTGGTTGATGCAAGTGGAAGCATTGGAGCGGATGTATTTGTTCAATTTATAGGTATCGATTTTTTGTTTGTCGTTTAAGATCTCAATTCTGTCGCCATGCAGGCCGACAACCTTGCCGCCCTCCTTCGCCATAATAACATGGCCGGAATCCTGAGCGGCGATCTTTTCCATGCCGGTACCAACTAGCGGCGCTTGCGGCCTGATGCAGCAGACGGCTTGGCGTTGCATGTTCGTGCCCATCAAGGCGCGGACAGCATCATCATGCTCCAAAAACGGAATACAAGAAGTGGCGATGGATACGACTTGGTTGGAACCGACGTCCATGAAATCGACATTCTCCACCGGCGCAATAGTCGGGTTCAATTTAACGCGAGCCTCGATCTTGGGCACAGTAAAGTAGCCGTGCTCATCAACTTTGGTCGTGTACGGAGTGGTGGTGGAACGGGATTCGATGATGGCGTCGACATAAACGACTTCATCGGTGACGCGCGCTTTGACCGCTAAGGTTTTGAGCGCAGTATTGTGAGATAAAGTCTTGGCATCTTCGGCGGTAATTTTTTCGCCCTTGGCGACAACGACTTTGCCCTCGGCATCTTTTAAATCAACGCGGGCGATTTCTCCGACCGCTTGCTTGCCGTCATTTTTAACATCATGCTTGACGCGATAATACGGAGCTTCGATGAAGCCGTAATCGTTGATGCGGGCGTAACCGGCTAAGTGGCCCACCAAACCAATGTTCGGACCTTCCGGAGTGGCGATGGGGCAGATTCTGCCGTAGTGAGTCTGATGCACATCGCGGACTTCGAAGCCAGCGCGTTCGCGCGACAAGCCTCCAGGTCCGAGAGCCGAGATTCTGCGTTTATGTTCAAGTTCAGCCAGCGGATTTACCTGGTCCATGAACTGAGACAATTGGGATGACATGAAGAATTCCTTGACCACGCTCATCAGTGGGCGAGCGTTAATCAATTTGGTCGGAGTCAAAGTCGTTACATCCAAAGTGGACATGCGATCCTTGATGATTCTCTCCATACGAGCCAAGCCGATGCGGAATTTGGCCTGCGCCAATTCGCCGACAGCTTTGACGCGGCGATTGCCTAAATGATCGATATCATCTGCGCCTTCTTGAGTCAGGCTCAAGCGGACGATTTCTTTCATGATGTTGACGATATCTTCGCGCAACAAGACGCGAGCCTCTTTATTGATTTCGCGTTCTTCTTCGAACCGCTGATTCATCTTGTATCTGCCGACAGCGCCGAAATCATATCTGGAGAAATTGAAGAACATGTTGTCGATCAAAGACTTGGCGTTATCCGGCGCAGCGAGATCGCCCGGGCGAATACGCTTATAGACTTCGATCAAGCCTTCGGCTTCGTTTTCTGCGGCGTCTTTGTTTATAGTCGCATCCAAGAATTCTCCAGCCTCTTCGTAATCAACAAACAACGCTTTGATTTCTTCATCAGTCGAATAGCCGAAAGCGCGCAACAACGAGGTCGCAGCAACTTTTCTCTTGCGATCGATCTTGACCCAGATGACTTTATTAGTGTCTGTTTCGAATTCCAGCCAAGAGCCGCGGTTAGGAATAACCTTGGCGCCGTAGAGATTGCGATCGATGGACGGAGTAGAAGTGAAGAAGACGCCGGCAGAACGCACCAACTGAGAAACGACGACGCGCTCGATGCCGTTGATGATGAAAGTTCCGCGATCGGTCATGAGCGGAAAATCGCCGAGATAAATCTCCTGTTCCATGGCTTGACCGGTCTTTTTGTTTTCCAACTTAATATTGACTCGCAAAGGCGACTCGTAGGTAATATTCTTATCCTTGGACTCGACTTCGTTGAATTTCGGCTCGTCCAGATAATAATTCGTGAAGTAGACTTCCAAATCGCGGCCGATAAAGTCGGTAATAGGCGAGAATTCATCGAATAATTCCCTTAGTCCTGATTTCCAGAACCATTCGTATGACTTTTTCTGCAATTCTATCAAATCTGCCGGCTGAAAGTTGGTTTTCGACAATGGAGCGAAATTGATGCGCTCTGCTACGGTTTTTTGTTTAGACATAAAAAAGCCCTCATTTCTCTTAATTTAGCCAATTTATCTTGGCTAACCTAGTTTTTGAAATGAGATTAAGCGATTAATTATTAAGTTGTTCGAGAAAATAAATACACTAATTTAGGCGTTATTAGTGCGAACTCCCCCCTTTCCCCATAAATGAGGAATCCGGAGAAGCGCCCGTCTGAACGGACTCAAAAATTTCTGTTATAATTATATTAACAGAA
The DNA here is from genome assembly GCA_041666505.1 of Candidatus Buchananbacteria bacterium. Classification (GTDB taxonomy): domain Bacteria; phylum Patescibacteriota; class Patescibacteriia; order 2-01-FULL-39-33; family 2-01-FULL-39-33; genus CAISTG01. Next base: position 9,034 of record JBAYGU010000014.1, on the reverse strand, counting down.
ACGAAAAAATAAGTCAACACCTTTTTGACCCCGTAGCCAAATAAATAATTTTGTCAAATTAATTTATTTAAATGCCTAATTTTAAATAAATCACACTTTATTTAAACAAATAGAGCAACTAACGTAAAAAGTTATCCACAGCCGTAAAACATTCTAACCCGCTTGCGCCGCAATGCTTGTCAAATTATATTTTTTGATCTATACTACTTTAAATCGCACCTTACACCGTCATCCCGGAATCACAATGTAATCATTGGGATATCCGGAATGACGAAGAGGCAGAATATTAATATTAGCTCTTTGTAATTGCATTATATCAAAAAATTAGGTTCCTTACAAAAAATGTCAATAGAAAATGTCAATAGACATTCAATAAACCCGCCTGCGCCAAAGCTACGGCGTGGCGAAGAAGGAGAACAAAAATGACAGAAATCATACAAAAAATCACCAGAATAGTGGTGATATTAATCAGGGCGACCAATTACGATGATCGGGGCTATCCGCGAAGATTTCATTTCGGCGTTTTGCCTTCCAACAGCTTAGCGGCGTTAAACAGCCTGACAATCCAAGCGTTGGATGAAATTATCCGCGATAAATCGTTGCCGATTGAATACTCGTTAATAAAAGTTTTTGATGATTCGGTCTGGTCGCAGAGAGTCTCCGATCCTGAAAAGTTAGTGCGAAGATACCAAGACGGCCATACATTGGTCGTGGTCGGACTGGTCGGAGTCCAAACCAATCAATTCCCCCGCGCGCGCGATTTGGCTGTGAGATTCCAAAAAGCCGGGGCGCAGGTGGTGATTGGTGGCTTCCATGTAAGCGGATCCATCGCGGCGCTTTACGACGGCATAGGCGCCGGTGATCCCAGCCGCCAGGACATCCCCTGTCCGCACATAATGCCGCCGGAAATCCAGCAACTGATGGACGGCGGCGTAATTGTCTGCTGCGGCGAGAGTGAAAACTCATGGCGCGTCATTCTGAAAGACATCATCCTTAAACGCCATAAATCATTTTACCATGGCGATTATCCTGATTTAACCGATGCCCCACTGCCCCAATATCCGCCCAACTATTTCCGCCGTTTTGCCACTCCTATATCCACTTTGGACTTCAGTCGAGGCTGTCCGTTCAAATGCAAATTTTGCACCGTCATCAATGTGCAAGGCAGGACATTGCGGACTCGCGATCCCCGGGCAATATTGGATAAAATTCGCAAAATCTGCGAACAGAACGGCAGCATAAAATTATTCGTCACTGATGACAATTTCGCCCGCAATCCCCATTGGGAAGAGATACTTGACGGATTGATTATATTAAGGCGCGAAGGATATAATATCAGTTTTATTTGCCAGGTAGACTCCGCATCTTACTTTTTACCGGAATTTCTGGAAAAATTGAGAGATGCCGGCTGTTCCCAGGCATTTTGCGGCATTGAATCGGTCAACCCCTTGAATCTGGAGCAAGCCGGAAAAAGGCAAAATAAAATTGATGAATACCGGGCGCTATGCGACGCGCTTCATCAGCACGGCATTATTGCTCACGCCGGGTACATCATCGGCTTTAAGGCCGATACCCGAGAGAGTATTTTGCGCGATGTCCAGACATTAAAAGAAATGGGATTTGATCAGGTATCGTTTTTTATCTGGACGATCCTGCCCGGATCGGAAGATTATGCCCGAGCAGTAGCTGCCGGCACTGTGATGGACAATGATTTTAATAAGTTCGACAGCGCGCATGCCATGGTCGAGCACCCCAACATGACCAAAGCGGAATTAGAGAAAACTTTGCGGCTGTGCTACAAAGAATTCTATCGTTCCAGACACATGATCAATGTTTTGCGTCGACTGCCCAAACAGAGCTTCTGGGGCATGCTCCTAGGATTTCTCTGGTACAGGAACAGCATGCTCGGCGAGCTGGCTCATCCGATGGTGTGCGGCTTTGGCTCGGCTTGTAGCCGCGGAGAAATGCGTCCCGGCAATCCGAAAGAGTCCCTGCCGGCATTCTGGTTAAGAAAAAGCTGGTTTAAATTGCGTTATGCGGGATGCCTGCTGAGAGAATTTTATATTTTCCAATACGTCTATTTTGAATCAACAAAAAAACCGGATACCGGCAAGATTGCCGACCGACGTGAAAGCTGGTTCAAAAAAACATTCAGATTAGAACCGAGCCGGCAGTGGCTGAATGATTTCTGGATCAAATACGGCCGGCAAAAGTGGTCTCTCCTCTGGAAACCGCAGTGGCACTGGAGAATGATACCTCATGCCATTACGGAAATAGTTTATTCTTGGAAGTTTTGGCGCATTCTAAAGGCAGGAAAAAATAAGATGACTAAATAATTTCGCATCACCGCTCGCCGCACTACGTGGCGAGCTTTTTTAATTCCTCTCTCACGACTTGCCTCTCGTCCCACGGAATCTTCTTGCCTCCGACTGAACAAATTGCTTGTTCAGATCCCTTGCCAGTCAAAAGTACCAAATCACCAGGCCGAGCCAAAGAAAGCGCTTTCCGCACTGCTTCCCGCCGATCGCCTATTTTGAATAGATTCTGGCCTTCCACGAGCCCTCCTGATATGGCCCCTTGAGCCACTTGGTCGATTATTAGGCCCGGTTCATCGTCATATGGGTCTTCATTGGTAATTATGGCTATTGTGCCGTTTTCGGCCGAAATCTGCCCAAGGACAGGCCTTCTGGCGGTATCGCGGCCGCCGCCGCATGAGCCGAAAACATGGATGATTTTACCGCCCTGAACAACTAATTTGTGCAGCTTGATCGTCTCGAATAATTGCCTCATCGATTCCGGCTCCGGCGCGTAATCGACGATAATCTTGAAATTTTTATCGTTCTCAATAAACTCCATTCGCCCCGGCATAACGGAAACATGCTCCAGTGCCGCTTTTAAAATTTCAAACGGAATACTCTGCGACAATCCAACAGCTATCGCCGCCAGAGAATTATAGACATTGAATCTGCCGAATAATTTTAATTTATAATTTATATCATTTGCATCAAATGATACCCCGTCTGTTAGATACTTGATATTCTGCGCGGCAAGAAATAAGAAATTAGAAATAGGAAATTGTTTTTTCACATCTCCAATACCATAGACGATTTTTTGACTAACATTAAAATCTAAAAATTCTTTTGCAAATATATCATTCCCATTAGCAATAATAGCCTTATTAATTTCTATATTTCTTATTTCTTTATTTCTTTCGCCTTCCAATTTCTTGAACAATTTCAATTTCGCTTTCTTGTAATTCTCGAAGCCCTTGTGCGCCTCGATATGCTCCGGAGTCAGATTGGTAAAGACGCAGACATCATAATGGATGCCGACGTGGCGGAATTGCTCTATGCCTTGCGACGAGGTTTCAATTACAGCATACTGGCAACCGGCATTTACCATGTCAGACAATAATTTCTGCAAGGCGAATCGGCCGAGCATGGTCATCTTCTTATCATTAAGCCACTCCTTGTCTGCGATCTTGAAAATTGCCGTGGAAGCCGCGCCAACCTTAAAGCCGGCCTCTTCCAGAACCTTGGCGATCAAAGACACGGTCGTCGTCTTGCCATTCGTGCCGGTAACGCCGATGACGATAAGCTTTTCCGACGGTCGGCCATAGTAAATATTAGCAAAAATAGCCATGGCCTTGTGATAGCTGGCAATTACCGCTTCCGGCGTATATTTCCTAATTAATCCCATCATATGACGTAAGTCTAGCAAAATAAGCCGATTTTATCAATTTTGGCAGGACTTGATTAATTTACTGATTTATGATACAAATATGTGTGATATAGCTCGTTGACAATTTATATATTACTAGTTTTAAACCGTATAACAACACAGAAAGAGGGTGTGAACATGAGCGACAAGAACCAAGAACCGATTTACCCACCGAACTTCGATTCAGTTTTTTCTACACTAGATAAAGTAACATATACTGACAAAACGGAAGAGCAACACCCGAAAGAAAATGATCCGGAACAAATGCTTATAATTACTGAGAGCGATTTGAAAAAGGTTGTTAAAGAAGCGATGGCCGAACAGCAAAATGTCGAACCAGCCGAAGCCGCTCCCGCAACTGCCGAAAATACCGAACTGCCTTCTGACAAAACCGTCGGTGAATCCATTAAGGAATTGACCGAAATAGTTGCAGAATTGACCGACCAAGTCAAAGCTGCCGTTGAAGTGGTGAACCCTGCGCCAATCGAAGAAACAGCGCAAGTTCCTGCGACACTTGAAACCATGCAACAGGAGGTGACCGCTCAAGCCGCCGAAGTGGATGAGAAAATGACTTCAGTGATAGAAGAAGTCCAGTTGGTAATAGAAGAGGTCCAACATTCAACGCAACAAGCGGAAGAAAAGGCTGAAGAAGCCAGGGCGCATGTAGAAGCCAAGCTGGAAGAAATCAAAGTGCATGTAATCGAAGCGATGGCGACTCAAGTGATTCCTCCTGCTCATAGCAACGGTAAATTAGAAAATATCGTAGCCAAGCACATGACACTGCTGATTTTGATTATTATCGCCACCGGGGCAACTTTCGCTGTTTTATATTTCACTGAGCGTACGAAAAACTCACAGCTCGTTGAAAATCACCAAGCAGAGAAAGCCCAGCTTACGGAAAAGTACGAAAAAACAATTACAGAAATGACTCAGGATATCAGAAATCTTTCTGAAGATCTGGTAAGCATGCATATAGTAAAAAATGAGAATATAGAATCGGCGATTGAAAAGAAAATCGAACAATTCGCGACAGAAGGGATGTCAAAGGCGCAAGCGATTCCTCGAGCCTACATCGACCCCCAGGTCATTGAGGAAGCGACTCGCTATATGCCTGCCAGCGTACTGAAGCAGTCTTACGTCAAGGATTTGATTCTCAAGCAACTGCAGGATATTTCCTCCTTCGCCGCCAGCGGTTTGCAGGAAGAATCGCTGAACGCCCAATAGAACATTCAGCCGCCACGATACCATTCGTGGCGTTTTTTTATTTTGATTATTGCCAGATGCCGCTAATTCATTTATAATTATTCAATATGATATATATCCATCAAATCTTAAGCCTAATCGGCGGCTTAGCCATCGCCATAACTCAAGCGCTGGGCTATCCTGGCGTAGTATTCCTCATGGCTTTAGAAAGCATGGTCGTTCCCCTGCCATCGGAATTGGTTCTGCCGTTTTCCGGTTTTCTGTCCGCTACCGGAGAACTTAATTTTTGGCTGGTCTGGATCGCTTCGATCATCGGTAGTCTGATCGGCTCTCTTATCTCGTATTGGATGGGAGCTTACGGCGGCGAAAGATTCGTGCGAAAATTTGGCAAATACCTGCTGCTCGATGCAGCTGACTTGGATTGGACCGAGGATTGGTTCCGGACAAAAGGCGAAAAAGTTATTTTTATCGCCCGCTTCATTCCCGTCGTACGGCATTTGATTTCTATTCCTGCCGGCATCGGCAAAATGGATCTGAAAAAATTCTCTCTTTACACTGTTTTAGGCGCCGGCTGCTGGAATCTTATCCTGATTTGGCTAGGGTATTACCTGGGCCAGAATTGGCGCATAATCAGAAGCTATTCCGAGTATTTTTCCCTCTTCATCGCCGCGCTTATTATCATCGCCGGAATCATCTTTATTTGGAGACATTTAAAGCATAAACATTTCATAAAAAAATCTCAGCACTAGCTGAGATTTTTTTGTTGTATTTAATTTGTATCGAAGTTGCGTTATTAATTTTATTTTTTATAAATTTGCATTTGCATTGCGACCATTGAGAAATATTGTGCCAATTTATTTATAGGGAGCGAGCAACAAATTTTCGCAAGCCCGTAATCGGGCGTCAGAAAATTTGGCGAGACGGATAAATAAATTTGGCCATGATTTCGACCGGTCGCGATTCTTGCTCCACTTCTTATTAGCCAAATCGCCTGCTGGCGATATCAGGGTTGGCTATATTCTCTTGGGTCAGCTCCGCTGACAGCAATTTTATTATCCTCCACTTCGTTTCGGACTGAATTAAAGAAAAGTATTAAAAAAGCTTATTTCCTGCCCAAAATCTTCAGCGCTTCCTTGATCTTGTCGCCGGCATCAATGGAGTTAGTCTGGCTCAACGCCTTGCGGGCATCGAATGATGAATAGCCGAGAGACATCAGAGCTTCCAAGGCATCGCCGAAATCGTCATTCCATTTTTCTGTTCCGGCACTGAAACCTCCGCCCAATTTGCCCTTCAGGCCGATGACGACTTTTTCCGCCGTCTTCGGGCCGATACCGGAAACTTTCGCCAATACTTCATGATTACCTGTTTCCACCGCCTTGACCAGATCTTCTAATTTAGCCTTCTTCAAAATATCCAAAGCACTGTGCGGTCCGATGCCGGAAATAGTCAAAAGCAGCTCAAAAAATTCCAACTCTTCGCGCGAGGCAAAGCCGTATAAATCTAAAGCAGTTTCGGCCACCTGAGTATAAATGAATAATTCCGCCTCACTGCCGATAACCATGCCATTCAAAAAATTATCAGGCGCAAAAACCTTATAACCTACGCCATTCACATCGACGACGGCGAAATTATCCTTTTTTATTTGAGTCGATTTATAGCGGATTTGTCCGCGCAGATAAGCAATCATAATATTGACAATTAATCATTTTTCAGCTAATATGCGTCCAGTTCCATCTTACTAAGAATCCGCACTTTTTACAACAATTCAAAAAAACAAAGGAGAAAGCCATGGAAGCTACAGACCAAAATTCCAATAAACATGTCCACTTTATGGAGAAAATCGGCGACGAAATATTCAAGTGCCGCAATTGCGAACACATCGAATTCGGTTGCACACATAGCCGGCCCGAAACCAGAAACGGCACTGTAATATGCTCAATTTGTTTCATGGAAAATCCTGTACAGCCGGACTTGAAGCCGCTGAGCACCGAAGAAATTGCCAAACTATTAGGCGCTGACAGAACAGTTGAGTGCAACTTAATTGGATCGATTGACCTTATCAGAAAACGGCATGACCAGTCGTAATCGATTTACTGTTGATAGAAATTTTTATCTAAGGAGAATGACGTGAAAGAAAACGCAAAAGCAATGCTGCTAATAATCGGCGTGGGAATAGTTGGCTTTGCAATCTGGATTGTAAACCCTTGATAAACGCACGTCGGCCCCGGACTCATGAGAGTTCGGGGTCGCTTTTTTTACATTTTTTTCTTCCTCAACATTCCCCATTCAGTATTTATGCCTTTGGGTAATTTAATGAAATACGTGTCAGCCGTTCCGCCATGGGCTTCTGTAATTTTTTCTCCAGTTTTATTCAATATCTCTTTAATTTTAATCTTCCGAACTGCCCGTGGCGTCAAAATTTCCACATTATCATCAATAGATAATGAATTGTGAATTTTTATCTCTGCCATACCTCCCGCTTCGCCGACTATTTCCCCGGCAACTTGCCAATCGCCTTGCGCTTTCGAGCTGTCGAAATTCTGCCGTTTGAGCGGATCGATTGGAATCAAAAATCCGGTCGTATAACCGCGGTTGTCAATTTTGGTAAGCTCTACTTTAGCATCTGCCAGTATTTTCTTGTCGCCCAAATTATCCAAAGCCTCGCGATAAGCTCTGACTACGCTCGAAACGTAGTAATGGCTTTTCGTCCGGCCCTCGATTTTGAAGGACAGGACTCCGGCCTTAACCAAATCATCTAGATAATCGACTAGGCACAAATCCTTCGAATTCATGAAATACATACCCTTGCTGTCTTCCTCGATTTCAAACAATCGCCCTGGGCGAGTCACTTCCTCGGCATACAGCTTGTATTGCCAGCGGCAAGGCTGAGTGCAGGCGCCCAAATTTGCGTTGCGATTTGAAAATTCCTTAGACAAATAACAACGTCCCGAATAGCTCATGCACATGGCGCCGTGGACGAATACTTCCAACTCCATTTTCGGCACAGCTTTATGAATTGTTTTGATATCTTCAAGCGAGACCTCGCGTCCCAAGATAATCCTTTTGACGCCATTTTTCTGCCAGAATTTTACCGCCTCAGAATTAAGCGTATTAGCTTGGGTTGAGAGATGGATCGGCATTTTCGGCAAGATATTTTTTACCAGCATTAAAACGCCCGGATCAGACAGGATAATCGCATCTGGCTGGCAGTCCTTCAATTGCCGCAAGAATTTGGGCAAAGACTTAATATGCTCCTCGTGCGCGAAGATATTGACCGTCACATAAACTTTTTTCTTCACTTTTTTCTTCAATTTATGCGCGTAGGCGACGCTTTCCTTAAAAGTGGCGAAATTCAAGCCGCTTTTGGCGCGCAAAGAGAATTCCGGCAAACCTAAATAGACGGCGTCGGCGCCGTAAGCTAGGGCGTACTTCAGCCGGGTAAAGTCACCGGCTGGAGCTAGTAATTCTATTTTTTTAATTTTATTCATGTATTTACATTGAAGTTCTCCTCCCCTTTTTCAAAGGGGAGGTTTGGAGGGGTTTAGTTCGAATTAATTAAACCCCCTTTCGATGCTCCTTATGGTCGCATCCGAATCCCCCTTTGAAAAAGGGGGAGAAAAATTAGCTTCGTTTAACTCTTATAAGACCAGAGAAAGGCGCGACAACGACGCCGCGTTTTTCAATTTCATCCAATAGCAGATTAACTCCCAATGAATCGGATGACATATGCCCGGCGATGACGACATTGACGTGATGCTTAGCAGCCTCTTTCTTGTGATCCTCACTCATATGCATGCCGACAATCGTGCCGATGCCGGCCTGCGACATCTTCTCATATATCTCTTTGGAATTGGATGTTCCGCCGGTAATCTCCGTCAAAGCGATCTTGCCGGTGTAATTGTCTTCCGAGCCCGCAAAAACTTTCGGCCCGCTCTTATGCTTCATGGCGACGGCGTACTCCGGAATCTTCTTCAAGATCTTCATCAGCTCGCCGACTGTTTCTATTTCCGTAGTGGTAATTATCTTGTTCAAAAAATCAGCCGCTAAATTATCGCAGGGCGTGTGGATGCAAATCAGATTAATATCCAATAGTCTGGCCGCATCGACAGTC
>JBAYGU010000013.1:0-18171 GCA_041666505.1 Candidatus Buchananbacteria bacterium | reverse complement strand
TTACATCTGGTTCAACCTGGTCATGGATAGATCACCTCGTTTCGGGTCTTATCCGCGCTGCGATTGGTCGGACTATTAATCCTCGCTTTCACTGTGCCTTCTCTCCGAAGAGATTAAACAGGCAACGCAGAATAAACTCGTTGGCTCATTCTTCAATAGGAACGCTGTCATCCAGAATCTGTCTTGCGACAGCCTTGGACTCCAACTCGTTTGTAAGCAAATGGTTTCAGATACTATTTCATCGCCCTCATCGGGCTGCTTTTCACCTTTCCCTCACGGTACTGGTTCACTATCGATCATTAAAAGTATTTAGCCTTACCGTATAGTCACGGCGGATTCCCACAAAATTTCACGAGTTCTGTGGTACTTTAGATTAAAGCAATGGAATTACGATTCTTTTCGCGTACGGGACTTTCACCCTCTGTAGTCAGCTTTTCCAAAACTGTTCCGCTAAGAATTTTGTTCCATTCGGTATTAACGCATGCCGAACGCTTTATTCATCACCCCCTAACAGCAACGGGCGTTCCTTTAAATCACCGCTACACACTCCCCTTGCGGGAAACGATTCACGGCGATAACACTGTTAAGGTTTGGGCTGCTCCGCTTTCGCTCGCCACTACTCGCGGAATGCAATCCATAGATTCAAGCGCTCTAATAAATTAGAACGGATGAAACTAAGGATAATAATTTTTTCTTTTCCTCCGGCTACTGAGATGTTTCACTTCGCCGGGTTACCTTCTGCAACCTATGTATTCAGTTGCAGATGACGCGGGTTTGCCGCGCCGGGTTTCCCCATTCGGAAATCTCTGGATCAAAGGTTGCTTATCACCTCCCCAAAGCTTATCGCAGATTGCTACGTCCTTCATCGTCTTTTAATGTCTAGGCATCCACCATTTGCACTTATAATTTAATCACAAGAAACTGGATAACTTAATATTAGTTATTATCCAATAATGTCATCCTCGGAATTTTCGCCTGAAGCCGGTAAACCGGCGGGGCGTAAATATCCGGGGATCTAATCAACATTTTTAAAAAAATAACTGTTTTCACTCATACTCGACGACTAAATAAAGTCATCTTCTCCTTCTAGTCGAAGAATCAGGGTGACTTTTTTGGTTTAGGTGTCGGCTCCGCCGACCACCTATTATCGTGTGTCCCTCTCAATTATTCGAGGGACTTCCAATAAATAATCGTTGTTTCGTCGCCACATCAATGAATTCTGATATGGCAAAGTATATATAAAAAATATAAATACGATAAAATTGCTTTTTGTATTCCACTCATCAGGAACGCGGCTCGTAATTGCGTTCTCTAACTCATGGACTACCCGTTAATATTCGATTGTCAACGTCCTGCGGCAACTGCTGTTTACCCGCCAAATTCTAGCCCGGCATCTTGATGCTGTCCTATCATTGGCGACTAATCATGATGATACTAATCTACGAATTGTACGAATGATACTAATGAATACGAATTCTTTCTGAAATTATTCGTACCTATTCGTATCATTAGTAAATTAGTATATATTCGTATCTTAAGATAAAAAAAACCGCTTTCTCCAAGCGGCTTTCTAACGGACACTAAAAAATTAAGTCCGACGAACAACTTGGAGAAGAAGAGTTGTTAAGTTATATATCATACGATTTTAATGATGAATTGATTGTAGAGCATTTTTCCTATTTTGTCCAGAGACTCTACGCTAATAAACTGTGGATAAACCCGCCTAAATTGATTACAAATTATGGCGGGCAGGACCTACTACTGCAACTGGGATTTATCTCTTATTCCGATGCTGCTAATTTTATATCATTTTTTAATGATTGTCAAGTCTACTGGCCGGCGGATTAATTTTTTGTCATATCTACTCCCGCAATCTCTTTAGCTTTTCCCGTCATTTTTCCTAATTTTACAGTAATTACCACGACAATAACTGTAATAATGACCGCATAGATCAATTGAGCGATAATGCCGCCGCTGCTATTTTTCGGCAGAAAAGCATTGACCAGCGATTGGATCGCTTCATTCCAAGCCAAAGCCGCAACCAAACCGAAGCCGGCAGTCGCCAAATCAGTCATTTTTGTGAGTGTTTCCACTTTTAACTCACGGATTTCCTGCAAACTGGGCTTATTAAGCATATTTTGTGTAAATTTAGATAATTTTTATTTGACTCATTTATTCTTATGACTGCACCATTACTCATAGTATATCCACAATTAATTGTCTTGACAAATTTTTAAATATAGTGTAAGGTAACCAGTTATTCTGTTAATGGAATAATGCGCTCTGCATGACAATACATATTAAATGCACAGCCAAGGAACATTGACAACCAAATACTCGTACAATAACTAAAAAAAGGAGAAAAAATTGATATTTTAATATTGATGTTTTTTTGAATTATTAATGCAAAGCAAACGGAAAACAAAAGAAAGGGACACAACCACAATGGCTACGCAGACGAAAGCATCGCCCCTAGACGGATCGCTCGCCATGCTCGAACAGTCGCTCGCCGGAGCAGATAACTCCATGCAAGCGACTCAGCAGCAATCGGCATTCAACTTGGATTCGCTTATCGGCGACGTCCAAAATCAAATCGCTCAAGGTGCGCAAGTTCGCGAAAGCAAGAGCGCAACAGCCACACGTAAAATCATCGAGTCGACTTTCCAAACTGCCCGCGAGGACGCGGCGAAAATCGGCCAAGACCTCTTCGAACTTATCGGCAATCTGGATGTCTTCGTCAAGGGATTCGGCATCGAACTGTCACAGCTTGAAAAGCCGACCCAAGACCAGATCAATCGGCTTAAGATGGCGGAAGCGGCAATTGCCAAGGCCGGCACCAAGTGGTTCGGCAGAGAAAAGGCTGTCGCCAAGGCGCAGGCGGATCTGGAACAACTTAAGATTCGCATTACCGCCGAAGTTCGTGAACGGCTGATGAAAACATCGACGGAGCAGACGCTCGCAACCTTCCAATTGCTGGTCAACAAGATTTCCGGACGATTAGAAACACGCATCCAGGAAATCGACCAGACGAAAAAGGCGGTTACATCGCGCAAAGCCGTGGCCATCGAGATCAAGCGGAGGGCCGCCGAGGCTCTCGACAACCTGCGTCAAAAGAAGGATGAAACCGAAGCGCAGTATATCAGCGCGCAGGACATCTTGAGCAGCATGGAGAACGGCAAAGCGGATTATGTCGCTCAAGCGAAGGTGGTCTCTGACCTCAAGGAACAGCTCGATACGATCGAGGGCAACCTCAATGTCGCACTCGCGCTCTTCCAGGACAAAGAGATATTCGTGCAGCGTCTCGAGGAACATGAATTGGTGCAGACCAAGCTGCTGTCCAACCACAAGACGTGGCTGACGCTGCTGAAGTCGCAGACCGAAGAGCGCGTCACCACGTGGCGGTCGACTCTGTCGGCCCTGCAATCCGCATCGGATCAGGAAATTTCCAAAACGCTTAACGACACCGGCCGTGAAATCGACAACAAGACCGACGAGATGATGGGCCAAGTACTGGTGGCTTCGGAACGCGCTATCATTGAGACGTTCGAAGGCTTCCCCGATCATCTGCGCAATCTAGTCAACATCTGCGGCGCGACGACGCAAATGGAAAAGGAATTCGCATCGCGCCAGCAGAAGATGTACGCCGACTTGGCGCAGCATTACGGCATCGACCAGAGCCAGCTTAACCGCTTCGGCTCGATCGATAAAGTGGCAGCGTAACAAGAAAAACGGCTAACCAGCATAAGGGGAGATTCCTGAATTTTAGGATCTCCCCTTCTTTTAAAAAGTTGCGATTCAAAACAGAAATTGAAGGAGAGAAATATGCCTGATGAAAATTCTCCCGTCCTTGTAGAGAGGATGGCGCGATCGGAAATGAGCCGGCTGTTCCAGCCAAGCTATTCTCCGGACAATGACCCCAATAATTCTATTCTGACCGATTGCCATGAATACGCGCTGTACTTCAACCAACTAGATAAAATGTTCGAACTTCTGATCCAATGGTATCGCAGCCAAGAAAAATCCGGAGGCTACGAGGCTAAAATGGTCAAGTCCATTTTGGAAAAATTCCTCAACACGGTGAATGCGCTGACTTTGAAATACACCTATAACATGGAACATCGCCTGCGCGTCGACTTAACTGATTCGGGCTTCCCCAATTTCATTGAAATCGATGCCGTCAGAAACGATTTCATGGCCAAGGATATCCGGCTCGGCATCCTGCCGCCGGCCTCGATCCTGAAAAGCAAGCTATTGGAATATTTGTTCCAGAAGAGAGCGGATTCGCCGGAAATTCTGGCTATGCTTTCGGAGCGGTCTTACTTGGAATCGCTTTCACTAGGCGACTTACTCATGACCTTTACGCCGGGCGATCTAATTGTCCTGCCACAAGGCCGCGAAGCCAGCTCCCGTTCCTACGTCTATTCATGGGCATGCTATGATTTTAAGACCAATCGGCCTTACATACATATCATGAATTTCGATCAAGATATTGCTGAAGAACCCTTAGAAAACAGAGGCGGGTCATTCGCCGAATTTTGCGAAGTTGTCCAAGGCGAAGGCTCTCGGGCGCCTCAACTTGCCATCTTGGCAATGGCGATTGATGATCGCCTGGTGAACATACACCCGAAAATTATCAAACGTATCTGCCTTGGTCCGTTGTATTCCCGCTTCTTAATGGGCAACATCGAAGACTCTGCTGATCCCTGGTTCAATGCATTCAAGGCATTGATGGAAAACTTCGGCCAAGCCGAAGATGACGGCGTCTTGCTATTTACGGACGAGATAATCATCTCGTCCAAACAGCAGAAAGTCCGCCAATTCCTATCGTCGCGAATGCGGGAAATTTTCCACATTCCGGAAAATGACCTGGAGTGCTACAGTCGGCAGGCATCAGTCGTGCATCATAACGCGCTGCTGCCTCATTATCTACTGCAGCATGTGAACAATGATTCGACGCTCAATGCTCTGGGATTCAACAGTTTCAGCGCTATACCATTTTCCAAAGGAGGAGTGACTTATGGCTAACGGCCAATCAGGAATTCCGATTACGCCGGAACAGCTTGCCGAATTCAAAATACTCACTTTGCCCTATTTGAAATCCGTCCGTTGGGTTTCTGATAAAACGCCGCAAAAACCGGACGCCAGCGGAATGGCTTTGGCATTGTCATTGACATCGCCGGCCGGCGCCAGGAATCAAGACGAGGTCAAGATCCTCGATCTGTTACGCAATATTTCCGGCAATCAGGAATTCTTAAGCGAGAATGCCAATCAAGTCGTCACCGCGATACATAAAGGCCTGACGATCGGCTTCTTCCTGTCGCTTTCATATATCCGGTCATCCGGATTGGAACAGCTGGTTGAAGCCAATAAGAAAGGCCAATTGCCCGATGACAAGAAAGGCGAATTCCGCGACAAGCAGATGACGGCGGCAGCTATCAGAATTTTCTGCGCCGCCTATTACGTTGTCTGGCAGCTGGAAAAATTCAAGACCGAATCAGTATCGAATATCAATATCAAGTATCCTGGTTTCTCAAACGGCGAATTCAGCCTGTACGACCCCGGACGCGCCACCCAATGCATCATGTACTACTATGGCGCGTTTATCAGGGATTCGGGCAAGATCGCCACTGACCTGGATCTGATCCAGGCCACACTCGCCTATTTTACGGCAGTCGTGGAAGAAACCAACAAAATCAACGGATCGTTGAATTTTACGGAGCCTTTCACTTCGATTAATTACATGTTGCAAGGCGAGGATTTCTGCATCAATGGATTTTCGGCGGATTTTTCCGGCCATGTCCAGAGCAGCGAATTTAGAAAAATTGATATCAACAGCATCGTCGGCAACAAAGTCGCTTTGCATCTGGCGCGACGGATGGTTCTGCGGAGCCTCTGTTACAAGCCCGATGAAAAGTGCAATATCATGTTCGACCTCAACCTGATGTCCACAATCCGCATGGGTTATGGCATTCCTGGAACAGGCAAAAGCATGATTATTGCGGCAATCGCTACGCTGCTCGCGGAACGTTGCGAGTGGCTGGGAATCCCCTTCTTGTTCTGGCCTATGCCCAATAATATGGTATCATCGTTCCAAGGCAAAACTGCGGAACAGATGGACAATTGGATGGCTTCGGTTTTCGATCCGGGCAAAATCATTTATGCGCCGATCGATGACGCGGAAAACAATCTGGAAGAGCGCACGCGCCAAGGCGTGTCCGAAGGCGTGCGCCAGCTCATCGGAGTTTTCCTGCGCCGCACTGAAGGCGCTTCCGCCATCTGGCATGGCAATTCATTCATTGATATCTTCACCAACATTCCCGACCAAGTCGATGCTGCGGTGCTCTCGCGAGTCATCAGCCGGTTTCCGGTTGAAGGCGCGACGACCATCGAGGACTTCATGGATCAGGATTACCTGTGGTGGAAAAAGCTTAAGGAAATCGATCCGACCTTCGTTAATCTGGCGGATCCTAATGATTATGAATATATGTCGGCTCAAGCGAAATTGGCAAGCCTCTCTGATGCTTACCGCGATTATCGCGAACCGAAAGAGCCGGCAATCAAAGAAATCATCGCTTCGCTCGACAAGAATCAAAACAGGCAGACCCACAGATACTTTGCTGTCTTGGACTTTGAAGTCAAAAAAGTATTTCCTAAATTCAGTTCTCGCGACGTCAGGAATATCCAAAAAGCGGTTGACGAACGCCTCGGCGATTTCGACTTCCCCGCAGATTGGATGGAAAATCCTGAAACATTTTTCCGCCAGCCGTATGACCGGCAGAGAGAAATGTCTCTGGATCTGATGAAGCAGAATATGAAGGGCTTGTCTTTCGCCGAAGTCCGCTTGCAAGAATCGATGCGCTACCTGGACAACATGGTGGCGATTACCGAAATGGGCGAGCGGCGCGAAATCGAACGGCAAGCCATTGCGATCAGGCGCCAGCAAAAAGCCATCGAGATGGCAGCAAACAATTAAATCCAACTCAAGCAGTCCGGCCATTCTCTAATGGCCGGACTGCCCCAACTCTTTGAAGAGGAGAATATGGAAAACTTAGTCAAAGCTGGACTATTCGGCAACGGCCTGACTCCGGTCAGAACGCCCGCACTGGTAGACAGGTACAATGAGTGCCTCAAATTCTTAGGACTTGATCCGACTACGCTTGACGCCTTTGATATCGACGGGATCGGCTGGAGTCCGCAGATTGCGCAAGCTTTGGGCGATAATTATTATCTGACCCGAGGCTCGGCCGATCAGCTGGCTATCATCCTCTCTCCCGACCAAAGGCACAAGCCGATATATTTCCCCTTCACTTCTTTCGACCGCCAATTGATGTGCGCTTACTTCGACGCATTTTCCAGCGCAATCAGCGACATCACTTCGACATCGGGCATCTGCCTGCATATCGATTCCGAAATGACGGATTATGAAAGTCCTGCCGACTTGCTTTTGATCGACTACGTCATGGTGCGAACCATAGCGGACGATCTGACCAAAGGCGCGCAGGAACAGAAGAATCTCGTTCAGGAATTCGGCGCCAGCGACCTGGCATGGTTTGATCCGAAGCTGCGCCAAAAAATCGCGGAAAGTTCTGCTCTCTGGGGCGATATGCGTTTCCGGCAAGTGGAAATCGGCGATTGGCGTTTCGACGGCTTATCCAGCTTCTTTACTCGGGCATTCGACGGCGTCTTTATCTTCCGTCAAATGGAAGGCGGACGCGACATAGTGGTCCTTGAGAATGACAGCGGTAAAAAACCGCGGATAAAAGACACGGATGTTTATTTTGTCAGCGACAAGAATCTGCTGACACGGCTCAAAGAAGAGGGGCTGATTGAGATCGATTTGGAGTGGTATAGCCGGAACATGGCGATACTTTCCGAAAAACGCGATTGCATAATCGCCGACGTTCTCAGCGCCTTTCTGCCGAACATAAATATTGCCGAACTTAATTCGGCGCAATTGAGAGGACATCTGGATGATCTGAAAAATGAGCTGCCGAAAGTCTTTTTTGACTTAGAGCGGCTTATACGCCAATTGGATCGTGGCAAGACTCCGGAATATGATGATTTGAGCCTTGACCTTCGTCTGGTCTTGCTTCATCCCTCCAGTTCTCTCGATGACAACCTGCGGGAAGTCGTCGGGCGATTGATCGCCCGGCTTCAGCCGCGCAGCTTATTGTGCACGTTCACTTATGATAAGAATTTGTTCTATGAGCGGTATGAATCCTGGCCCGAGTCGAAAAAGGTTTGGGCAATCAGGGAACTGCTGCGAAATTACAAACCGCAAATGCACCAACTGTCAGAAAAGCATCTGGCAGCATCAATTTCCTAACGGAAGAAAAAGGAGCGAAAATCATGTCAATCATCCTTATGTTTCTCTTGAAGGTATCGTGCTTCATGCTCGTCGGCGGCATCTTTTACGTCATCGACGATCTGTTTGGAACCGCCCTGCGCGCCGCCTGGCACAATATGACTCACAAGGAAAAATTGCCTGCAGGCGTAAAACAGGGCTTCATCGAAGGCAAATTGACTTCAGAAAGATTCTGGCCGACGATCATCGTGGCCGCAATCGGCTTCTTGCTGTTCAAAGATTACTTTGCTGTTACCCTTGTGGGAAAAATCGGCATCTATCTTGTCGCTCTCTTCGGCACGACGCTCGGCTTCATCGCCGGTCCGTGGTTTCGCAGAATCTATAGCAAGAAAGACAAGGCGCTTGATGTTCTCGGCAGATTAGAAACTGGCAAAATTGATCTATCCGAGGAGGCCAAAGAATTGGCCAGCAAGCTTACCCAAGGCGCCGGCGAGATGGCAACATCTGCCACGCATGCCGTAAGCGGAGCTTTTAGCGATGCTCTGGAAGAAGCGGGCAAGCACATCCATTTCTCTGAAGCCGAACCGGCGGAAGAAAAAAAGATTGAGCCGCCTGCTATCAAAGAAAACCCCGGTGTCGATGATGAATTTCGCAAGGCTCAAGAAGGCATCGATAAATTCATCAATAGCTAAGGAGAAATAGCGTGAACGAAGACACCCACGGAAAATTCTATTGGCTGTTTCATAATCTGATCAGCGGGCCGAAAAGCTTCGCCAAGAAGCATTGGCTCCTATTTCCGATTTTGATGGCAGGTATACTACTCCTGCTGTTCATGTCGCGCGGCTATACTTATGAGCTGGTCATTACCTGCCGCAAGTATTTCGGCGCCGTACTGATCGGCATTCCGACCTTGATTACTAGCTATAAGATTTTCCACAAGTCTCATTTGCGGGGAAAGATCATAGCAACGATCATCTTCGTATTGGCCGGTTTGTTCATTCTTGAATTCGGCCAGCCGATACATGATTATTTTTCGTTGTGGTGGCGCTACACAACGCTGAATATTTCCAAAATTGATAGAGCGCCAGATACGGCATATGAAAGAATCCATCCGCTAAAATCATTATTCACGATGGCCGGCAAACAGATTGCCAGCAATAATTCGCCGACCGAAGCGCATTTTGTGCGGATGAGCGAAGATCAATATTGCTTTACGATCGGCGCCGAACCTCGGGCTGAATGGACTTACCTGTCATCCAGATTATTCGGCGGAGTTACCGAGGTTTACGTCATTCCTGGAACTAAGCCAAACGTCGATTTATCTAGTCCAGGTTCAAAAATCAAAGTTTCATTCGAATGCGGCGAGAATCTGCTTTTCGGCCACAATGCTTATACTGCTACCTGCAGGGCATTCGGTTTGTGGCGATACTTGAATTATGAGCCGGATGGGCTGATTTATATGAATGACGACAGCGGGCAACTGGTACAAGTTGTGCCATTGATCCGTTGGCGTGGAATATTATTTCCCTGGCCGGAATTCGGCGGCGTCCAAGTGATCGAACAAGCGCCGAATACTATTTTAAATTCTTGCAAACGAGCGCTCATAGGCGTCGGTCATTATGTTTCGCCGGAAGAAATCCAGGCGAACAAATACCCATTCCTTAAGGGGCAGAACATCTGTTCCTACAAAGTAACGAGATATATGGCGGAAAGCTTTAAATTCCGCAAGGGAATCACGGCTCCGCTGCCTATGGTTCATAGGGGAGACACCAGAATCGCAGATATGGAAGAAGATTACAATCCTCTCCCATTCGTCATCTATAACAAGATGTCTACAGTTGTGCCCGGAGCAAGCGATTCCCTCTATCAATTCTATTCGCTCGAACCGTACAACAGTAATACGCAAGGAACGGTCGCCATACTGTATATGCCGGCTGATGGCACGCCGATTGTTTATACTGTAGATGCAGAAGAGAATAACCTTAACTTAGTAGGTATCAGCAGTGTGCCGGAACTTGCAAGAAATAGCCATCCTAACTTCGATTGGACTAGCCATGCTGCAGTCGAGGCCAGGCCGTTTACCAGATCTATTGACGGCAAACACTATAACTTTTCAATTCTAACGGTTGTAACAAAGAATAAAAATAACGACAAAACATTCATTGGCGGCAATAATCCGAACATTGCCCTCGTGAATATGGAAACTAGGCGAGTATTATGGATGCAACCGCCCGAATCATCTACCTGGATCGGCCAGCTAAGAAATCAGATGAAGCTCCCGGTAGGCGATCCTCGCTTACCGCCGCTTCCAGGAGCAACTGATCAACCAGCGCCGCCTCCAATATCTGTTCCTTCAGTTGCATCCACACCGAATCTGGATATTGCAACCGAATAATCGCACTTTAATGACAACAGCGTCCCAATCGAAATTGGGACGCTTTTTTTATTTTTAAAATTTTATATTTATTTCTTTCGACGCCACAAACGCTTCACGTTCCACCATTTGTCATGCGCATTCTCCAGCTCCAAAAATGACAAATACAAAAAGAAAAATAATAAAATTATAGTATTGAGCGGCGCGAACCAGAAAGGATATTCGCGGCCGAAGCTTTCAAGTATCATGATGCCGCCCAGCAAACCGATCGAATACATGGCGCCGTTTTTCAGATAAGCCAATTTAGAAATGACTCCGATTCCCCTGACTGTAAATTCCCTGACGACAAGCGCTCCCAAGCCGTTGCCAATAATTATCAACGGTACGGAAACCGTAAAAGCAAAGGCGCCAATAACGCCGTCGATGGAAAAGCTGGCATCAAGCACTTCCAAATAAATTATCTTGCTCCAGGCGCTCATATTGCCCGAAGTCATTTTTTTCTCCTGCTGTTCCGCATTCTTGCGGAAGCCGTCAGTCAAGAAAAATGCAGAAGCGCCAATCGTAGCGGCCAAGGCCAAAAATGGATTAATCGTAATTGAAACATAAATTATCAATGACAGCAGTATCGAGCTGATGGCATAAAACCAAACGCCGCGGCGATGAATAAATCCCTCGACCAAAAAAGCGTACTTTTTCTCTTCCAGAAAAAGCCACGACATGAAGATGAAAAAAAGATATATTCCGCCGCCCAAAAGCAGGAACGGCTTACTTTGATTTACATAACTCTCGATCTCGGGATTATTCTGGAAAGCGAAAGTGAAAACCTCAATCGGACTGAGCGCCGGATTGGCGATCCAAACGATCACGAAGGGCAGAAGCCCGCGAACAGCAAAGACGGCGAACAAGATGCCCCAGAAAAGGAATATCTTGCGGTATTTTTCCGGCATCGTCTTCAAGACATGCACGTTTACTATGGCGTTATCGATGGAGGAAATTATCTCGAAGACGCATAGACCCAAAATGACTATCAAGTACTCGAACATAAATATTATATTTCTCTATTTCTTTATTTCTATCATAATTATACTGCTTACAAAACTATTTGACTAATATAATGAACAAAAAATCACCTGACCTGCGCAAACATCTTATTCATCAGCTCGACAAAAACTTTCGCATTAACCTCGACATCAGGCATGGCGCGATGCGCGTTGCGATTCTCATGGCCGAAATGCCTGGCAACTTCCGTTAGATTATAGCGTGGCAAAGCGAGAAGCTGCCGCGACAAGTGTAACGTGTCGATCTGCGCGTTTTTCGGCAGAGGCAATACATGTTTCTTGGCATGGCTTAAGACGAACAGCCAATCGAAGTCTTTGATATTATGGCCGACCACTATGCTGTCGCCGATGAAAGCGAAAAACTCACTCATCGCGTCTTTGGATTTCTTGCCATTAACGAGCAAAAATAGCTCATTCAATCCATGGATTTTCTCCACCTCCGGCGGAATCGGCCGAGTCGGCTGGATCAGAATCTCGAAACGGGCGATCTCTTGCGGCCCCTTCATCTTGATGCCGGCGATTTCTAAGATCTCATCCTTATCTGGATAAAGGCCGGAAGTTTCCAAATCAAAAACCGTAAACTCCGTTTCTAGGAATTTACGATATTTTTCTTCCAGTTTTTCCTTCAGTTCATCAGTCATATAGAGTATTATACAGAAAACTGCGATAAAATCAAAGCATAAAAAAGCCGCCCCGGAGAATCCAGGGCGGACATGATGTACGATTATTTCTCAAGAGAGAAAATAGCTAAAACAATGGCAAGAAGTCCCCATAAAACTCCGATACCTAAAATAATACTTCCTGCATATGCGCCAACATTAATCGCCGAAACAATAGCAAAAAAACATGCAGAGATCTTTAGCTTTTCCGACATACTCATTAGCTTTCTCCTCAACTTTGTTTATTGCGCCAGATGGAGCCGGCAATCGTTGCCAGCATGCCGATGATGCAACCCGTCCATATCAGATTCGCAGCATAGTAACGCAGAATATCGAAAATGCTAATGCTCATATTATATCTCCAATCACATCGACAGGAATTTTGCAAGAGCTGAGGAAATAAAGAGGAGCGCTACCATTGATAACCAATCATATCTTATCGGCCTTGAGTTATCAATCAAATCCGATATTATAGCTAAAAACAAACCACAAAGACCAATACAAAATAGTATGAACGCCACTGTTGCCATTTTACCTTCTCCCTTTTGTTTGTAATGAACGCCATCAGCCGATATTTGCCACGCTGGCAAAATTAATCTGATTTCATATTTTATAGCAAAATGACGAATTTGTCAATAGCTGCAAGATATTGCTAAATCGACCAAATTATTGTACCATAAGAGCAAAGAAAAACTTATGATCAACGCCATCAAAAGCCGCCGCGCCGTCAGGGAATACCTCAACGAGCCGGTAACCGATGAAAAAATCCAAGAAATCCTGGCAGCCGCGGCCTGCGCGCCTTCGGCCAATGCCAAATATCCTTGGGAATTGATTATCGTCAAGGATCCAGCGACCAAAGAATTGCTATCCAAAACTACCCCCTGGGCGACCTTCGCCAAGGATGCGGCTATTGTTATCGCCGTCATCGGCCACGAAGAAGACAGTCCCGAGTGGATCGAAGATTGCTCGATCGTCGCCGAGCACATCTGGCTCGAAGCGACCGAACAGAATCTCGGCTGCTGCTGGATCCAGATCCGCAACCAGAGCAACGCCGAAAAGAACGTCCGCGACATCCTCAATATTCCGGAAAACATCCGTATTTTATGCTTGCTGCCGATCGGCATAGCGGCAAAGCAATTGCCGCAGCATGACGAGTCTGCCATTGACCGCAGCAAATTCAAACAAGAAAAATTTAAGTGAAAATAAAAAAATACTCAATAATTTCAAAGTATTTTTTAAGAGCTTGACATTATTTCTGCATGTGCTATACTTAATTCATATTTGGGGTTACCCACGTTCCCTCGCAAGAGGGAAAATTACTAACAATAAAGGCGGAGAAATCCGTCTTTTATTTTTACCCGATCATTATCTTCGAGTTCACCCATTTTATCATACATGCGAGATGCGCTAAATGCCCTGATTTGAGATAAATTCACCGTGGATTCCTTACCTTGGAAAGAAATTTTCACATACCAAGAACCCGACCTATCTTTAGTCGATAATGGTATGCCTAAAAATCCATCTTTGCTGAATTTTTTATAAACCAATACTGGTCTAGAAAACATCGACCCCTTGCCATTTATTTCAATTCCGATATTCTCACCTAAGGCACACCACCAAACCTCGCCCTCTTTAAAGAGAGGCGGAACATATTTGGCATTGTGAATTTTTTCTTTCAAACCGATCCATTCTAGGAAATTTTTAACAATAGCCATATTATTTACTCCTTTTACGCCTGGTCTTTTTCTCCTCATCGGCAATGGCCAGCGTTGTTTTTATAACCGTATCAGGATTGAGAGATATGCTGTCAATTCCCTCGCCGACCAAGAACCTAGCGAAATCAGGGAAGTCCGAAGGCGCCTGGCCGCAAATGCCGATTTTCCTTTTATGGACTTTGGCCACTTCGATTACTAGCGAGATTAGCATCTTTACTGCCTCATTATTTTCGTCATAAACATTGCTGACTAACTGCGAATCGCGATCTACGCCGAGAGTCAATTGCGTCAGATCATTGCTGCCGATGGAAAAGCCATCAAATATTTCCGAGAATTTATCCGCCAACAATACGTTGGAAGGGATCTCGCACATGACATAAACCTCTAATCCATCCTTGCCTCTTTCCAAACCGTATTTTTTTAAGAGCGCAATAACCTTCTTGCCTTCTTCGACCGTGCGGCAGAACGGAATCATGATCTTGATATTCTTCAAACCGAACTGCTCCCGCGCTTTTTTTAGCGCCGCGCACTCGAGGGCGAACGCCGGCTCATAGGCGGGAGTGTAATAACGGGAAGCGCCGCGCCAGCCGATCATCGGATTAGGCTCATCGGGCTCGAACTGCGCGCCGCCGATAAGCGATGCGTATTCATTCGACTTGAAATCAGACAACCTGATGATGACATCTTTCGGATAAAATGCCGCAGCGATCATGCCGACGCCTTCGGCAAGTTTATCGACGAAGAAATCTGATTTCTTCGGATGATTGATCGTGATGTCGGCGATTTCCGCTTTGGCTTTCTTATCTTTAATCTTGCCATAATTAAGAAGCGCCAAAGGATGCACCTTAATGTAATTGGCAATGATGAATTCTTCCCTAGCCAGTCCGACGCCGTCATTAGGGATGAAAGAAAAGCCGAGTGCGGCATAAGGGTTGCCGACGTTCATCATGATCTTCGTCTTAGATCTTTTCAATCTCTTGAGATTGGTTTTTTTGATCTTGAATGCTACCAGTCCTTCATGGATCTTGCCGATTTCCCCTTCGGAACAATTGACCGTAACATTATTGCCAGTCTTGATTTTCTTTGTTGCGCCGGCTGCGCCGACGATGCACGGCACTCCCAGTTCGCGGCTTACTATCGCGGCGTGACATGTTCGGCCCCCGGCTTCGGTAATGATCGCCGAGGCTTTCTTCATGATCGGCTCCCAGTCGGGATCAGTCATTTCTGCCACCAAGACTTCGCCTTGCTTGAATTCCGCCAGCTGCGCCGGCTTCTTAATGACTCTTGCCTTGCCGCTGCCGATCTTCATGCCGACAGATGATCCGGTCAATATGACCTTGCCTTTGCCCGTCAAAATATATTCTTCCAAAAAATTAGGGTTCTTCTGGCTAGCAATGGTTTCCGGCCTGGCTTGCACGATATATATCTTGCCTGTTTGGCCATCGATCGCCCACTCCGTATCCATCGGGCGCTTGTAATGATTTTCGATGATCATGCCGTACTTGGCCAATTGCAAAATCTGCTCGTCATTCAAAACGAATCTTTTCTGCTGTAACAATGGGACTTTTTGGCTTTGAGTCGGCTTAAATGGATTATGACTATAGACTAATTTCTTCGTTTTATCGCCAACCGTCCTGCCGACAATCGGCTTAAAGCCTTTACTCAAAGTCTGCTTAAAAACATAATATTCATCCGGATTGACTTCGCCTTTAACCACAAATTCGCCCAAGCCGTAAGCGGCATTAATCAGAATGACATTATTATTGCCGCTTTCCGTATCGATAGTGAACATCACGCCCGAAGACGCCAAATCAGACCGCACCATCTTCTGCACGCCGACCGACAGCGACACCTTATTATGATCGAAACCCTGATCGATGCGATATGACACAGCGCGATCGGTGAAGAGCGAGGCAAAGCATTTCTTAATTGCATCCAGAAGGACTTTCTCACCAGAGATATTCAAAAATGATTCCTGCTGGCCGGCGAACGAAGCGCCGGGCAAATCCTCTGCCGTCGCCGATGATCGCACCGCAACGTCAAGATTCGAGACTTTATATTCTGCCGATAATTTCTTATAGTCCTTAATGATCTCATCTTGCAAATCTTGCGGCAGAGTTGCAGTCAAGATCAGATGGCGGATGGCCTTGGCGCGAGCGGGAATATTTTTCTTCGTCGTACCTTTTAAGATCTCCGTGATTTTTTTATTGATTCCGGCCTTCTTCAAGAAATATCTGTAAGCACCGGCAGTGACAGCAAAACCATCAGGCACCGGCACGCCTTTTTTCTTCAGCTGGCAATACATTTCGCCCAGGCTGGCGTTCTTGCCGCCGACCAAAGGAATATCCTTAATTGACAGCTCCTTGAACCACAGAATGTTTTTTGATTTATCCATATTCTATTTAATTTGACATTATTATCTGGCTATGCTATACTTAATTCATATTTGGGGTTACCCACGACCCTTGTCAGCAATGATAAGGGGTCTATGATCGGAAACGGCATGCAGGCGACTGTATGCCTGTTTTATTTTCATAACATCATTTTCATCCAACTGACCCATCTTTTCCTTAAATCGCCGATAATCAAATGCCCGGCCTTGAGATACGATTACCGTCTGCGGCTTATCATGAAAATCAATCGACACATACCAGGTGCCGGTTTTTTGTTTTGTTGTCAGCGGCAATCCCAAAAATGAATATTTATCATATTTCTTATAGATGAAAATCGGCCTCGTGAATTGATCCCCCTTACCATTGGTTTCCACACCGATATTCTCACCCACATAACACCACCAAACCTCACCCTCTTTAAAAAGTGGCGGAACATATTTAGCATTATGGATTTTCTCTTTTAATCCGATCCACTCTAAAAAGTTTTTAACTAAGGGCATAAATTTATTTTGGGATCAGACATTCCATATACATATTATACTCCAAAAACTTTCAGACAAAAAGAAAAGCCCCGCTAGATTGTAAGTCCAGCGGGGCCGTAAAAGGTTCGAATTTATTTTTTCGTCGCCATAAGAACGACGATCCAGAAAATTACCCAAGCGATAATCAAAATAAGCTGCAAAGTACCCAGAAAATACAAGCCGAGCCCGCTCAATACCAGATTCTCCCAAAATCCAACAGGCCCGATTGCATTATGCAGTAGAAAAAAAATTATCGCCGGACAAAGCGCGACATTAGTGGTAATAAAGAATACCCACACGCCAGCGACGATGCCGCCCACCGGATGATACTCAACAAATCTTTTCACCTTCTGCGAAAACATATAGGCGCAGATGCCGATTGATCCCACTATGGCCACGATAAAGATATAAGTTGCCATGATTTTACTCCCCGTACTACGTCTTGATTTTTTGAATCAATAGATCAATAACTGTCAGAAGCTCCGCCGCCGCCGGAACTGCCTCCTCCGCCAGAATAACTGCTGCCGGAATCTCCTCCCGAATATCCACCGCCGGAACTGCCTCCTCCGGATCCGCTGCCATTAGCAAAACCAGCAATCAAATCTTTAGCAATCAGGCCTACAAAAAAGCCAACAATGCCGAGAATGAAAGCTGCAATCGGATTGATTACTAGCCAAGCTAATGCTCCTGCTCCGATACCACCAGTTACACCGCCGGCAAATGGATGAAAAGCACCGACAAAACCGGCCAACAGAAACGGCACAATGAACAGCCAATACTTGGCGTTTTTACTGACACCGCCAGTTCTTGTAGCTGCGTCACTTGCAGCTGGCGTATATTCACCTTTGGAAGCCGCAATAATTGAATTTAATCCGGCATTATAACCGGCATAGAAATCACCTGCCTTAAAGAATGGCGCGACTTGCTGATGCAGGATCGATTTGCAGGTTGCGTCAGGCAATGCACCCTCTAAGCCGTAGCCGATCTCCAAGCGATTTTTCCTTTCTTTGACCGCATGCAGCCGGGACTGTCGCCAATTAAATCGCCGTAAGGCGATTAAAATAGCGGCCTGAGGCCGCTGGATAAGTCAAAAGTTATGCACATTTTACAATAGAAAAAAGGTTGATTATGTGCTAAAATTAGAGT
>JBAYGU010000012.1:0-24506 GCA_041666505.1 Candidatus Buchananbacteria bacterium | reverse complement strand
TCGCCGACTGTTTCTATTTCCGTAGTGGTAATTATCTTGTTCAAAAAATCAGCCGCTAAATTATCGCAGGGCGTGTGGATGCAAATCAGATTAATATCCAATAGTCTGGCCGCATCGACAGTCCGCTCATGATTGGCCGGAGATACACTACGAGTCACTTCAGAAATTCTTTCCTTGGTAATAGCCTGCGCCACATTGATCGGTACGCCGTATTGCGCCAAGACCTCGGCCTGCAAATGCATCACATCGCCGAGCGCAGCCAAAGCCTCGCCTTCCGGATGATGTGCGATGACCGTATCATAGCCCAATTGCTTGGCCATGATAATTTCTTGCGGATCGATATCAATGCCGACCAAAACCTTCACGACTGGCCGGCCGTTATCAAACAAAATCCGAGTATCGGAATAGGGATTGGATAGCCTTTCGACATCGAATTCCTCTTTCTGCTCCGCATTCATCTTATCGAATTTCTCCTGAACCTTAGCCAGATTCTTTCTGACTCTAGATTCTCCGCGCAGATCCGCTCCAATGCCCATTTCCAAGGCCAAAGCGTAAATTTCCTTGAGTGTCATATTTATATTTTTATAATTAATAAAATTTTTTACCCTGCATCGTCATCCCGGAATCACAATGTAATCATTGGAATATCCGGGATCCAGGTTAAATTTGAAATTAATTAGAATTAGCCTGGATTCCGGATATTTTGCCGATTACGCCAAAATTCCGGAATGACGAGAGTGGAGTCAGTATTTATCTAGTTTACAGGATTTTGGCATTTAGTCAATATAATTAATTAATTATTCTCTTTTTCAACTTATAGCAATTCCCATGTCCAATCAGCCCTAAATACGAACAAATCACTTCCGGCTTGGGGTTTTCCGCTATTCGTCTCAACATCCTCTTCTTAGTCGAGGTTCGCAAGACCTTATAATCATAAAAATTAATCCAGCCCAAGAAATCAACTCCGGAATTAAGCGTCTTAATGAACAATTTATCGGGATGAAGAGTCAATTTCAATTCATTAGATAAGTATGCGCCAATTTGGCCGATAAGGTGTTCCAGCCATTTCCTGTCATCGCTCAATATAACGAAATCATCAGCATACCGGATATAATATTCGGCCTTCAACTTATGCTTCACGAACTGGTCGAATCTGTTCATATAGATATTGACGAGCAATTGCGAAGTCAGGTTGCCTAGCGGCAGACCGACGCCGGGACTGGCATGGAAGCTGTCGATTATCCCGTCCAATAATGCCAAAATCCGCTTATCTGTAATATGCTCGGCAAGTATTTTCTTCAATATCTTGTGATCGATATTAGCGAAGAACTTCCTGATGTCTCCTTTCAAAACCCAGCAGGTATGGGTATTGTTCCGGCTGGCTGCATAAGCGAATGTTTTGAATCTATTCACGGCTTTATGCGTTCCTTTGCCATTCCTGCAAGAATACGAATCAGCGATGAACGTCCGATCAAAGAACGGATACAGAATGCGGTAAATCGCGTGATGCAATAATCTGTCGCGAACGCTCGCTTTATGAATATCTCTCGGCTTAGGATCGCGGATATTGAAAGCCTGGTAGCCGCCATGGCGGTAATTGCCGGTTGCCAGATCATAATGAAGTGCGATAAGATTATCCATGAGGCGGAGCTGGAACTCCATGACATCTTTCCTATTTTTCTTGCCAATGACAAACTCTTCCCAAGCGGACAATAGATTATCAAGACTAATAATATCTTCAAACGTATGGCTCAGTTGGATCTTAACATTCATAATAATTCTTCCTTTAATTACCCCCCCCCCCAACGATTTCCAAGCTGCCGATGATATTTCATAAGTCAAAAACAGCCTATCTGGCATGGTGCGGATTTTACCAAGCCTTGCCAAAAATACACAGATATTCTTTAGGCGTAAAAATCGATAATATATTTATTGAAATCATGGAGGAGATTATGACAGCCGGCTTCAAGGCTAAACTGGATAAAGTGCCGCACATAGAAACCGCAATAAAAAGAACCGACGCGCTAAAAATACTCTTAATGATTCTTTGGGAATCCAAATCATTGGATAATAATAAATACATTATTTTGTCTGAAAAAATCGATGAAATCGGACGGATGCTCGGCGGTTGGAAAGGCAAAACATTAGAACAAAACTCTCCCGACAAAAAAGCGGGAGAGAAATAAAGAGAGTTGCGCACACCGCAGCCGGGTTGTTCGAGTTCCAGTCATTGTCGAGCCAATTGTAGTTCTCGTTGCACGTGCCCTCGTTCCAGTACAGATAGCGGACGTAGAGATTGCCATCGGAGTTGCGGTTACATGCGGAGCGCCACCAATTCCACCATCCATTGAATACTCTCCGGATTGAATCTAATGCGTGATTTATAATCACTTAGCGCGCCGCACCAAGTATCTTCATTTTTGAAGTTTCTGCATGAGTCACTCTGCCTGAAGCCGTAGCCGCAAACATTCTCGGCTCATGGATACTGGATTCGGCGGCAAGAAGCCGTAACCGCTTGCTGATATTCGCCTATTACCTTACTTATTTTATCAAAAAAAAGAGTCTCGCGCTAGTTGCACGAGACTGTGTTAAAAAAATCTGATTAAGGTCAAGAATTCAAAGGATCAAGAAGATCCAAATAACCAAGACCTAAAGAAATACTTGCGCACACCGCAGCCGGGTTGCCCGAGTCCCAGCCATAGTCGAGCCAAAGGCAGTCCTCGTAGCACGCGCCCTCGCGCCAGCACAGATAGCGGACGTAGAGAGAGCCAACGGAGCTGCGGTAAATCGTCCCCCAGAAAAAGATGCAAATGATGTTGCCATTTCCATCTTTTTCCTTCCACTCCGCAGGAAAGAATTCCTGATGAGTCTTGAGGAAGTCCAGGATGCTGGCGGAAAGCACAAGCTGGCCATCAACTTCCGTGCGCAGCTCATGACCCTTGATGACTCTGCCATTCATCTGCCGCTCAGAGCGATAGAGAATGACCTTTTTGCCATCGATATACAAGCAGCCGTCAGCACGAAGTTCAATCGTTACCTTGCCGACTCGGGCATGCTTTTCAATCAATGCTCCGGTAAACGGCAAATGCGGATCAATATTTGTGTCGATTTCACCCTTGAGAATCGGCGCCATCTGCTGCAGGAACTCATCACCGATTTCCTGAAGCTTTTTGATAAAGAACTTCTTGCCCGAACCGATCAGCCATTCGATCAGTTCGGCGTCGACCTTCATTTTCTTGAAAGTCGCGGATACGATCGTGAATAGTTGAACCAGCGCCGCTACGAATTGCCCGACTTCTTTCCAATTCAAACCCTTCTTTTTCGCCGGCATTGAATCCATCCTTTCTATCTCCCCATCACCCGATATTTATCGGTTCCGGATTGATATTTTGATCGGTCTTTATCTCCAGTCCAATACTAGATTAAAAGGCCAATCTGTCTTAGGTACTAACATCATGATAGCATATATTGATTATTTTGTCAATAGCTGGTTAAATTATAGCTTATTTTAGATAAAAAACCAGCCTCAGTTCAATGAACTGAGGCTGGACGTAAATATCATATATTACTTACCTAAGATGACTCCGGGCAATTGCTTGATCGTTTCGCCCCATCTCTCCAGCTTACTGACGCCTTCGTCATCGCCAGCCAAGCGCTCAAAAAGCGCCGTCCAGCCGGCCCATTGGAATACTGTCATAAGAGCTGTTACAAGCATGACTCCTACCACGCCCAAAACGACAGCAATGGCGGTAAAGATAACTTTAAGAATCACCGGCATAACAGTGAAATACAGCGGAATGACCACGATCGGAATGCTGCCAAAAAATGTCACGATAAATGCCGACACGGCCGCCGCTACTAAATATACGAGAAACATCACCAACGACATCTCAAGGGAAATCAGCCAATTGTTTTTAAACAGTTCCCAAGCCGAGATCAGGGCCGCCTGAAACTTCTGCCTCTTAAGCAAGATATAAAAAGTCTGATACTTCAAGAGGAACGAGACTACCAAGACTGCTAGAATGAATACGATGAAGGAGATAATATAAATAAGCAAGCCGAAAACTCCGGTACCGGCCAGAAGCATCATCTCCCAGCCCAATATGCCGAATAAAATAAATAAGGAAATCTTGAGCAAAGCAACGACAGAAATGATCGGCCAGAAATTCTTATTGGAGTAATCGAAGCCGTCGGCGATCGATGACTTTTTATTCTTGCCCGCTAAAGAACAGCCTTTGATCAAGGCGATCTGCGAAGCGACGGCCAGCCAAATAGTGAATAGCGTCAAAACTATTATGAAGAGCAAAGCGAATAAAGTCATGGCCACACCTCCCGGATTAGTAACAACCAACTGTCCCAGATTCGACCAGAAGCTGCCGTCAGCCAGCTGCAACCCTTCCTGCCAGCCGTTTTTAAAAGCCGTCAGGAACGCATTAATCAGCCCGCCATCGTCGGAATTATAAATGGCGCGATAGATTATCTCGTATTCGCCTCCGGCAGAAACCAAGACGGCGAACAAGCCGAAAAACCACAGACTCTTGAATTTTTTCGTGATCTCATAGGCCTTTTTTAGAACTGGCCGATAAAGGTACGATGTCGTTTGCATATGTTTGAATAATTACGAATTACGAATTTCAAATTACGAATTAAATTAACTGACTATATTATAGCACAAATGAAAAAACTCCGCCAAGCAGAGTTTTTTCCTTATCATCAAAATGATAATATTTTATTTGAATAACGCTGCGAATTCCTCCGACTCGATCGTTTCTTTCTCGATCAGAGTGTTGGCGATCTTATCCAGATATTCGCGCTTGTCTTTAATGATCGAGAGAGCCAGCTTGGCGGCGTCTTCCAAGAAACGGGAAATCTCCTTGTCGATTTCTTCCGCCGTCTTATCGGAATAATTGCGTTCTTCGTGCAATTCGCGGCCGAGGAAAATTAATTCCTCCCTTTCGCCGAAAGTCCGCAAGCCGAGCTTGTCGCTCATGCCGAAATCGGTGATCAGCTTCCTGGCGAGTTTTGTCGCTTGGCGCAGATCGCTCGAGTCGCCGGTCGTCACCTCATTAAAGACTTCCTCCTCGGCCATACGGCCACCCAGCATAACGGCGAGATCTTCCAAAAATTCCGTCTTATTATGCAGCTTCTTGTCTTCTGTCGGCAGCTTCAAAGTAAAGCCGGCAGCGGAACCGCGGGCGATAATGGAAACTTTCCTGACCGGATCGGTGTTCGGTAATTCATGAGCGACCAAGGCATGGCCGGCTTCGTGGTAAGCAGTGATTTTCTTCTCAGCCACGCTCAAGATATGGCTCTTGCGTTCCGGTCCGAGAAGAACTTTATCGATGCTAGTTAAGACATCGTCGAGAGTAACAGTCTTCTGATCTTTTAGCGCGGCAGCGATGGCGGCTTCGTTAAGCAGGTTCATTAAGTCGGCGCCGGAGAATCCCGGAGTACGCTCAGCGATATTCCTCAAATCGACATCTTTGGCCAACGGCTTCTTGTTGGCGTGGACATTCAAAATCGCATCGCGATCGCCCACATCCGGCAGATCCAAAGTTACGCGGCGGTCGAAGCGGCCCGGCCGAAGCAAGGCGCTATCAAGAACATCCGGCCGATTAGTGGCCGCCATGACTATGATATTATCGTTCGGCTCGAAGCCGTCCATCTCGACCAAAATCTGATTCAGAGTCTGTTCGCGCTCATCGTGCGATCCGCCGAGTCCGGCGCCGCGCTGGCGGCCGACCGCGTCGATCTCATCAATAAAAATTATGCAAGGCGCATGCTTCTTAGCCTTCTTGAACAAATCGCGGACGCGTGACGCGCCGACGCCGACGAACATTTCCACGAATTCCGAACCGGAGATAGAAAAGAAAGGCACATCAGCTTCGCCTGCAACAGCCTTAGCCAATAATGTCTTGCCCGTTCCCGGAGAACCGAGCAATAAGACGCCGCGCGGAATAGTCGCGCCCAAGGCGATGAATTTTTTCGGATTTTTTAAGAAATCAACGACTTCTAAAAGCTCCTGCTTGGCTTCCTTGACGCCGGCGACATCCTTGAAGGTGACTTTATTTTCCTTATCCGGATTGAATTGCCTGGCGCCTGATTGGCCGAAAGACATGGCCTTGTTATTTGCGCCCGAGGCGGATTTCAGCATGAACCACAAGAAGCCTAATATTATGAGCGCCGGAATGACAATCGGCAATAATGTTATAAACCAGAATTTCCAGCCGCTTTGATCCTTGACGGTAATCGCCACTTTTTTCATTGCCTCGGCGGAAACATTATAATTCTTCAGCATAGTCGAAAGCGATTCACTCGCTTCCTTCTGCAGAGACAGTTTCGTGCCATCAGCCAGAACGACACTCAATTGATTCTCCTGCACGTCAATAGATTTTACTTGACCAGCCTCGATGTCCGAGACTAATTCGCTGGTACTGATAACTTTCGGCTCATTCTGTCCGACGGAAATAAAGCTGAAAACCAGAAGTATCAGGCAGAAAATCGCTAAGTAAAAAAACAAATTCTTAAAAATCGGCTTCATATGTTATAATAAATTAAGAAAATAATAAGTTAATGAGGTTAAAATACGTTAATAATTATTCCAGTATCGTAACATTTTTTTATGCCAAAGTCAAATGGAAAAATCGCACCAACACAGAAGGAAAAAGATAATTTATTGGTCAGGATCATCTTGAAAATCGTCCCCGATTGGATGACTCCCAATATCATTTCCGTCCTGCGGTTGGCCATGATCCCGCTGATTGTCGCTTATATGGCCATGGGCTTTTATAAGACTTCCCTGGCCATGTTCATCATAGCCGCCCTGCTTGATACGCTCGACGGAACCTTGGCTCGGGCGCGACAGCAGATTTCCGATTGGGGCCTAATCCTCGATCCTTTGGCGGACAAGCTTTTGATTATGACGATCATCGCGTTCCTCTTGATGCTTTATCCCTTCAAACTGCTGATTATTTACGTCTTTGTCTTCGATTTATTTATCTTACTGGTATCCGCCTTTAAATTGAATCAATACAAGTCTTCTGGCATTAAGCCCATCCAACCGTCTAACTTCTGGGGCAAAAGCAAAATGCTGACGCAAGTTACAGGCATTTCCTTGGCTCTGCTCTGGCTAGCAATGCCGATTGCGCCGATCCTATATGCCTCCGCGATGGTCATCTGGCTGTCTCTCGCCTTGCAGATCAAAAGCGCTGTCAGTTACGCTTGAATTAATTTGACAAATCATTTTTTATCGTGCATAATAAAAAACAATCCTCTATGCCCTGCCAACGGTTGGCATTTTTCCGTTACGATTCGTCGCAGCGGAAAAGTCGGCTGGCTGTCCGGTAAGATTAGAGTGAGTTCATTCATAACAATTTAACGAGATGGATACAACCTCTTTGCGCCAAGACTATAAAAAGTCCGGGGCGTGGGGAATGCTCGCCTCAATTGATTTGGCCGCTTGTGATCATAAGCTAATCCAATCGCCCAAAGACATTAAAGAGTTCGTCCGGCAGCTTGTCGGCTTACTCAAGATGCAAGCGCACGGACCGACGCGGGTGGAAAAATTCGCCGAGGGTTCGCTGGAAGGCTATTCGGCATTCCAATTCATCGAGACCTCATCGATCATCATACACTTCGATGACAAGTCTGGCGATAGGGCGTTTATCGATATATTCAGCTGCTGCTTCTTCAATCCTTTGTCTGCTGAAAAATTCGCTAAAAAATACTTCAAAGCCGCATCGTCGAAATTAAACATTTTACTCCGTTCATAGCGGGTAAAAAAACGTTATCAATATTG
Organism: Candidatus Buchananbacteria bacterium; assembly: GCA_041666505.1. GTDB lineage: Bacteria > Patescibacteriota > Patescibacteriia > 2-01-FULL-39-33 > 2-01-FULL-39-33 > CAISTG01. Next base: position 16,708 of record JBAYGU010000012.1, on the reverse strand, counting down.
AGCTGGTTTTATAATCAGCCCAAAACCTCACCTAATAAATTTACTCCAGGGCCACTAATAAAAAAATACCTTACCGAATAAACATCAATCTTCCCTTCAATCGGGAGGATTTTTTGTTTAGAAAAATAAAAGCCTCGACCGATTGATCGAGGCGGAAATAAATGTTGTCAAAATTAATTGGCCGGCAATCTGAACGGCTCCAATACGAGCTTATGGCCATTGCTTGCCTGTTTGTTCGCCGCTTTGTAAGTTCCAGGAGCAAGCTTTTCATCATAGCGGAATAACCGAAGGCAATCGGTATCAGGCATCCTGATTAAGGTGCCATAGGAATTACTGCGATCCTTTTCAGCATTGACGACTTCATAAATGCAGCCTTCTTGCAACACCGCTTGATCAGCAGGATACCCGCCGGCAACCAAGCCGGATATGAGACTGCAGAAAACCAAAGACGCCATAATTGAAGCGAATCCTGCCGGAATAAACATCACATTGCCGTAATTATCGACGCTGCCAGCGGCCCAGCCGTGCCAACTCCTGCCATAGGCGAAAAAAAGTAGGCAGGCCAATCCCATGGTCGCCACAGCTAGAAACACTAGAGCGGGCAGATTATGAAGCATGATTCTTTCCTCCTGTTCGGGGTTTAGTTCCAATAAATAATGTGCAGAATTATCATCCAGATATTAGCAAATATATTGCAAATTGTCAACGCAAAAAAATCCCGCCCCAGAATAGGGACGAAATTTTATGTATAGATTTATACTTCGATGATAACGGGCAGGATCATCGGGCGCTTTTCTGTTTTTTGGAACAGGAATTTGCCGATGTCATTCCTTATCTTATCGCGCAAATAAGCATCGTCTGGCGCGGTGATCGGATTATCATCCTTCAGGATCTTGCGCACCTTGGTCCTAACCATTTCGATCAGTCGCTTGTTCTCCTTAAGATAAACGAAGCCGCGGGAAATGATGTCGGGATTCATGATCAGCTCCCCGGTCTTGCCGTCCACAGTGGCGATGACGACAAGCATGCCGTCTTCGGCCAATTGCTGGCGGTCGCGCAAGACGATATTATTCATATCAGTTATGCCCAAACCGTCAACAAAGACATAGGTGGCGGGAACTTTCTTATCCAGCATCCTAGCGCCGTCTTTGGCGAACTCGATGACTGAGCCGTTATCCGGCACGAAAATCCGCTTCGGGTCAAAGCCAATGCTTCGAGCAAGCATCGCCGCTTCCTTAAGCATATAATGATTGGCGTATGACGGAATGAAATAATCCGGCTTGATGGTGCGCAGCATATAGACGATATCGTCGCGATTGCCATGGCCGGAAACATGGATGTCCATGAGATTGCCGTGGATGACATTGTCGCATTGGCGATACAGATTGTCCTTCAGGCGCTGAATCGTCCGTTCGTTGCCAGGAATGATCGAGGATGACAGGATGACCGTATCGGTCTTCCTTAATTTTATCGCTTTGTGCGTGCCGTCGATGATCCTTGCCAAGACAGCGTTGTCTTCACCCTGTGAACCAGTGCATAAAATGATAATTTTCTTTTCCGGAAAGGAATCGACTTCTTCGATCTTGATCAAAGTCGATTTATTCACCTTGATATAGCCGAGCTTCTTGGCGATTTCCACATTTATCTTCATGCTATAGCCGTCCAGCGCGACTTTCTTGCCCAACTTCTCGGCTAATTCGATAATCCAAGAGATACGCTCCGTCTGCGAGGAAAAAGTGCCGATAATCGTCCGGCCTGGAGCCTCATTGATAAGCTTGTGCAGATTGTTCTGCATATCCTCGGTCGTCACGCTTTTTTCCGTACTAACCGTACCGAGCGATTCCAACATTAATACCGTCGGGCGAGGCAGTTTGGTTAAAAAATTATAATCCAATTGCGGCTTGCCGCTCTTGTCTTTTTCCAAAGTCCAATCGCCCGGATGCAGCACCGTAGCTGTCGGCGTCTTGATTATTACGCCGACCGCATCCATGATGGAGTGATCGATGGCAAAAAATGAGATATCGAAAGCGCCCAATTTTATCTGATCCTTGATTTCCTTAATGACTACCGTCTTCAGCTTCTTCGAGCTGTCTTTCTTGTAGTCGTCTTGGCGATGCTTGATCATAGCCAAAGTCAGAGGCCGGCCGATGATAAGCGGGTTGCCCAATTTTTCCAACAGGATCGGCGAAGCGCCGATATGATCCAAGTGGCCATGGGAAAAAATCACGCCCTTGATGTTGCGCTCCTTGCCTCTCAGATATTCCACATTAGGAATGATATAAGAGATGCCCGGCATGTCTTCTTCCGGAAATTGGATGCCCATATCCAGAATGATGATGTCATCGCCGTATTCGAAAACCGTCATATTGCGGCCGACTTCTTCGGCGCCGCCCAAAGGAATAATCCTTAATTTATTTCCAGCCGGACCGATGGAGGAAGTAACCGGTAAAGCAGCATTGCTTTTTTGCGGCTGTGTCTCGCGGCGATAATCTTGCCGCGCCTTGTTGGCAGCATCCCTGCTTTTATCGCGGCTGACATCCCTATTTTGGAAATTGCCGGATTTGCTGCGAGGAGCTTGCGAAGAATTGCCTGCAGGCATGGACCTTCTCTGACCTTGTCCTTGAGCCTGATTAGCGAACCTGCCGGCTGACGGAGCAGTGGGACGATTAGCCTGTTGCGATTGAGGAGATCTAGCCGTTGCTGATGCTAAGGGCAGTTCCATGGTGTTCAACCATTGATCCAAGCTAAGATTGTTTTCCTCGCGCGGAGCCGTGGCCGCATTGAATTTAGACGTCGGCTGATTCTGAGGCGCTTTTTTGTCTTCTGTGTGTTTTGTCTTCATCGCCCGAAAACTCGGCGATTGGAAGCTTTTCTTCGGCGCATTGCGCCTGAAACCTTGTTGATTGTTCATAATAAATTTGAGATTCTCTGATCTCGTTTAACATTGCGTGCGGCAAAAAATATTCGCCGCCAATGAAGCCCTTACGGGACTGTGATTAATTCAGCCAATGGGTAAATTCCATTAGGCGCTTAAAACTTACACTTCGTTCCGATAAAATCGGAATTAACGGATTAAAATCCGTTGAGTAGATTAAGATGAAAAACTAAAATTATTTGCAGCTAATAATCAGTTTGACATATTTGTGCCGACAGAGAGACTTGAACTCTCACTCTCTTGCGAGAACACGGCTCTGAACCGTGCGTGTCTACCAATTCCACCATGTCGGCAAATATAGTTTTCAGTTTTTAGTTTTAAGGTAAATTTTCTACCCTACTAAAAACTTCAAACTAAAAACTGAAAACTATTTAATAATTCTTTTCGTCTTGACGTACCACTCATTAATATTGGCAAAGCGGTCGCTGTATGAGGAAATACCCGATACATCAAAGCCCTTGATGGCCTTGTCTTGAGGATAAGTATAGGTCGGAGAATAAAGGAAAATCACCGGCAATTCGGAAGAAATGATCTTCTGGAATTCCCAATACTTGCTTTGGCGATCCGCAATATTATTGTATTTGCGCGCGCTCTCCAATAACGCATCGACGTTCTTATTGGTAAAAATCGCCAGATTGGCGCCGGGATATTCATTCTGCGAGGAATGCCAGAAAGCGAACGGATCCGGATCCGATGACATGTTTTCCGAAAACAGCAAGGCCTCATACTTGCGGCCGTTGATATTATCTTGGACGATTTTCGTCTTATCGACAATTTCTAAAACAGTCTTGACTCCGATCTGATCCCAACCTTCCTTAATAATGTTAGCGGCGGCTATGTACTGCGGCTGATCGGCGACCGTCAAGACTATCTTCAAATCCCAGCCCTTCTTAGTCCGATACTGCTCGGTCAAACCGCTGGCAGTCGTGGTCGAAGTCATCATCCAGCCATTCTTTTCCAATAAGCTCGCCGCACCTTCCGCATTAAATTCATACTTAACTATATCGGGGTTATTATCAATTCCCGGCAGGATTGGAGCATCCAAAAGTTTGGCATCGCCGCCGAATACCTGAGTGATGATCTTCTGCTTGTTTATCGCCAGCGCCAGCGCTTGCCTGATATAGGCCGATTGCAATAAAGTATTTTTCTGCTGATTGAAGAATACGCCGGAATATTGAGGCTGCTCTAATTCATGATAAATAATATTGTTATGCTTCCACAATTCGCCTCTCAGCTCGCGCGGCAGATAAGAAATGCCATCGATATTCTTATTCTTCAAGGCGTCGATGGCCGACATATTATCGCCATAAAACTTAAAAATCAATTTCGACAGATACGGCTTCTTGCCGTAATAATCATTATTGGGCACCAGTGTATAGGATTTGATGATGCCGGAAGCATCTTTCTTGAAACTGTCTACCGCCCACGGCCCGGTGCCGACCGGCTTCTTATTCAACTCATTAAGATCGGCGTTGGCCGGAGGAATGTTATACCAAAGATGCTCAGGCAAAATGCCGAAAGTCAGCATAGATATGAAAGGGGCAAATGGTTCCTTCAAAGTAAACTTAACGGTATAATCATCAATCTTCTCGCAGACGACGCCGCGGAATTTGCGGCCGAGCGGACTTTTGAATTCCTGATCCTGGATCGAAGCGACAGTGAAGACCACGTCATTGGCAGTGAAATTCTCGCCATCATGCCATTTGACGTTATTCTTCAGTTTGAAAGTATAGACGAGCTGATCTTCCGAAATATCATAACTCTCAGCCAAGTCCGGCGTTAATTCTTGATTCTTGTCGTAAGCAACCAAGGAAGAGAAGATCAACCGGCTCAGATCGCTGTCGATGCTGTTAGTCTGCGACAAAATCGGATTGATGAATCGCGGACTTCCTACCATGCCTTCGGAATATTCCCCGCCGCTTCTTGCCACGGACTGCGTGAACAGAAAAAACAGATTGCCGGCCAGAAGCAAGCCGGCTCCGGCGATAATGATAATCAAAATATTGGCTTGACGCTTCTCGCCTGAAGTCAAAAAATTAGGCAGATACTTTATATGCTTCAAGCTGAGCTTCTTCTTTTTGAATAAGCCCACGACCAGCTGCCGATCGAAGTGATGCTGCTGGGAGAACTTCTTCAGCTTGACATTCTGCCGATCGAAAAAATGTTCTATTTTCTTTTTAAAAAAATTTGTCAAAAACACAAAAAAATAATTATATGGTTATTTACGCCACGGGTAAAAGCCGCGTAGCAATACGGCTGATGCATTACATCAACTTAAAAATATCTTATTTGAAAACTTCATGCTGAAGTTGAGATGGAAGATATTTATGCAAAACCGAACTTAAAAATAAATCGATAGCAAAGAGGCTCCCAGAAATACCACGGCCAAAACGATCGTGGCTTTGAATATTACGCTTTCCAGGCCTCTTTTGGTGCGATAGACGTTGCCTTCGCCGCCGAAAGCCGATCCCAGACCGGTTCCGCGATTCTGCAGGAGAATGAATATGATGAGTAAAATAGCTGAAACTACTTGGATAATGCTTAATATCATACGGATTTATTGCAAATTTAAGTAATTCCATTGTAGCATAAGATGAACCATAAGTCAAACGGCATCTTAAGAATAATGTTTTGATTTTCCCTAGCTTCATGTTATAATAATTGCAGTTTAACACATACCTTATGCCCAAAAATACCGGAGAAAGCGAATGGCTGATACAGCAGCTGTCCCGAGATTGGACCCGCCAAACACCCAAAGACGCCAATAAAATAAAATTGCACCAGCTGGTATCCAAGCTCGGCTTGTTTTATGAAAAAATCAGGAATGCCATCGATTACAAGGAGGAATACCTGATACGCCGCACTTCGCTTAAGCGCCTCTTGAACCGCCAGGTGAAATTTTTGGGCGAAAAGGATCCGATCAACATCAGTCAGACCATCATATTCGAATTCATCCGCGCCAGATATCTGCCCAATGACACCCTGCCGGAAACCGACATCGAAACTACGGCGATCATCATTGCCAAATACCTGATGCTGATCAAATACGTCGGAACTAATCCCATGCCCGAGAAAGTCAAGACGATTGATTGGCTGATTGATTTATTGGTCTGTGAATTGGATGAATTCCTTTTTCCCAATGAGAAAGAAACGGCCATTGTAAATTTTATGTACGACGAAATGGTCAAGAGCATCTCTTTCACTAAGACTGTCATTCCGGAAGACGAGCGCCAGTTGCAGATATTCATCGCCATTTTGAAGAATCTGGCCAAGGCCGATCCGCCGCTTATCCGTTACTTGCTGCTGAAATTATACCGGCCGGACTGGCTCAATCTGACGCCGCCAGCAGTCAAGGCTTTCGGACCGGAAATAACTGCCGTAAAAAACAAGCTGGAAGCGCATCTCAATCATCGCGCCGGTTACCAGTTATCGCTGATGATGAGGCTGCAGGCGGTCTACTTCAATATTCTACGCCAAATGATCGAACAGAACGCCAATATCCGGGAGATAATCAGTGATGAGAAAGCGCTGGAAGCCAAAATCACCGAAATTTGCAACAAGAATTACAAAAAAACCAGGAACAAGCTGGCCGGATCCATCGTCCGCGTCATCATCTACATCTTTTTCACTAAGACAATTCTAGCATTCCTCTTAGAGCTGCCTTATGACAAATACGTCGTAGGTTCCGTCAATTGGAATACGCTGATGATTAATATAGTTTTCCATCCGCTCTTGATGACTGTCATCGCCCTGTCGATCAAGGTGCCGGGCATCAAAAACACCAAGATGATCGTCGACGAAATCAAGAAGATCGTCTATGGCGAGGAACGTAAACTTGTTTACAAACCCAGAAGGATTTTGCGCCAAGGATCATTCGGCTATATCCTGTTCAATTCGATTTATCTGGTCATGTTCGCCATTTCCTTCGGCTTGATCATTTGGGGCTTGAACCGCATCGGCTTCAACATCTTCTCTGGAGCGCTCTTCATCTTCTTCCTGACTTTGATCAGTTTCTTCGGCTTCCGCCTGCGCACCGTGGCCAATCAATACCTGGTCTTGCCGCGCAAGGAAAATCTGTTTAATTTCTTGATTGATTTCTTCACTCTGCCAATCATCCGCGTCGGCCAATTCTTCTCACTTAACTTTGCCAAGGTCAATATCTTCGTCTACTTCCTGGACTTCGCCATCGAGACGCCATTCAAGATGCTGGTCGAACTGCTGGAAAAAGCCTTTTCCTTCATCGGCGAAAAGAGAGACGAGATACAGTAAACAATTATAAATTACGAACCTGCCTGCCGGCAGGCAGGTTAAGAATCAAATCCCGGTTGCGAAATCGGGATTTTTTTATCCCCTCTTGACAAGTTTTCCGTTCAGGAGTATTATTTAGATATACATCTAAATATCTAATTATGCCGTTATCTCAGACAATCCAAGCGCTCTCCGACGCCAACCGCCGCAAAATCCTCGATCTGCTCAAAAAGGGCGAATTGCCGGTGGCGGAAATCAATAAAAAGCTTGATATCACTGGAGCCACGCTGTCTCATCATCTGGATATCCTCAAGCGCGCCGATCTTCTTTCCGTCCGCCGCGAAGGCCAGCAGATGATCTATTCGCTTAATCTAAGTGTTTTCGAGGAAGCCGCCGAGCAGCTGGTCAAGTTTTTCGAGGTTAAGAAGCCGAAAAATAAATCGCCTCAATGGCGCGGCTAGGGTTTGATTATAATAATCATTTATAATTAATTAACAATAATATGAAATCACCGATCAAAATCAATCTAAAGTCAGAAATCTTCCCTTTGGCCTTGCTGGCGATCTCGGCCGTCGCCTCTGTTTATTTCTACCAGCACTCGCCCGATATCATCGCCACGCATTGGAATTTTCGCGGCCAAGCCGACGGCTTCGCTTCCAAAGGCTTCGGCTCCTTCTTTTTCCCGGGGCTATTAGTCTTCATCTACTTACTAATGCTCGCCGTACCGTTTTTCGATCCTAAGCGCGACAGCTATAAGGAGTTCGAAAAGCCTTACCAGATCTTCCGCTATGCCTTCATGGCCATACTGTCGGCAGTCTACTGGGCGACAGGCTTGTACAATATCGGCTATAATATCAATATCGGGGTCACCGTCGCCTTCCTGATCGGACTGCTAATGATCATTATCGGCAATTATCTGGGCAAGCTGAAAAAGAATTGGTTCGTCGGCATCAAGACGCCTTGGACGTTGTCCTCGGACGATGTCTGGACCAAGACCCACAGGCTTGGCGGCATACTGTTTATAATTTTCGGCCTAGTAATTATGGTTGCGCCATTTTTGCCAGAAACATTAGCGCTGATAATATTCATCGGCTGGACAGCGGCACTGATCTTCGGCACCTTCGGCTATTCCTATTGGCTGTATCGAGAAGAAAAAAAGTAAATTAGTTGTCATTTTTATCTCGTCATCCCGGAATTCGCCGACCTTGGCGAATATCCGGGATCCAGGTTGAATTAATTGAAATTAATGCGGAAAGATCATTTGTCATTTGTTTATATTTTATCAAACAGTAGAAATGGCACATTATATATTGGCGTCACTAGTGATTTAATTAAAAGAATGTGGCAGCATAAAAATAAAGAATTTAAAGGCTTTACTAATATATATAATATAGACAAGTTAGTGTATTTTGAAGAACATTTTACAATCATTGAAGCGATTAATCGAGAAAAGAAGATTAAAAAATGGCATCGCCAATGGAAAATACAATTAATTGAGAAAAATAATCCGAATTGGGATGATTTATATATTAGAATGATTGAATAATATTTAATTTTACCTGGAGAGATGACAATTATATGAAAAAATCCATCCTGATAATAGCGTTAATCTTATTGCTCGGCTTAGCCATATTTATAATTACTGCGGAAATCGCGGCCGCACCGGAAAAAAAAGCCGTCAGCCAGCCGGCAGAAATACTCGCCGGCTACGTCGCTCCGGCCAATGCTTTACCCGAGTCACCGATAATCACGACTTTGATATTCTCCGGCGATGTCATGTTATCAAGAGTAGTTAATCAAAAAATGGAAAAATACGGCGATTGGGCCTGGCCGTTCAAAAATATCGCTTCAACAACGGCGGCAGCCGATATCACAATCATAAATCTGGAATCGCCTTTTACGATCTCCAGCAATCATTTGGTCAAGACCGGCTCGTTTTCTTTTAACGCCGATCCCCGATCGATTGACGGATTAAAGCTGGCCGGAGTCGATGTGGCCGCACTCGCCAATAACCACATGACGAATCAGGGCGCCAAAGGCATCAGCGATACGGGAAAAATCTTAAGCGAAAATAATATTGTTCCGATCGGCGCCGGATTAAACTCTGCTGAAGCAAGGCAACCTGTAATTAAAGAAGTGAATGGAATAAAATTCGGTTTTTTAAGCTACGCCTACCCCGATGATTATTCTGTCGCTGGAAAAGCAAATGCCGGCATCGCAAATATGTCGCTAGAAAAAATGACAGCTGATGTCAAGGCGCTGAAACCGCAAGTCGATAATGTGATAATTTTAATGCATGCCGGAACGGAATATGTGAATAAGCCTAATCGCCAACAGACTGATTTCGCCCACGCGACAATCGATGCGGGAGCGGACTTAGTCATCGGCCATCATCCGCATTGGGTTCAGACGACGGAAATCTACAAAGGCAAGCCGATTTTGTATTCGCTGGGCAATCTGATCTTTGACCAGATGTGGTCAACAGAAACGCAGGAAGGCGCTCTGGCGAGAATAATTTTGAAAGACAAGATAATCGATAAGATCGAGATAATCCCCATCAGCATCCACGACTACGGCCAAGCAGTAATTGTCGCTGATCCGCTGCAGAAAAATAAGATACTGAATAGGATGGGATTAAAAAGCGATACGATTGAATTTTGAATAACAAATCATGAATCATGACATCAGTATCATTGCCATAATTAATAATTAATTAATCAAAATAAGCATAAAAATAAAGTGAGGCCGGGTCTGCATAGATCCGGCCTCTGAGGGTTAAAAGGTGCGGTTACTTCGCTTCGGCGAGAGCGGCGGCCTGAGCGGCGAGAGCTTTGCGACCCTTCTTGCTGTCCTCGCGCTTATTGGCCGGCTTTTCTTTGGAGGCCGGCGCTTCCGTGGCCGTTACGACACTGACGTTGCCGGAATTTACCGCGGAAAGAAGCTGTTCCGCCAGGGTTTTGATTCCGCCCTGAGGCTTCTGCGAGCGATAGCCGCGGTCGTCGCTGCGGCCGTCACGTTCGCGCTGTTGCGACTGCTGCGGGAATAGCCGGTTGAGGTGGTAGCCCTTGTGCCTCAGGGCGAAGCCGAGGCCTCGCGCCGCACCGTCGGTTTTCTTGACGAGCACCGCTGTGGCGGTTTCGACGTCCACCCTCTTGTGCTCGGCGTAAGACTTGACCCACACCTCTTCTCCGCTGCCGCCGGTGACGATGAATTCGGCCACATCCTGCAAGCAAGACTTCACCGGATCCTCACCATTGTAATCGGCGACGACGAAACACTTCGTGCCTTCGGGGGTAGACTTGAAGCCGTCGGTGCGCAGCGTGTGCTGCAGAACTTCGACCGACTCAAGGCACCACTTGCCGTTGACCGCCTGATAGCGATAAACGACGACGCGGACGGCTCGACGGAGACCAAGGTCGCGAACTTCGCTGACCGCGATCTGATTGCCGTTCTTGCGAACGACAACCGGGTGAGCCACGTTTTGCGTGTCGAGCATCTGCTCGATGCAGACGATACCGCTTTTGCCGTCGCTCATCTTCACCAAGCTCTGCGGGGTCAGAGCGCGGCAGGTCTCAACGCCGTTGATGCCCTTTGCGAGCGCCATGAGCCGCTCGACGTTTTCGACGTCGGGGGAACTGACGATCAGGCTGTTGCCCAGGTCGAGAGCAACCAAGCTGTCGCCGATGCCGGCCTCGACAATCGCCGAGCCAATCCGCGATACCGCGGACGACGGAACGTTAATGCCGTATTCGGCGCCGTCGATCTTGCTGGTGAACTCGAATTTGCTCTGCGTGGTAAACATGAGATTTCTCCTGAATTTGGCCCCATTCGAAATGGATAGCCAGCTAATTTTAGGTCTTCGTCCGACACAGCGTCGGCTTTAGACCATTGGAACGAACTTCCATCACGTTGCCGGTTCAACCCGGCTTTAACGTAATATAGCAGTATAGCATATAGCCAAAATTTTGTCAAGCCCTTTATCCCCAATAAATAAAAAATAATCAAAAAAATACCTAAATTTAGGTATTTTTTATTCCAATTAATTCAATAAATATTGATATTTTGGCTATCATTGCCCGATTGCCGCAAAACTATGGAATTAATTTATCCCCAGCTATTTAATAACCAATAAAGTCCCCAAATACGAGAATAACGGACCCAAATAGACAGCAGAAAGCCCCGCCAAAGGCTTGGCGAAGTTCTCCCAAATGCCGATAACGGCGGCAGTATAGAGTATGACAATCAGCCAAAAGACTGTTTTTAGATAGGTATCATCCATAGAATTAAGAAATTAAGAAAATAAAAAATTAATAAATTTAAAATTTAATCCTGCAATCTTTTTAAATTACACATCTCAGTATACAGCATAGCCCCAATTTCATGGCTAAGTTTTTTAGCTTCAATAAAATCTTCATTAATAATATATTGTTCATCTTTTGCGAATGAGAGCAAGTAGTCAGATTCCATAAGAGAGCCGTAAGAAATATCTAAAAAAGCAATTCTAGACCTATTGCCATTTCTGGCATATCCCTCAATATAGTTAAGTATGACAGATAAAGATGCTCTGCGTATTTGTGAAACAGAAGAATACAATTCTTCTCGAGGAAAATTTTTTGTAATCTTATATATAAAATGAACGAAACTATCCATTTTACTTTTTAAAGCTTCTTGATAGCTATTCATCCTCCTTATTTTAAATTTCTTATTTTCTTAATTTTTTAATTTCTTAAGCGAAGCGAAAGTGCGCCACATCGCCGTCAGTCATCGTATAATCCTTGCCCTCAAGACGGATTAAGCCTTTTTCACGAGCCTTGGCCTCTCCGCCGGCCTCGACTAAATCCTGCCAATTGACGATTTCCGCGCGAATAAAGCCTTTCTCGAAATCGGTATGGATGACACCGGCCGCCTGCGGCGCTTTCGTTCCCTTCTTGATTGTCCAAGCCTTCGTCTCCATTTCGCCCGAAGTGAAATATGTTATAAGATCTAAAGCGTTATAAGCTTTGACGATCAGCCGGTCCAAACCGGAAGCATCCAATTCTAATTCCTTCAGATAGGCTTTCGCTTCTTCATCCGGCAGCTCCGCCAGTTCCGCTTCGATCTTGGCCGAGACAGTCAGATAATCTGTTTCCTGATAAACCTTGTCCTCATCGACATTCAAAACATAAATCATCGGCTTCATCGTCAGCAGACACAGATCCTTCAGCAATAATTTTTCTTCCGAATCAACGATCACATCGATTGCCAGTTTGCCTGTTTCCAATCCGGCTTTGGCTTTTTCTAACACCGGCTGCAATTCCAACGCCTCTTTTTTGCCTGCTCGAACGTCTTTGGAATTAGTATCCAAGCGTTTTTCGACAGTCTGCAAATCGGCAAAAATCAATTCCAGATCAATCGTCTCGCGATCAGACTCAGGGTTGACCGCGCCAGCCACATGAATGACATTGGCATCAGAGAATTGGCGCACCACTTGAACGATGGCATCTACCTCGCGGATATTGGCCAAAAACTTATTGCCCAAACCCTCGCCCTTATGCGCGCCTTTGACAATGCCGGCAATATCGATGAATTCTATCGTGGTTGGCACGACTTTGGCCGAGTGCGATACGACTGCCAATTTGTCCAGCCGCTCATCTGGCACGGCAACAACACCGACATTCGGATCGATGGTGCAGAAAGGATAATTCGCCGCATCGACTTGTTTTTTGGTCAGCGCTTTGAACAGGGTTGATTTACCGACGTTAGGCAAGCCGACTATGCCGATAGAAAATGACATTCAAATAGTTAAAAGTTTATAAGGTTTGTAAAGTCTATAAAGTTAAATCAAAATTATCATACCAAATTTGATCAAAATAGTCAATTGCTTTGCACCGAAATAATTGCTAGAATTACTGATATGCGAATCATCTACAGCCTGTCCGGACAAGGTTTCGGCCATAGCGCTCGCTCCAAAGAAACGATCAGCCATTTGATCGATCAAGGCCACGAAGTGAAGATCTTCACTTACGGCCAATCGTTATTATTGCTGGAAAAGCAATTCGGCGCGGAGAATATTTTTGAGATTCCCGGACTGGTTTTGAGCTATAAAAAAAACAAGCTAGTCTATTGGAAAACCGCCTGGGAGAACGCCAAGAAAATCTCCCATCAGGCGCGGCACTGGCAGAAGATTTCCAAAGCCTTCTCCGATTTCAAACCGGATCTCATCATCACTGACTTCGAGCCGCTCTTAGCCAATCTGGCTAAGACAAAAAGAGTGCCGCTTATTTCCATCGATAACCAGCACCAGCTGACAAATACCAAAATCGATCTGCCGCTCAAATACAAGAAAGATTTATTGGCGGACAAGCTAGTCATCAAATCAATGGTCTGGGGCGCGAAATATTATCTCATTACTTCATTCTTCAAAACCGAAGTGAATAAAAAAAATACCTTCATTTTTCCGCCAGTCATAAGAAAAGAAATTTTAGAACTGCAACCAGCCACGGGCAATTACATTTTAGTTTATCAAGGCGCCGATTTTGATCACTTGATGCCGTTGCTAAAAAAGTCAAAAGAAAAAATCGTCGTCTTCGGTCCGCATAAAGCTGGCCAGGAAGGCAATATAACTTATAAAGAATTCGCCGTACAAGAGTGGCTGGATTATCTGGCCGATGCCAAAGCAGTCATCGGCACCGCCGGCTTGAGCCTGATATGCGAATGCATTTATCTTAAGAAGCCCTATCTCGCCATTCCGATTAATCGCCAGATCGAACAGATCATAAACGGAGAATATTTGGAACGCTTGGGCTATGGATTAATGACGAATGATCTTAAAGCGGAGGATTTAACTGAATTCATAAAACGTTTGCCGGAATATGAGCAGAATCTGGCCAAAGCCGAAGCTCCGGGAAATGAAGCATTATTTGCCAAATTAGATGAGATTATAGAATCCTTAATATAACTGATGCAGATCTTTTCGCGGCATCTGGACTTATTTGATAAATTGTGCTAAGATAATTTTGTATTAATTGTATTTTTCAATAAGCGGGCATAATACAATGGTTAGTATACGTCCTTGCCAAGGATGAGATGGCGGTTCGATTCCGCTTGCCCGCTCAGATATTATGCCAGGCCCGGATGGTGAAATTGGTATACACGAAAGACTTAAAATCTTTTGGCGCAAGCCTTGCCGGTTCGAGTCCGGCTCCGGGCATAATTTAAAAACATCACTTCAATTGAAGTGATGTTTTTAAATTAGATTCAATCTTTGCCACTCAATCTTTTAGCGCTTTTTACCGGCCGCAAATAATTTTCTCCGCTGACTACTTTTTTGCCGGTTTTCTGCTCTAATTCCAGCCGGGCGTTTTTTGCGACTTGTCCGCCCCTTTTTGCCGGAACTTTATTTTCTTCCAAGCCTTTTGCTCCGGCTGTTTCTGCAATCTGGCGGGTAGAAAGCTCAGCCAAAGCCGTAAACACCAATTCAGCATCGCTCATGTGATCGCGCAAATTCTGCGCGTTCAATCCTTTCAGCTTCTTATGATCTTTAACGGATAAATCGCTCCACTCTTCATGGATAATATTAGTCAGAATAGCGTATTCGTCTTGTTTTTTAACTTCGTTATCTTTCCAATAATCAGTCAGCTTATTCCTGATTTCCTGCCCCATCATTCTCTGCTGGATCCATTTTTCGCTTCGACCCATTTTCTGCCAATAATCGCGACTGCGATCAAGGGCCTTTTCGGGATCGGCCATTTCCTCCACCCTTTCATAGCCGACTTTGGCCAGCCATAATTTAATAGGTTCCGCTTTGGGACTAGGTACAGATTGAATCAGACGGAAAATAGTCTCGACACTCGCTGCATCAGTAAGATAGTATTTGCCGTCGGCCGACTGCATCTTCAGTTTGTCACATTTTGTGACAGACTCATTTCCCTCATGTTTTAATCGATTTTTTAGTGTTGTCCAATAACTTTGCGCTTTTTTAAAATTCGACTGATCTATCAGGGCTGATATAACGTCAATAACCGAAAAATACCATGTCTCGATTTTTTCATTATAATGCCGCCTGATTTTTTTACCCTCGAAAATTGTAATTTGCTTATTTATCATAGATGAATTTAATTGGATTTATTATAACAAAAAAAGTGGCCATGAGCCACCGCTGACCAGTGCAAAAATAAAAAAGGCCTAACGGCCTCTTTTTGTATTTCAATTGATTATTTAATAAACCAATAAATAATATTACATTTTTATTATTCAGTTTAAAAAAATTAATCGCTAATATTATAAATATTTTTTAAACTTTTTATGGCATTCATTACATAGGAAGTTTGTTTTTTTTGTAATTCCGTAATTGTTCTTTTAACTAACCCTTGAATTTGCTCCTCAGTCAGCCTTAGTGTCGATTGCGCCATACGAATATCGGCAAATAATTGTTCTAACATAACTGGATTATCTTCTCTTAAATAATGAATTTCAGACGGAGATAAATATGTTTTTCTAAAGTTATTTTCAAATAATTCCAACAATTCTTCATTATCCTTGACATTCAAAAAATCTTCGCGAGTGATTTTAAATTCTTGTTGCAGCACTGAATAAGCAGACGGCATCTGTGCATACGCCCTAGAGCTATTTCTGCCCCGACCAAGCCATTTTGCTAATATTTTTATAGCAAGCTCCTTAGCTTGCTCAGTCATTTCTACTTTAAAAAAAAGATAATCGCGAAGATGCCGGCTATCCCATCCCAATTCATCAGTAACGCCCCTTTTTAGATACTCTATGAATTGTTTTTGCACAAGATCGTGGATTTCGGGTGATGATATATAATCATCTGAAACCTTAAATGATTGAGCTAGCTCTCTGGCATAACCCAAATCAGACACTCCCTCTTTCATTCCCCGATTTCTAATTTCTAAACTACCTCTCGTTAAATATTCCTTAATTTCTTCTTTTGTATGTTTACTATCAAAAATTGAATACTCTTTTTCTCTGTTAGCTTCCCACTTCTGTTTAGAAGTGGTTTCTAAATGACTATCACCCTGTTCATCAACAATAATTTCAGCTCCATTTTTTATCAATTCTGTATCCGATTTTGCTCTAGATTTTTCAAAATTAACTTGTTCTGGTGATTTTCTAGACATAAATTTGATTAATTATTAAATATCTTCAATATTAATTAGAAAAACTCGCATAATTACTCCTTAATCATACCCCCCCCCGACCACTTCTGGCAAGTTAAGTTATCCACAATTCAAAAAGAGGCCTAACGGCCTCAAATTATCTCTCTCGTTATCTCTCTCAATCGCCGCCGGAAAGCGGCGATTTCGCTCGTCCAGGGTCAGCGTCGAATGCTTCCGTTGGTCGCATCCGCCGACATTCGTCTACGCTTCTTGGCTTCCGCCTCGAAGCTTGCCTCGCTGCTGACCAGTGCACCAGAAAGGAATAGTCAAATTTTTCCGCTCCCCGCCGCCAAGGGCGGCGACCAAATCATACGGAATTTCATAATCAAAAAGCAATTGGCGGTTTTGCAAAATGCGGTTCGACCCGATA
>JBAYGU010000011.1:0-29071 GCA_041666505.1 Candidatus Buchananbacteria bacterium | reverse complement strand
TAAAATTGCAGAAATTATAAATCCTAGACTTACGCGAAAAGACGCTAATATTATTAAGGTTATTTTAGACAACGGCGAAGAAATCCGCTGCACGCCGAATCATAAATTTCTACAAAAAAACGGCGAATATAAAGAGGCTGAATTTTTGCAACCCGGCGATTCCTTAATGCCTGCATATTTTAAGCTATCAGCCAAAGCTGATAATAAAAATCTTGCAGAATATAAAATGATTTTCCAGCCCAAAAATGATTCTTGGGATTACATCCACGTCTTGGCGGATAAATGGAATATTGAAAATGGAATTTACGAAAAATCAACAGGAAGAACGAGACATCATGTTGATTTTGATAAACTCAACAATAATCCCGACAACATCCAAAGGATGAATTGGCAGGAACACTGGCAGACACATTATGAATTCACTTCATCTAAACACGGAAATGATGCTGATTACAGGCAGAAATTGGCTGACGGCAGAAATAAATTCTGGAGTGATGACACCAATCGAGTCGCTTACTCCCAAAGGATGAGTCAAAGGAACCTGAAGAATTGGAAAAATGACACTTATCGGAAAAAAATGATCAATAGTTTGCGTCAAACCTCTAAACAATTCCTGATTGACCACCCAGAAAGACTGGAATTGATCAAAAAAACTTCCTCAACCACGATGAAAAGATTGTGGCAGATTCCTGAATATAAACAATTATTCCACGAAAAAATTTCTGCCTGCAACAAGAAACGAAAGCATAATCTGACTGGCAAGGTGAAATTTCTACGTGTCTGCAAATATCTGTTGGAAAAGAAGATTTCTCTGGATCAAGAAAATTTTGAGCAGATCCGATCCAAGGAATTCGGCCGCAGCTTTACCCGCTGGGACTTAGGTTTGGACAAGTATTATCAGAATGATAAAAATCTTCTGTTATGCGAATTAAATGGCAATCATAAAGTCGCTAGAATTGAGCTTTTAAATGAATCTGTTGATGTTTATGATCTGACGATCGATAAGACTCACAACTTCGCCTTAGCCGCCGGAATATTCGTTCATAATTCCATGGACGGGGATTCTGCGGCTGCTATGCGTTATACGGAGGCTAAATTAGCGCATATTTCCGAGGAAATGCTCAATGATATTGATAAAAATACCGTTAATTTCATTCCTAACTATGACGGCGCCCATAAAGAACCTCAAGTCTTGCCGGCTAAACTGCCAAATCTGTTGATTAATGGCACACAAGGCATCGCTGTCGGCATGGCGACCAACATTCCGCCGCATAACTTAGCCGAAATCGTCGATGGCATCGTCTATCTGACGGAAAACCCCGATTGCGAGATTGAGGACCTGTGCAAATTCATCAAAGGGCCTGATTTTCCGACTGGCGGCATCATTTATAATAAGGAAAACATCAAGCAGGCCTATCTGACCGGCCGCGGCGGCATCGTCTGCCGTGCCAAGGCGGAAATAGAGGAAACTAAGAACGGCCTTTACCGCATCATCGTTTCCGAGGTTAATTATCAGACGAATAAATCCACTTTACTGGAAAAAATCGCTGACTTGGTCAAAGAAAAAAAGATCGAGGGCATCAAGGATTTGCGCGATGAATCCAATAAGGATGGCGTCCGCATCGTAATCGAGATCAAGAAGGATGCTTATCCGCAAAAAATCCTCAATCAATTATACAAGCAGACCGCCTTGCAAGACACCTTCCATTTTAACGTTTTGGCTCTAGTCGACGGCATCCAGCCGAAAGTTTTGAACTTAAAAGCGGTACTGGAAGAATTTTTGAAGCATCGCAAGGAGGTGGTAACCCGCCGCACGCAATTCGATTTGGATAAAGCCAAAGATCGCGCACATATCTTAGAGGGCTTAGTCTTGGCCTTGCAACATATCGATGAAATCATCGCCACGATTAAAAAATCCAAAGACAAGGAAGAGGCGAAGACGAATTTGATTAAAAAATTCAAATTGAGCGAACGGCAGTCAGTGGCAATCTTGGAAATGAAGCTGCAGCAGCTGGCCAACTTGGAAAAAATCAGGATTGAAACGGAATTGAAAGAAAAACTCAAAATAATCAAGGAGCTGGAAGCGATTCTTAAATCACCAGCTCGTATTCTGGCAATTATCAAAGAAGAAATATTGGAACTGAAGGAAAAATACGCAGAACCTCGCCGCACCCAAATCGTCGCTCATGGCGTCGACAGTTTCAAGGCGGAGGATCTGATCCCAGACGAGAATACAATGATTATGGTGACCAATGACGGCTATATCAAGCGTCTGCCGCCTGATACATTCAAAACTCAAGGAAGAGGAGGCAAGGGCGTTATCGGATTAACTACTAAAGAAGAAGACGTCGTGGAGCACTGCTTCTTGACATCGACTCATGCCGATATCATGTTCTTCACCAATCGCGGACGCGTCTTCCAATTGAAGGGCTACGATCTGCCGCAAGCCAGCCGCACCGCCAAAGGCCAGGCGCTCGTTAACTTCTTACAACTGGCGCAGAATGAAAAAGTCTCAGCAATCCTGCCATCGACAGACATCGAGAATGATAAATTCCTGGTCATGGTTACGAATAAGGGCACGATCAAGAAAACGCCGATTGAAGACTTCAAAAACGTCCGCCGATCCGGCCTAATCGCCATCAAGCTGCATTCCGATGATGATTTAAATTGGGTGCAATCATCCAAAGGCAATGAAAATATCATTTTAATCAGCCGCGAAGGTCAAGCGATTAGATTTAAAGAGACTGATGTCCGTTCCATGGGCCGCGCTTCATCCGGCGTCCGAGGCTTCAGGCTTAAGAGCAAGGATGAGGTCGTAGGCATGGGCATCTGCGACAATAAAGATGATAAAGTAGCCAATATCCTGATTATTATGGAACACGGCTATGGCAAGCAGACCGAGTTGAAAAACTATAAGGTCCAAGGCAGGGGAGGCTCGGGCATCAAGACGGCCAAGATCACTCCGAAAACCGGCAAAATAATTTCGGGCAAATTAGTCTATCCTGATGACAAAGAAATGATCGTAATTTCCACTGGAGGACAGGTCATCAGGCTGGCTTTGGAGGGAGTTAGTATCTTGGGTCGCGACACGCAAGGCGTCCGCGTCATGAGATTCAAGGAAGAAAATGACACTGTAGCCAATATAACTTTGATTTAATTAAAATAAAAAATCGTCCAGCTCCAGTTGTTTAAACTGGGGCTGGGCGTTTTGCTTGTGCTAAATTATCCGAATATGGCTGTCAAATCTCTGGCTACCAGCCTCTTTGACGCATTCTTCCATAGACGGACTGTTTCTTCAGTCCAAATCTTATTCCGTTTCATTTTGAAATCAGCCTGGAATTTATTGAGCATGGCTGTGATCCGGAATTCGCTGATTCCGCTTTTCAGCATCGCAGCCAAGATGCGCTTCGAAGTCCAGCCAACTTCAATCAGATAACCGACGGTGTCGGTAGCCTCTCGCCCGAATCTTACAAAAAAAACTTCCAATTCCTTATAGATGCCGCCATCGGACATCTCCAATGCAGACATAATTTCTACAACCATGGCCTTATCGGAAGCCGGATCTGTCATATAATCATGCTTGGCCGGCTTAGATTTGCTCGACATCACCAGATTGGCAACATAACAAAAAGCAATCTCGCCCGGCGAATAACCGGCCGCAATGCCGGCATCCACAAAACGACTTCTGGACCAATTGGCATGATTGCACAAAATGCAAATCTCATTTACAGATTTGCCTAGTCCGCCGAAAGTCGACACAATGTCCTTATCGGGCATTTTGAACAATTCTAACATTTCAAAAATCATGCCGTCATTGAATCGTTCATTGCCCCTTTTATCATCAAGCTGCATAATAATGCCATAAACCCGGCTATTGAAGCAGCCGGCTTCGATTATCGAAGTTAAAAAATAATACTCCGGCCACGTTTGCAGCAAATCATTAAAGCATTTCTGAGTCAGATTATCAGTGCGGAATAAGGCATCGATCACCCGGCTGCCGCTGATTTCACTCGCCAACAAGAAGCCAATCAGATCGATTCTTATCAGAGCTCCGATCAGAGGGTCTACGATCTTCAAAGTACTGAGATTGACAATGGCGCTGGCAATCCGGACATCTTTCCAGCCGGCTTCCCTAAGAATCGAAAAGATTTCCTTGTCATCCAGGCCGATAAGCTTCAATAATTGGATGATAGAGACATCCGGATAAGCATAACCCTTCAGCAGACCAATAATCAAAGCATAAGATTTCAATTCACGATGAGCGCTTTTGAAGAATTCGCACCAGAGCAATTCGGGGCTGAACTGCTTCATCTCGATCAAATGCTCTACTCGAATGATCAATGCCTTAACCTTGAGGATTTTCTTTTCACTAATGCCGACAAAAATCTCGACCTTGGGCTGTTCGGCCAAAACCGCGTTATCCATGTTATCACTCCTTGTTCGTTGTTTATTCGTATCAAATGTAAAGGACTGGCGATTCAAATTAACTTACCATATTATCAGAATTTGTCAAGTTTCGGCATTTTTCATAAGATTGATTAATAGCCTGAAATATTGTATAATACTCTTAATGTTTGTCGCAAATTATTATCTTAAATTTATTATTTTTTAAATTTTTTACTTTTTTATTTTATGTCCGGACATAGCAAGTGGGCCACGTCCCACAAGAAAAAAGAAGTGGCTGATGCCAAAAAGGGAGCGATTTTCACCAAACTGGCGGCTCTGATTACTGTCTCTGCACGCGAAGGCGGGGATGATTTAGATGCTAATTTTAAGCTCAGGCTCGCCGTCGACAAGGCGCGGGAAGCCAATATGCCGAAAGACAACATCGATCGGGCAATCAAAAAAGGCACGGGAGCCGGCAAGGATGGTGCTAATTTCGAAGAGATCACTTATGAGATAATCGGCCCGATGGGCATCGGCTATATCGCCGAAGCTGTAACAGACAACAAGAATCGCACGGTCGGCGAGCTTAAAGCAGTAGTTAATAAGAATGGTGCGCAGCTAGGTAGCACCAATTCCGTTGCCTGGAACTTCCGCCGCCGCGGAATCATTTCCATCGTCGGTAACCTGACGGATGAAACAGAATTGCAACTAATCGATCTGGGAGCCGAGGATATCGAAAAAAACGATGATTCCTGGCAAGTCATAACGTCGCCGACGGAATTAATGACAATCGCAGAAAAAATAAAAGATCTCGGCCTGAAAGTCGAAGACGCTTCGCTGGCTTACCTGTCCAATGAAGAAGTGAAAATCACTAATCCGGAAGATCAAGAAAAAATTGAGCGCTTATATAATCTGATTGATGATCTCGATGATATAACTAACGTCTATACTAATGCCTCATGGTAAAGCGAAAATAATCTTAGGCATTGACCCAGGCATTGCTGATACCGGCTATGGCGTTATTTCTGCGTCAGGCAATAAATTAACCATGATCGACTGCGGTTCGATCAAGACGGATAAATCTCTGGCGCTTCCCGAGAGATTATTGCAACTGCAACAGCAATTATCAGAAATAATTGAAAAATACCAACCAGATACAGCAGTCATTGAGCAATTATTCTTCTGTAATAATGCCAAGACCGCTTTGATTGTGGGCCAAGCTCGCGGGGTAGTGCTTCTGACTGCCCATAATGCTAAATTAAAAATTTTGGAATTAACTCCATTGCAAGTCAAGCAGGGTTTGACCGGCTACGGCGGCGCCGACAAGAAACAGATGCAGCAGATGGTCAAAGTCATCTTAAACCTTAAAACTGTTCCCAAGCCTGATGATGCCGCCGATGCACTCGCCATGGCCATCTGCGGCTCGAGTATGAATGATTATAATATTTCATAATTTCTCTATATCGTTATAACTTTATGACAAACTCAAATTGGCGCGACCCGCAAAATATAAGTATCCAGCACCAGCCGGAAAAAGGCGGCGGAAAGATTACATTCAATACCGATAAGCCGCACCGGCGCAAAAGAAAAATCCCTCGCAAAATAGTAAAAGCCGCAATATTGATTGGTATTTTGGCGATTTTACTGATCGGAATAATCGGAGTCGGCGCCGTAGCTTGGATATCTCGCGATCTGCCTTCGGCCGATGGTGTCTTGAAACGTTCCGTCACTGTTTCAACTAAGATCTATGACCGCAAGGGCGAGACCGTGCTTTATGACATCCACGGCAACATTAAACGTACATTGATTACTCTTGATCAAGTGCCTGATTTGACTAAAAAAGCGGTGCTGACTGCCGAAGACCGTAATTTTTACCAGCATGCCGGCTTCAGCGTTACCGGCATCATCCGTTCTGCAATAATAGATATATTTACCGGCAAAAGAGTCGGCGGCTCGACTTTGACCCAGCAATTCGTTAAGAATGCCATATTAACCAATGAAAAAACATACACCAGAAAAATAAAGGAGTTGATTATTTCCTATCAGATCGAGCAGAAATTCACCAAAGATCAGATATTTAACATGTATCTGAACGAGATCCCTTACGGCTCGGTCATTTACGGTATAGAAGCCGCCTCGCAATCTTTCTTCGGCAAACCAGCCAAAGACCTGACTCTGGCAGAAAGCGCCATTATTGCTGCCATCCCTCAGATGCCGACCTATTATTCGCCATATGGCAGCCATAAGGCGGAATTATTGGCGCGACAACGGTATATTTTAGATTCCATGGCGGAACTCGGCCATATTAGTAAAGATCAGGCAGAAGCCGCAAAAACAGAGAAAATTATTTTCTCTCCGATGAGGGAATCAATCATCGCTCCGCACTTCGTCATGTATATTAAAGAATTATTGTCAGAGAAATACGGTGAAAACTTCATCAGCCAAGAGGGATTGAAAGTCTATACGACGCTCGACTTGGACAAACAAAAAATCGCCGAGGAGGCGGTCAAGCTGGGCGTTGAAGCCAATGGCAAAAAATATGAATTCGGCAATGCCTCACTTATCTCACTAGATCCGAAAACCGGCCAGATCCTGGCCATGGTCGGCTCGGCTGATTATTTCAACGAGGATATTGATGGCCAAGTCAATGTCGCCATCAGTCCGCGCCAGCCCGGCTCATCATTTAAGCCGATTGTTTACACCGCGTCATTCATCAAAGGTTATACACCCGATACCATTCTTTATGATACGTTGACTAATTTCGACACGACTGGGGCTAAGAAATACGAGCCGCATAATTACCATAATAATGAAAACGGCCCCGTGACTCTGCGCAAAGCTTTGGCCGGCTCGCTGAATATTCCGGCAGTCAAACTGACTTATCTGACGGGCATGGAAAATATTTTGGATCTGGCCGACAAGCTTGGCTATACCACACTGGCGGATCGCACGCGCTTCGGCTTATCCATCGTCTTGGGCGGCGCGGAAGTTAAATTATTGGATCACACCAATTCTTACGGCACCTTGTCGCAAGAAGGCACTAAGCATGAAGTCAATTCTATTTTAAAGATAGAAGATAAAAACGGCAAAGTCATCGAGGAATACAAAGATAAAACGGAATCAGTCATGGATCCGGAAATCGCCAGGCAAACGACTGATATATTGTCTGACGACAGCGCTCGCGCCTATATCTTCGGCGCCGGCGGAAAATTAACTCTGCCAGGCAGACCGGTGGCAGCCAAAACCGGTACGACAAATGATTATCATGATGCTTGGGCGATGGGCTACACGCCTTCATTGGTCTGCGGCGTCTGGGTCGGCAATTCCAATAACGATGCGATGAAAATGGGCGCTGACGGCTCGATCATCGCCGCGCCGATTTGGAATTATTACATGACAAATGCGCTCAAAGATACGCCGGTAGAATCTTTCACCAAACCTCAGCCAGTCATTACCGGCAAAGCGGTCTTAGATGGCCAAGTCATGTCAGGAAGAGAAATTAGAATCGATTCCGTTTCCGGAAAATTAGCCACAGAGTACACTCCGTCTTCCACAATCAAGATAATTACCACCGGAGAAATCCACGACATATTATATTATGTGAATAAGGACGATCCGCGCGGGCCGCAGCCGAACAATCCTTCCGATGACCCGCAATACAGCGCCTGGGAAGCCGGCGTCCGCGCCTGGGCCATCAAGCAAGGTTTGAGTCCGGATGGCATTGGCGCGATTCCAACGGAATATGATGATGTCCATTTGTCCAACGATCAGCCGACATTGAATATCATTTCCCCCGGCGATAATTCGACCATAAAAAATCCATCGATGACTGTCAGTATCTCCGGCTCGGCCAAACGGACTATTTCTAAGACAGAATATTATATCGATAACACTCTTGTCAGCTCGGAGAGCGGATTGAATCAGGAAAAGAATCTTGATCTGTCCGATTGGGAAAGCGGCTGGCACACCTTGACTGTCAGCATCAAGGATGATTTGCAAAACACCGCTTCCAAATCGATCGACTTCAATCTAGTCATCAGCGGCTATATCCCGACGATCAATTTCTTATCGCCGACAGATAATTCGACTATTAAAAAATTTCCTATTGCCATAAAAGGCGAGCTGACTAATCTGCAGAAAATTAAGCAGATCGATCTTTTCTACCGCCCGGCAACCGGCACAGCAGAAACATTGATCGGCAGCATCAATCCTACAACAGATACCTTCAATTACTCGTGGAAGAAATCACCCGGCCCTGGAGATTTCATAATTACCAGCTACATCTATAATTTCAGCGGCAAGAAATATACCGGCGACCAGATAAAGATTATGATTTAAAAATCAATTCAAATAAAAAATATCCAAACCCGCAAGGGATTGGATATTTTTTATTATCAATTCTAAATTAGAATAGAAGATGAATCCCAAATCAAATAAAAAATTGATTTCATGAATTCAGAAAATTCCTTGCTTTCAACGATAAAACCAAAAGATTCAGTTTGGGAAGAAATAATCGACACTTTATTATCGTATATAAAGCACACAACATCAAATGAAATTTTTTCCGGTAGAAATCGGCTATCCCTTAAGACATCCTTATTGCCTGCTTTCAGATACCAATTATCCGCTTCTTTATCTTTGGGACGAAGCGACAAGACGCTTATGCCATTTTTAACTCTTTTTTCCACATAATGTTCCAAATATTCCTTGCCAAATATTTCCACAATATCCTGCGCCGACGTATAATGCCTAATTACTTTTTCCTGGCAAGATAACGAATCCTTTAAAATTTCTTTTAAATTTTCCCGTCCCTGGTAATATCTGATTTGCGGTTTCTTTGACGCCTCCCTGAATAAAGACGCGAACATAGGTAGGGTTTTTTCTAATAATTCAACCTTGCCTTTCAATAATTCCATTAGATTATCAGGGTTCTCAGAAATATAGATTTTTCGTTTTTTCTTGATAACGGCGCTTATTAGGCCATCTTCAACTAAAGAATCCAAAATGGCATACACGCTAGTCCTTTCAATTAATGCCAATTTAGCTATTTCCTGGGCATTTGCTTGCCCAAGTTCCAGACAAACCCGGTAAACTTGCGCTTTTTTGTCTTTAAAACCAAGACTTTTTAATACATCGTCAATATTCATATGTCTATTATTTTAGAATATATAAATTATATCACTATTATTATTAATTATCAATTGTCGTTTATTATAAACAACTTTGTCCTAAATTATAGACAATATTGAAATTTAAATATATAATAAGTTAGAATTAGAATATGAAGATGGGCTTTGAACATTACAACCTAAGGAGAACAACCATGCGACATCACCACAAGATCTGCGGTTTTTATGAGAGCACCATATGGAAGGCTCTAAAAAAATTGGGCGAATGCTCACAAATGAGCACGAGTGGTGCAATTAAAGCATTGTTAAATGGCGAGCTCATAATTAAGCATGAAAAAAACCAACGTTGGCGACTAAATAATGAAAGTGGAATAGTCAATTTTAATGTTAAATCTGATCTTCTCGATGGCGAGGATTGGGTCACTCGAATGGAAGAGTCTATGCGTGATGGATGTAGGCTAATTGACTATGCCAAGAAAATACTCTTATCCAAACAGTTTGAAACTATGCTAAGTAATATTAATCTAACGGTTGCCGTACTGCCCTGGGAGATATTTAATAATCCAAGTCCCACCTCCAAACAAATTAGAGTAAAGGCAGAAAGACTTGGATTAATCACTCCGCCAATAGATCTTGCCTGTCTTATCAACGAGGCTTTTAACAAAGAAGAAATTTATGAAATGGGCTTTAGAAAGATTGTAACCATGCATGAGCCCTTTAAGTTTAAAGATAATCGCCAACATTATCTAATTGATTTGACTCCAGATCTTCCAGGATATCCTACTTCAAGTTTTCACGGTGGAGGAGAGAATAACTATAACTGGCGTGAAAATCATTACAAGGGTTATGGCTTTGCCTTCGTAGTTTCATAAAAATGGTAATAATAATCAATGCGATCTGTCTTTGAGTTCGCCCTAGCTGCAAATAGTTAGGGCTTTTTTATCCGACAAAAAATCCCTCGTTTACCGGCTGGCAAACGAGGGGCTTTATGATTTGAATTATTTGACCGAATAATTATCGACGGCAAATAAATATTGATCAATGAATATTTTCTTAAACGGCATAGCTGAATTCAGTTCATAAAATACCAGCACTGCCTCGCGATAATCATTTTCATCCACACTGCGGTAAGACAGCGGCGAACAGCCGTAAGCCAAGAGAATAGCATTGGCCAATAAGCGCGCAGTCCTTTTATTTCCGTCCTCGAACGGCTGAATATAACTCAAGCCAAGAATAGCTACAAGAGCTTTGGCATAAGGGCTTTTCATCCCGTCAACCGCCTCGCTTAAATCATCCACCGCCTCTCGAATCTGATGGATATTGTCGAGCGGCCGATAAATCGAACCCATGACTCCGACCGGCCTTTTCCGCAACCCCGTTTCCACGCTTAATCCTTTAACTAAAATCTCATGCAATTCTTCCAGATTCCTGCGGGTTAATTTCTTGTATTTACTTGAATAACGGCGCACATATTCGAATGCTTCTTTGTGATTCAAAATCATGCGGGCTTCGCTGCGATCATGCCCGGAAGCTTCCTGATTCTTTAAAATCAACCTTTCAGTATCCAATAATGTATAAGTATTTCCCTCGATTTTCGATGATTTCCATGACAACTCAATAATCATTCTCTCTAATTCCTTCTTCCCTATCTCCGCCGACAAACCCTTAATTCCCTTCCGATATCGCTCCGTAGCGCCAATTAAATCTTTATTTTCTTCCTGGGTAAATAAATCGCGAGGAATATTCTTCAATAATTCAAAATTATACTGCTTCAATCCATATCGTTTGTCCGGTTCGACGGCGCAATATTCCTTAGCGCCGATATTGGCGAATATTCTTCCCTTAGCACTAATGGCGTACCCAGTTGACCGACCCCCGCCAGATTTTATTAATAGACTTTCATCCGTCATCTGCGTCAACAGCCGCTTCACGGTGACATCCGATATATCTTCGTTGGCATTCAGAGCGCCGCGATGTATTTCCGATGAAGAGAAAATGCCGCCGCCTATCAGCAATTTAATTATTAACTGCTGTTTTTTATCGATTTTGGTCATATTTTATTCGTATCATTTATACCCCTTAATCGTATCATTTTGATACGATTAGCGCAAGCATAGCCATGAGTCCTTAGCCATTTTTCCGACAAAAAATCCCTCGTCTTGCGGCGAGGGATTTTAAAATATATATTTTATTTCGCATCAATGACTTCGACCAGCAATTCCTTCTTATTCTTCAAAGTAATCAATTGCTGCAGGGCAGTAAATACCGTCAGAAGAAGCCAGTAGAAGACGAGTCCGCTCGGCAGGCTCCAGCCGATTACAACTGTCATAATCGGCATCATATAAAGCATCTGCTTGCTCATGATAGCCGCCATATCCTCATCCTTACTGCCATCGCCTTTTACTTCCGGCCGCTTGGCCATCATCATTTTTGTCTGCCAGAACTGCGCGCCACCTGCTAATACCGCCAATAAGATCTGCGGCTTAGCCATATCCAAAAAACCAAAAGCTAATGAATTAATATGTCCAGGATTTATAATAAATGGATAAAGCAGATCAAGGCTGCCATTCTGCAAACCAACAGAGAATACAGAATAGATTGCGATTAAAAATGGTAATTGGATTAAAAGCGGCAAGCATGAAGACAAAGGATTTATCTTATGCTCCTTATATAGTTTCATCATCTCCTTCGCCTGCTCTTCCTTATTATCTTTATATTTTATTTTTAAAGCATCGACTTTCGGCTGCAAGACATTCATCGCCTTTTGCGCCTCGATGGTTTTTTTCGAGAAAGGATACAATATCAGCTTGATTATCAAAGTGATGATAATGATCGTTATACCGATATCATTCCATGGCGCGTAATTATAAACAAATACCAGAAGATTTAACAGCGGCTGATAACAGATTAAAGTGAATATGTATGATATGCCTGAAAACATAGATTAATATAAAAAATTAATTAAAATTTGGATATTTTTATTTTCACTTCTTTAGAAGAAGTGGAGCAAGAATCGCGACCGGTCGAAATCATGGCTAGATTTTTTATGTGATTTCTCAATGGTCGCAACTTCGAATAAATTATAATTCATTTGACCGGATCCCATCCCCCTTTACTAAATGGCGTGCATCTTAGAACTCGCCAGAAGGCTAATAATCCTCCTCTTATTATGCCTTTCTTCTCAATGGCCGTATAAGCGTATTCCGAGCAGGTCGGTTTGAAGCGGCAATAGCCGTGGGGATATAAGTATTTAAAGATGCCGTGATCAAAGGAAAGCGTCTTCTGGTATATTTTAATCATCTTTAAGACGAAATACCTGGGATAATATCTAAAATTCATACCAATAACCTATTCTTTTTAAGTAAATTTAGCAAAATTTCCCTATTTTCTGCAAAATCCAGTTTTGCCATTGTCGGCAGAACAGTAATAATTATATCGTAATTTTGTCTAAAATTAGGCAAATTTTCTTGCAGGACTGCTTTCAGTCGGCGCCTGATCTTATTCCTGACTGTCGCCTTCTTACTTATCTTATTACTCACTATAATAGCAAAACGGCAATAATCCAACTTATTAGCAATATATCGCATATTGCAATAGGGGTTGTATGATTTATTGCCGTTTCGGAAAATCAGCTCAAAATCGGCTTTTTTTAAGCGATTTTTTTGAGCGATCATAGTTTATTTGGTTGTTTTGCGTACCGTAATAGCGATTTTCTTCCGTCCCTTAGCCCTTCTGCGAGCTAAAACCTTCCTGCCGCCTGGCGATTGCATCCTTTTCATGAAGCCATGGACTCTGGCTTTTTTCTTCTTTTTCGGTTGATAAGTTCGTTGAGGCATAAATAAAATTAATTTGATGTAGCCTTAATATAACACATTCAATCCAATAAGTCAAAATATTAACTCAACACTAACCTATCCTTGGTAAATAAAGGAAGCTTATGAGTTCTCCACAGTTAAGCAACAAGTTGTGGACAAAATTACGAATTGTGGATAATTTTACTTTATCCACAAATGTGCTAAAATACCTTTATTATTTCAGATAAACCATTAATCGTTTATCCCTTGTAACTTTAACCCCATTAACTATGACTCCACAAGAGTTATGGCAAGCCGCCTTAGGAGAATTAGAAATCCTACTTTCAAAAGCTAACTTCACTACTTGGTTCAGGAACACTTCTATAGCCAATTACAACGACGATAAGGTGGTCATTAATGTACCCAATATCTTTACTAAGGAATATTTGGCAAAGAAATACCATCAATCAATTTTGAAGGCTTTACGCAATATCACTCAAAATAATAATTTGAAGGATATTGAGTACAAGATTGATTCCAGCACCCAGAACAGGAATAATTTCTTCTCTAATACCCATACTCCCGCTCCATCAGCGACAATCCGTCCGGCAGAAGAAGCCAAAGTCTCGCCGGTTGAATCAGTTTCCTCGCTTATCAGTCAAAAATCAATTGAAACACAGCACCAGCCGCCGAAAAACTTCTCAAAAAGCCCAAATAAGCTGAATATTAAATATACCTTCAGTACTTTTATCGTCGGCAAGAACAGTGAATTGGCTCATGCCGCCGCCTTGGCAGTAGTAAAAAATCCCGGCAATGCCTATAACCCGCTATTCATCTACGGCGGAGTCGGTCTAGGCAAGACTCATTTGATGCAGGCGATCGGCAATAAGATACTGGAAAACAATCCGGAAGCCAAGGTTTTATACATTTCTTGCGAGAATTTCACCAATGACTTCATGAATGCCGTCCGATCAGCCTCGGAAAATCCCCGAGCACTGGAAGAATTCAACGCCAGATACCGCTCATTGGATGTTTTTTTGATCGATGACATTCAATTCTTATCCGGAAAAGAACGGACGGAGGAGGCGTTTTTCAACATTTTCAATGAGTTGCAGCAAAATGGCAAGCAGCTCGTCATTTCTTCCGATCGGCCGCCTAAGGCCATCCCTGGCATCGAGCAGAGGACCATATCTCGTTTTGAATGGGGCATGATTGCTGATATCTCCGCGCCGGATTATGAGACGAAATTAGCTATCATTGGAGAAAAATTAAAAGAGAAGGATTTCACCCTTAATTCAGAAATCACCAATTATTTGGCTCGCGCCATCCAGAATAATATAAGAGAGCTTGAAGGTGTCTTAAATAGAATTATGGCGCTTAGTCAACTACAGAATCGCCAATTATCACTGGAAGAGGTCAAAGAAATCACCGCTTCCATCATCATTAACACGCAAAAAAATTCACTTACGCCGAAAAACGTCATAAAATTGGTGGCAGAGTACTTCGATATCGCCATTGAGGACGTGGTCGGCCCTTGCCGTAAAAAGAATCTGACTGATCCCCGACAGATAATTATGCATATAATGCGCGAAGAATTGAAGTTATCTTATCCGGCAATCGGCCAATCACTAGGCGGACGCGATCATACCACAGTTATTCATGCCTGTGATAAGATAATGAGAAATCTTAAAACCAATGACAAATTAAGGCAAGATATCAACACCTTGAGACAAAAGCTGCATATATAATGTGGATAAGATTCCCCATACTTGTGGATTAAATTTTTAGAAATAATTTCACAGCAAATCATAAAAAAATTAATCTGAGAAACTGTTAATAACCGACTCAATACTAAGTGGAAAAATTTCAGGATTAGGGGATAAATTTCAAACCTGATCGATTAAAAATAAATCATCACATCTTAATGACTTGAAGCCGGACACTTATTATTTTTTCCACATCAATTATATGTCGGCCAGCGCGCCCAAAATAAGCTTTTCAACTTTTCCACATCCCTTATTATTATTGATATTTAATATCTTTATATATAAAATTTAAAACAAAGAAAAAGGAATTAAATTAAAATTATGAAATTTTCCTGCACTCAAGAGAATTTAAACCAGATACTTAATGTAGTCAGTCATATTGCAGTCAAGAATGCCAATTTGCCGATCTTATCCAATATATTAATTAAGGCGGAAAACAGTAATTTAAGCATCTCGGCCACCAATCTGGAGATAGGTATAAACGCCAATATGAGAGGAAAGATCGAGACTGAAGGGGAATTTAGTGTGGATGCCAGGCTGTTCGCTTCTTATATCGCCTTATTGCCGAAAGATAGAATTGATGTCGAGCTAATCGATGATGAATTTAAGATTACTTGCCAAAAACAAAAGACTAAAATAAAAGGCTTGAGTAGTGCTGATTTCCCTTTGATTCCAAAAATTAATCGGGAAAATCCCTTCATAATATCAGCTGATAAATTCAAGGAGGCGATTTATAGTGTATCATTCGCCGTTTCGACTTCGGAAATCAGGCCGGAAATTTCCGGTGTTTATATTGGGTTTATGAAGGATCAGATTATTTTAACGGCTACTGATAGTTACCGGCTGGCGGAAATAAAATTGCCATATATTGAAAATAGCAGGATTAAATTGAGTGATGAATATAAGGATGAGAAGGTGATTATCCCGGTCAAATCCTTGCAGGAGGTTTCACGCATATTAGGCTCGCTTCGCGATGACGTATCTTCCGAGAATAATGAGAATATTGAGATTTATCTGGAAGAATCGCAAATCATGTTTGTTTATAATGGCATAGAATTAGTTTCTCGCCTGATCGATGGCCAATATCCGGAATATACCCAGATTATTCCGGAAAATTTCCAGACAAAAATTAAAGTCTCGACTGCGGAATTGATCAAGGCAGTTAAGACATCATCATTATTCGCCAAAAGCGGCGTATTTGATATTAAATTGGATTTCAAGACTAATCCAAATGAATTATTGGTAATATCATCATCTTCACAAACTGGAGAAAATATCTCTAGTCTGGAAATGGAAAAAAATACCGAAGGCGAAGAAATAACATTGAATTACAAATATTTATTAGATGGATTACAGAATATCAATTCGGAATATGTGATTTTTGAGATCAATGACTCGAATAATCCCTGTGTCATTAAGCCGGAAAATCGCGGCGATTACCTTTATCTTATAATGCCTATCAGACAGTAGTATTTATTAAAAAACTCGGATTAATGGGGCTGTCCCCAAACTCCGTTTTTGGTGATTTTGCAAAAAATTTTTAGCTAATTTTAGCTTCTGTTTTTTGAAAAATTCCTGAAAAATCGAGTAATGGGACAACCCCTAATCCGAGTTTTTTTATATTTTTCTCTTTTTCCCCACAATCAGATTGATTTTCTGTTTGGCGATTTCCACTCTGATCGGCGTCTTGATGATTTTTTTCTCATCCATTAGTAGGATGGGAATAGATTTGTCGCCGCTAATGAATATTTTCTTCGCCTTGAAATAGCTGAAATTCTCCTTTTTGGCGGAGAATAATCCGCCAGATTTGTTTTTTATGATTAAATTGAGATAGCCGGCATTACTTAGTATATTAATTCTGCCGTCGTATTCGCCGTAGTAGATATTGCTGATAGTAATAATATCCTTCTTATCCTCGATGTTTATATAGTAATTATCATCGCAATTAATATATACGCCATCGCCCATCATTTCCAAATAACTCATGAAGTAATATTTCTGATTAATTATACCTAAGTGTATTTGTCTGATATTCCTCGACGATATGATATTGCAGGCCGCTTCGCCTTCTGGAATCCCGAATAATTCGGCTATTTTGTTGTTATTTGAGCCGATCGGGATAAGGCCGATGGGAATGTTTAGGTTATTGATCAAATTTAATGTCTGATTTAATGTCTGGTCATTGCCGACCACGACAATAGTCTTGATTCCTTTGGCGATATCGTCATTCAAATGAGAGCTGAGATTCTTGAAGACCGACATTCTGACGATTTTGCCATTGATGCCCAAATCAGTCAATTGCGACTCAACCCGGGATAATGTGTTCTGGTATTTTTTCTCTACCAGGTAATTATCATAAATATAATAATACATAGTATTATTAGGCTTGCTTATCCGGGTTTTCCTGCTTTAATTCGATTTTCTTCTGTTTTGAGAATTCCGGCCTGAGAGCCTTGTTCTTCGATTCCGACATTTGGCATTTGCCGTTGAGCGTGGCGCCATTTGCAATAGATAGGGATGAGGTCTTGATATCGCCGAATATCTTGGCCGAAGAAGTTAGTTCCAGCTTATTAACGATATTAAGATTACCTTGTATTTCGCCGGCAATCAGGGCATTTTCTGCCCAAACATTGGCAAATATCTTGCTAGATGGCCCGACTTTGAGGTTTTTTGCTGTCTTAATGGTACCGCAGATTGTGCCTTCTACTATTACATTGCCTTCTGTGACAAAATCGCCCTCGACTTTGACTGATGGGCCGATAATCGTGTCTGTTTCGTGGGCTGCTGCCGGAGTTTCTTTGAACATATTGGTGTGTTAGTTTGATTGATTCCATTGTAATACAAAACACCCCATTTGGTCAAAATTAATCCTATTTTTGTATTATCTCTGAATTATGATATAATATATTTATTGATATGGGAAATATTATCAGCGGCAATAAAATACATCAATATTTAGCGAAGGAAAAACCAGCCGAAGACTCCTCCGGATTTTTTGGCGTTTCTGATAGTAAATCGAAGGGGTGGTTTTCGGGTGAAGCCCAATTATCCTGTGATGTCTTCGAGAATGAAAATAATATAATCGTCAAATCGACGGTCGCTGGGGTTAAGCCGGAGAATTTAGAAATAGCTATTTCCAATGACCTCTTAACTATCCGCGGTTTCCGCGAGGATGAGGATCAGGTGGCTGATGATAATTATTACTGCCGTGAATGCTATTGGGGAGCATTTTCCCGCTCTATCGTCTTGCCGCGAGAAGTTGATCAAAAGAAAATAGATGCCTCGCTGAAAAACGGCGTATTGACGATAAAACTGACAAAAAAATACAAGACATCATCAATAAAAGTCAGGCAATTAAGCGATTAAAATATGCCGAATCATATTACGGGAGTTATTGATCGCGAGGAGGGCGATTTTATCATTTTGAAGATATCCGGAGACCAGGAATTATACTGGCCGAAGAAAAATATCGATTTCAATTATGCCGAGGGTGATGCGGTCAATGTTTATTTGTCTAAAGATGAAATTGTAACCGTAGACAATGAAGATAGATCAAAAAATTTATTAAGGCAGATATTTCAACCCAATGTCTGATTTGCAAAACCTGGCGGAAAAAATCGGCCTGAAGCCGACTGATAAAGAAAATAAAAAATGGCTATTGCCGACGGTTATAGCCGTTATTTTTATTTTACTCCTGCTTATAATAGGCAATTCCTTGGTATTGTTTGAATTTTCCTACATGGATAAATTCTATCCGGGCAGCTCGATCGGCCAGATTAAATTGGCCGGTTTGAATCGTGATCAGGCATTCAAGGTTGTCGAGGAAGCTGCAGCTAAAATAGATCAGCAAGCGGTGCAGATCGAGTATTATGACGGAACAAAGCAGCAGATATTACTGCTCGATCAGGCGCTTAATCCGGATTCAGCGACTGATTTTCTGGATTTTGACATCTATAAGTCAGTTTATGATAATTATAACTCAGGCCATAATGGCAATTGGGGCAGAAGATTATTAGATCAATGGCGCTTATGGGCCGGCTACGGCAAGCAAAAAGCAGTATTTAAATTGAATCAGGAATATTTAAAGAAAATGATTGTCGGCCAGCTGCAATCTTTGGAAATTAAGGTAGTAAACGCCGCGCCGCAGATAACTTGCCAAAATAATAATTGCCAAGTGGAGATAAGCGGGGAAAAATCAGGCAAGTCGTTTAATTATGACGAGGCGCTCAGCAGATGGAGCGACGGATTAAGCCGTTTGGAGTATAAGCCGATTAAATTAACTCAGACTGCCGCTAATCCGTTGATAACTAAATCTGAAGTCATAGGATTGACTGGAAAATTGCAGGAATTTTTTAGCAGTTCTAGCACCCCTGAATACTATTATCAGGATAAAAAATGGATTATCAATAAGGCAGAGCTGGCAAAAATAATTGATTTTGAACAGGGAAAAGATATTGTATATATTTCTATAAATCAGGATAATTTTAATAAGTGGTTTAGCAATAATATCGGTTCTGAATTGGATATGCCGGCGCAAAACGCCTCTATCCAGATTATTGACGGCAAGGTGGTCAGCTTATCAAGCCATAAGAACGGGCAGACAGCTGATAAGGAAAAGGCTTATTTGGATTTGAAGGGAAAAATAATCAATCAGGATTTTAATAACCTTCGTTTTGAATTGAAAGTAGTCAACACTGCTCCGGATGTGGTAACGGAAAATATCAATGACTTGGGTATTAAGGAGATTATCGGCATCGGCGAATCCAATTTTGCCGGCAGTCCGACGAATCGCCGCAAAAATATTTCCAATGGCGCGAAAAGATTAAATGGCTTATTAATTAAGCCGGATGAGGATTTTTCTTTGATTAAGACGCTCTTACCAGTCGATGCCTCGACCGGGTATTTTACGGAACTGGTCATTAAGGGAAATAAGACTGTTCCTGAATACGGCGGCGGCTTATGTCAGATCGGCACGACGGTCTTTAGGGCTGCCCTTTCGACTGGACTGCCGATCTTGGAGCGTGCTAACCATTCTTATAGCGTCACTTACTATTTAGAGAAAGGCCTGCCGGGAGTGGATGCGACGATTTACGATCCCAAGCCGGATTTGCGATTCAAGAATGATACCGGCAATTATATTTTGATCCAGACGCGCATCGCCGGCGATAAGCTGTATTTCGAATTCTGGGGCACGAAAGATGGCCGGACGGCCGTTAGAACCACACCCAAGACGTGGGGAGTAAAAAGTCCGCCGCCGACCAAGACGGTAGAAACGACCGATTTGGCGCCGGGCGTTAAGAAATGCACCGAAAGCTCGCATAAGGGAATCAGCGCCTCATTCAATTATATCGTCAATTATGCCGATGGCCGTAATGCCACCACGACATTCACTTCTATTTATAAGCCTTGGCAGGCGGTGTGCTTGGTGGGGGTCGCGGCGATTGGAGTTTCTTCTAGTACAGGCAATTTAATAGTGTCTAATCCTTGACATTTGTTAAAAAATAGTTTAGTATATTAATACTTCGGCTTACTTAAATAAGCCGCCATCGTCTATCGGTTAGGACAGCGGGTTTTCAATCCGTTAAGCGGGGTTCGACTCCCCGTGGCGGTACTACAAAAATAAATACACCCTTAATGGGTGTATTTATTTTTAGTATCACGGGGAGTCGAACAGGTTGGAAGCGAGACAAATTCAGACTCAACAGAGGCTGAATGCAGTCGAGTATCGATGAATGCGACCCCGGGAGCATTCAGCGCTGTCACAGGACAAGTCGAACGAAAGTGAGACGCGATAAACTATGCCATTGCACAAAAGCTGATTATCAGGTAAATTTATTAATAATACTATGATCATATTTGCTCTAGAAACATCGTGCGATGAAACCTCGGCCGCCGTACTCTCAAGCAGCCGGGGCGATTTGAAATTGCTCTCGAATATTGTTTTCTCACAGATCGACATCCATAAGCAATACGGCGGAGTCGTGCCGGAGGTGGCGGCGCGCCATCATATCCAGAATGTCATCCCGGTTGTGGCTGAGGCACTGCAGAAGGCCAAGATAAAGCCATCAGACATTGACTTGCTAGCAGTAACGACTGGTCCCGGTTTAGTAACCTCATTAATTATTGGCGTAGAGACGGCCAAGGTGCTTTCTTTCGCTTGGAAGAAGCCGCTACTTGCGGTTAACCATATGTATTCGCATATCGCCGCTAATTTTTATGGCAACAAAATACAGTTTCCGGCGGTCTGCTTGGTAGTTTCCGGCGGTCATACGGAAATAATCCATTTGAAAAATTATCGCCAATATAAGAAGATCGGAGCGACAATCGATGATGCGGCAGGCGAAGCTTTTGATAAAGTGGCGAAGCTTTTAGGCTTGGGTTATCCGGGCGGACCGGCGATATCAGTTTATGCGGAAAAGTTTACGGAAAAAATGCAGTTTCCCAATATTAAGCTGCCGCGCCCGATGATTAATTCGAAGGATTTCAATTTCAGCTTTTCCGGATTAAAAACTGCGGTTCTGTATGCGTCAGACAAAATTAGGAACAAGGATGAAAATTATCAGATTGCCATGTCGCATTATTTCCAGGAAGCGGCGATCGACGTCCTAGTCTCGAAAACGATCAGAGCAGCTAAGAAACTGAAAGTTAAAACTGTCTTAATGGCAGGCGGCGTCGCGGCCAATAAGAAGCTGCGTGAAACTTTGAGAAATGAAGCGGAAAAAAATGGTTACAAATTTATTGTACCAGAATTCAAACTTTGCACCGATAATGCCGCCATGGTTGCAGTCGCCGCTTATTATCTGTCAGAAAAGAAAAAAGTGCCGTTGAATAGTTATGAGAAGATTAAGACGGATTGTAATTGGGAACTTAAATAATTGAGTGCTTCCTCCCCTTTTTCAAAGGGGAGGTTAGGAGGGGTTTAGTTCAAATTAATTAAACCCCCTCTAACTCCCCCTTTGAAAAAGGGGGAGAAAAATACAAATTATGAAATACTCATCCAAATCAGAAAAGGACACATATAACCTGGCTAAGAAATTCGCTGCGAAATTGCATGGCGGAGAAGTTTTGTGTTTGATCGGTGATTTGGGTGCCGGCAAGACTGCTTTTACCAAGGGCATCGCCGCAGGACTAGGAATATCAAATACGATTACCAGTCCGACCTTCGTCTTGATGAAAAATTATGAAGTCAAAAGTCAAAAGTTTGTAAAGTCAAAAGTCAAATACCTTGTTCATATAGATGCGTATAGATTGGATAATGGAGAACAGCTAGTGGATATCGGCGTACTGGATTATTTTAAGGATCACAATTGTATTACGGTAATTGAATGGGCCGATAGAGTTAAAGATATTTGGCCAGACAAAGTTATTAAGATTGAATTCAAGATTTTGAAAGGAGATAAAAGGGAAATAAGAATAAATTAAAAAACTTCCAAATTATTTTGGAAGTTTTTTTGTATAGAAATTAATTATATTTGTATCGAAGTTGCGACCATTGAGAAATATTGTGCCAATCTATTTACCTACTCTAAATACTTCCTCCACTGATGTATCTCCGCTCAAGGCTTTTAAGATGCCGTCTTGCAGCATCAGCACCATGCCGCTTTTGACAGCTGACGCTTCGATTTCTGAATTAGTGATATCAGTTTTTTCTATCAATTTCTGCATTTCCGGAGTATTGGGAATGATCTCATAGATGCCGAGGCGGCCTTTGTAGCCGATGTTGCCGCATTTTTCGCAGCCAACCGCTTTATAGAATTTCATTTCCTTAGGTATTTCCACTCCGGCAGCCGGACTGATGCCAGCAATGATTTTTTTGACTTCTGCTAGCGTTGCCGCATCAAGCTCTGCTTCCGCTTTGCAATTCTCGCATAATTTCCTGACCAATCTTTGGCCGATAGAGCACTCCAAGGAATTAGCCAGAGTCTGAGCATCGACGCCTAAGCCGACAAAGCGCGGAATGGCGCCAGCAGCTGAATTGGTATGGATAGTGGAAAGGACTAAGTGGCCGGTCAAGGCGGCTTCGATGGCGGTCTTGGCTGTCTCATCATCTCTGATTTCGCCGATCATCATGATATTGGGATTCTGGCGCAGCAGCGAGCGAATAGCGGCGGCAAAAGTGTAGCCGGCTTCGGTGTCGATCTGCGTCTGCATCACGCCTTCCAAATGGTACTCGATCGGATCTTCGATGGTGATAATTTTTACGTCCGGCTTGTTTAATTTATTGAGCAGAGCGTAAAGCGTGGTGGTTTTTCCCGAACCTGTCGGGCCGGTGGTAACAATAATACCCTTGGTTTTTTCCATTGACTCTAGAAGAGGCTTGGTGGTATAGGGACGCATGCCTAGATCTTCGACTTTAAGGCTGGCCGCCTGCGATGATAGTAATCTAATAACGATAGTCTCGCCATAGCCGCCGGAGATAATGGAAACACGGGTATCCATCCTGGCTTGCGGAGTGAAGATCGCGAAACGCCCGTCCCAAGTCGGCTTTTTGATATTAGTCGGCATGCCGGCGAGGATTTTGATATTGGATAAGAGCGGCAGATATTGCTCTTTACCCAGATCGATGACGTCATGTAATATGCCGTCAATCCTGAAGCGGACTTTTACTCCGGCTTCGGTCGGTTCGATATGGATATCGCCAGCCTCAGTCTTCAAAGCGACAGATACGATGACTGCAGCCATTTCTTTGGCCGGCAGATCTTTGACCGCATCATGTATCTTGGTCAGATCCTTAGCCAAGCTTTCGCCCAACTTCAAATTAGCATCAGTTATCTTAATGCCGCGGCCGATCGTCTGGGAAATGACGATATCATACAAGTCTTCGACGTAATCCAATTTGCCGATGACGGAAATCACTTCGTCATAGCTGGTTGTGCCTTGCAGATATTTGAATATGCCGTCTTGAAGCATGGTTATCATGCCATTTTCTATCGCCTGCTTCATGATTTCGAAAGCCGCCGCTCCTTCCATGGTCAGCTTCTTGATGTCGTTATCCATGGTGAAAATCTCATAAATTCCGATGCGGCCTTTGTAGCCAATGCCTTTGCAAGCTTCGCAGCCCTCGCCAGCTTCGTAGAGCTGAGGGATGACGCTGGGAATTTCCAACCCGGATTTGGGGGAGATGGTGGCAATAATTTTATCCATGGTTTCCGTTTCTTCTTCTGTCGGCTTATGCGGTTTGCGGCATTGAGGGCAGAGTTTCCTGACTAATCTCTGGCCGATAACGGCATTGATAGCCGGTACCATGAAGAATGGTTTGATGCCCATATCGGTCAAGCGGGGGATGACGCCGGCTGCGTCGTTGGTATGGACGGTTGAAAGCACTAAGTGGCCGGTCAAACTGGCTTGAATGGCGATATCGGCTGTCTCATTATCTCTGATTTCGCCGATCATCAGGATATCAGGATCTTGGCGCAGGATCGAGCGCAGACCCTTGGCAAAAGAATAATCTTTCTTCGGATCGACTTGCGACTGATTGATGCCGGCCAAGCGATATTCGATCGGATCTTCCATGGTGATGATCTTCACTTCCGGATTATTAAGTTTGGTCAAAATTGAATATAGCGTCGTTGTTTTGCCGCTGCCGGTCGGGCCGGCAGTCAAGATCAGGCCATTGGGCTTTTTTATTTCTGCATCTAAAATTTTGAAAGCCGGCGGCAATAAGCCGAGATTCTCGAAGCCCAGAGCGACGGATTCGCTATGCAATAGGCGCATAACGACGCTTTCGCCGTAGGAAGTCGGCAAGAATGAAGTACGGACCTCGATTTTGTCATTATCATAAAAAATCGTGAATCTGCCATCTTGCGGCTTATCCTCGATATTGATTTTGACCCGTGCCAAGACTTTCAAGCGGGCAATGATTTTTTTCCACTTATCCTTATCGATTTCCGCGCTGTCATGCAGCACGCCATCGATCCTTAATCTGACGGCAATCCCCTTTTCTTCGGCTTCGACATGGATATCTGAGGCATCGGCTTTTAATCCTGCCGCCAGAATTATCGTCATGACATCCGTGATACTGACTTTATTGATCTGGTTGTTCAAATCTTTGAAATTGGCAATCTTGTCTTCGAATTTTTTTATGTCTGCCTCCTTAATCTCTACGCCGCCGACCAGATGGATGATCTTCGGCAAAGTGTCGTAAAGCTTCATGGCTTTCTTGAAACTATGCTCGGAAATCAGGTAAATACTGACATTGGCATGGTATTTCTCAGTAATTTCTGCAGCCAGAGCTTGGATTGCTTCCGTGGAAGCTACCGCGCCCAGGCGGATTTCCGTACCGCTATTGAAGAAACAGATAGTTTTGTTTTCTTTGGCCCGTTCCGCTGTCAAGACGGTCAAGGCATCCGTAACGATGGGAAATCCGACTAAATTAATATACGGCAAACCCTGCGCATCGGCTTGGCGCGATACCTCAGTTTCTTTTTCCTTCAGTTTTATTTCCCCCAGTTTTTCCTGCAGCTCGCCTGTTGCGGAATCCTCATCGCCTTTTCCTTGCAGCAGGTCATCCAATGACGGGCCTAAATTTTTTGCCATAAAGTTAATAATCAATAATCAAGATGCAATAATCAATTAATACTATTATATCAGATAATTGGTTAAATTGTCATTATAGACGGATTAATTGCCGCTCCCCTGCTTATATTATTTCGGCTGTGGAAAACTATTCCTTCGACGCCGACATTGTGTTATAATTTATGTATTCACTATATTGATAGTTATTAATT
The DNA here is from genome assembly GCA_041666505.1 of Candidatus Buchananbacteria bacterium. Classification (GTDB taxonomy): domain Bacteria; phylum Patescibacteriota; class Patescibacteriia; order 2-01-FULL-39-33; family 2-01-FULL-39-33; genus CAISTG01. The sequence goes on along the minus strand of JBAYGU010000011.1, from coordinate 3,269 downwards.
GATGTCAATATAGTGATATAAATAAGGCATAAATAATGAGTATAAGCGCCTGTGGAAAACTTTTTTATTTTTATCGGTTTTATGTTATAATAAATTCATTATATTGATAGTTATTTATTTATAGATTACTATTAAATGATATCAATATATTCATAGCACAAAATGAAGGCGAATGTCCGAAAATTGAATGAAAATATCAAAAGGCTCAGGCTAAAGCAGGGGATTTCGCAGGAAACGTTGGCTCGCCAAGCCGATTTGAAGCTCTCTAATTTAGCCAAGTTAGAGGGCGGTTTTAATTCCAATCCGACTTTGTCCACTTTGACAGCATTGGCAAATGTCCTGACAAAAGGCAAAATCGACGATTTGATTATCAAGTAAGATGAAAAACTTAAGGCAACAATTGAATAGAATCTTGCGCCTCGCCTCAATGGCTAGCGTGGTTTTTGCCTTGCTGTTTTTCGCCGTCTTGACTGTGCAATCAGCCTTCACCCCCGAAATCAATTATCAGGGCAAACTTACTGACGCTAGCGGCAATGTAGTGGTTAATGGCAGTTATAATTTTATATTCAGGTTATGCCAAGATAGCGCCTGTGCTTCGCCCCTGTGGACGGAAACATATGAAGGCGCAAATAAAGTAGCCGTATCATCTGGATTATTCTCTACTATGCTGGGATCTATCACTTCCCTAGCTAGTGTCGACTTTAATCAGTCGCTATACCTTGAAGTCCAAGTCGGAGGTTCTAATACGCCAAGTTATGAAACCCTTCTGCCTCGTAAGATCTTAGGCACTGTGCCTAATTCCTTCAATGCGCAGAAATTCGACGGCCTGGCTACGACGTCGTTTTTGCGAGCGGATATATCTAATACTGTCGCGAATTTCTTTAATCTAAACGCCACCACTTCACTTTTGGATTATGTCTCCTCCACGGCCATTACCGTCTCCGGCAACAGTTATCTGTCCGGATTATCGGTTACCGGCGCTTCATCTTTGGCAACGTTGTCAGTTGCTGGCAACGCCACCACTTCCGGCTATTTGACTGTCGGCTCGGCTCCGACCGGCGCCAATTTTACCGCCGGTAATCTAAATGTCCAGAATAACGGCGTCTTCGGCGGTTATGTGTCTTCAACTTCCGGCTTTTATACCCAGAGCAATTTGTCGGTCGGCGGCACGTCAGTCTTTACCGGGCTGATCTCTGGTAGCGGCTTCACTTCCGCCTTTGATTCGCGCATGACCGGCACCTGGCGCGGACTGGCCAATGGCGTGGCATCGCTCGGCGCCGATGGCAAGGTGCCTGACGCCCAATTAAGCCCCTTGGCCATTACCGACACCTTTGTTGTCGGCACGGAAGCGGCGATGCTGGCTTTGGCTGCCGGCATGGGCGATGTGGCTATCCGCTATGACATCAGCAAATCATACATTCTTGACGGCGACGGCGATCCGACAGTCCTGGGCAACTGGAAGGAACTGCTTTCGCCCACGGATGCCGTTTCGGCGGTCAACGGCCAGCGCGGCGCGGTGACTTTGAGCACTGATGACATTACCGAGGGCATTGTGAACTTTTATTTCACCAATGCGCGTTTCGATGATCGGATCAATACGGCTTGGCGCGCGTTGCCCAACGGTTTGGCTTCTCTTGATTCTGCCGGTCACATTCCTACTTCTCAGATCGGCTCTATTCTCATTAACAACACCTTTGTCGTCGGTAGCACTTCGACCATGCTGACTCTTTCGACTGCTGTCCAAGGCGACATTGCAGTGGTTACCAGTACTAACAAAACATATGTCCTACAAGATAGTCATCCGGAATTGCTTTCCGATTGGGTTGAGCTTTTAAATGGCGCTTCCGTCACTTCTGTCAATGGGTTGCTTGGAGCTGTTACCCTGACGACTTCTGAAATCACCGAAGGTACTAATCAGTATTGGACCCAAGGAAAATTCGATACGGCTCTTGCCGGCGCTACGACTTGGACAGGAGATCTCTTCGTCTCGGCCGGCAATGTCGGCATCGGCATTGCCAATACTTCCAATGCCCTGGAAGTCATCGGCAACGCTTCCACTTCCAATAATGTCTATGTCGGCAATAATCTTTACGTCGGTTATTCCAATGGCGTTAACAGTGATGCCATTTATTTCAACTCCGGCCTGCAAAGCTTGGTTTGGAATACGACTAATAATCGTTTTGAGTTGTCTGACGGCTTGTATATTACCAATAATGCCACGACTTCCGGCTACATGGTTATCGGCAATGGCCTGCCAGCCGGCTATGGCACAGCGACCGGCGATCTTAATGTGCAGAATAATCTGGCGGTAGGCGGCATCGGCCTATTCGGCAGTTATGTTTCTTCCACCGGCTTGCAGGTCAACGGCAACGCTTCCACTACCGGCTCGATGAATATCGCTGGTTCCCTTGGCCTGAATAGCGAGTATTTTACTGATTTGACCGGTTTGGGCTTGACTAATTATGGCGGAACCTTGCGCGTCTCCACGACCTCTCTGGCCTTGCTGACGACCGATGTTGCCGAGGGCTCTAATTTGTATTGGACTTCAGATCGGGCGACTTCCAGTTTCAATCTGCTCTTGCCTGGTTATGCCGGATTTGTTTCTTCAACTTACAGCACGCAGGCCTATAATACTTCGACTTTCCTCTCTCTGACTAATTGGTTCGCCACGACATCCGCTCCGCAACTGACGACTTTAGCGGGACTTACTTCCATCGGTTCGGCAGGAGTAAACACGGCAATCAACGGCACTTTATCCGCCGGGACTTCCACCCTCACCAACTTAATCGTCTCTAACCTCTCCACCTCCACCTTCGCCGGAGGGTTGACTGTGGGGACAAGTCAATTTATTATTCAGCAGGCGACTGGCAATGTCATAATTGGAACGACGGAGCCGACTAATGCGATCGGAGACATTTTAGAAGTCTACAAAAATCAAGCCACCTCCACGAGAATTGCCGTCAATAATCCCAATGCCAGCGGATACGCCAATTTGAGATTTTATCAGGGCACTGTTGTTACGGGCGGCAACTGGTTTGATAATGCCAATAATTTATATGTAATTGGAGCACAGAAAGATTCAAATTCAGCTTTGACATTAAATACCGGCGGCTTAAGTCCCACTGAAAGAATGAGGATCACTGGTGACGGCAAGGTCGGCATTGGCACAACAGTCCCAGGCAAAGACCTGGAAATTAACAGTGCCACTGGAGCTAATTTGCGTTTGACTTACAACGACGCTGATGGCTCGGCCACTAATTATGCTGACC
>JBAYGU010000010.1:0-30399 GCA_041666505.1 Candidatus Buchananbacteria bacterium | reverse complement strand
CCATTGAGAAATATTGTGCCAATTTATTTATAGGGAGCGAGCAACAAATTTTCGCAAGGAGGTAATCCGACGTCAGAAAATTTGGCGAGACGGATAAATAAATTTGGCCATGATTTCGACCGGCGCGACTTTTTTGGTTATACCTTTTTTCTAGAAAAAAGGTATGAAGAAAACTCAAAACATATTCATAACCTCTTCTGCCGGATCAAGCTTGATGGAGCTTATGGCCGCGGCAGCCGTCTCTACTATTGTAGGCGGTTCCACCGCATCCGGATCAGTATAATCAAGAGTCATTTCAATCGGCTGGACGTTAGCAGAAACAACGCCTTTGATCAGGATCTTTTGGCCGATTTCCGCTTCGATTACTGCCTCAATAACCGTTCTATTGTTTGTACTCTCCAGCCGGCCGCGATAAAATTCCGATGTGACTGCAATCTGGATATAGCCATTGTCAACTTTAATCGGCTGGCTCATTTTTAACAGTGATGACAAAGTAAAATTCGGGATAAGCAATCTTTGGACGATATTGGGCCATTTGGCGACAACTGTTTCCAGATTGTATTCAATAATCTCGTCACTGGAAACAATATTTGCCGCGGTCTCAGTAACAACGTCTAAAGAAGCATTATTAGACGACTCTGATTTTTTTTCTTCAACTGTAGCAATTTCCTGCGGAACTTCCGGCTTCTTAACAATATCCTGAGCAACAGCAGACGCAATCGGCGGTAAAACTCTGGGCTTGGCAACAGCAGATGGCGCTACGAATGAGATTGTATCCGGTTTTTGGCAAGAAACTTTCTGTGTAATCCTAATGACTGCGATTTCCAGGGGCAATTGCGGTATGGATGATTGCCTGATTTCTTTGCCTTTCGTGCTAATAACCTCGATCATATCGACAATTTCCGCCCAATTGAATTTTTCCGCCAATTCCATGACTCCTTTGCTCAAATCATTCGACAACTCAATGCCGTAATTTTCCAGCCGGCCGCTGGTCTTGACCAAGAGCATCTGGCGCAAAAATTCCAACAGGCTATCGACAAAAATTACCAGATCGACTCCGTCATCCATCAAGCGATTGATCAGCTCGATGGCCGCAGCCGAATTATTTTCCGCTAAGAAGCCGACAAAACTGCTAACGCTTTCAAAATCCGATCTTGGCAAGACGATTTCTGCCTGATCTGCGGTGATATCGTCGCCCAAGGACAAGACTTTCGCCAAAAGAGATTCAGCATCGCGGACACAACCCTCTGAATTGACAATAATTCGTTTCAGAACTTCTTCCTCGACTTTCTTGTTCTCGCCTTCCACGACCAATTGCAATCTCTTGAGCATCTGCTCGCCGGTTACTTTCTTGAAATCAAATCTTTGGCAACGGGAAATGATCGTCGGCGGCACCTTATGAATTTCTGTCGTGCACAAAATGAAAATAACATGCGCCGGCGGCTCTTCCATGATTTTCAAAAGCGCGTTAAAAGCCGAGGTGGATAGCATGTGCACCTCATCAATAATGAAGACTTTAAATTTTGAACGGACCGGATTAAATCGGGAATTCTCAATAATATTCTCTCGGACGTTATCCACGCCAGTATTGCTGGCGGCATCGATTTCGATGATATCTACCTGGCGGCCGGCGATGATATCTAAGCAAGACGGGCATTCATTGCAAGGCTCGCTTTCCCCGGGCTGCCTCTTTTCGCAATTGACTGATTTAGCGAATAATCTGGCGCTTGTCGTCTTGCCCAAGCCTCGAGGGCCGCAAAAGAGATAGGCGTGGCCGATATCGCCCTTGGCCAGCTCGTGCTGCAGCGTGATTTTTATGTGATTTTGCCCGATCATCTGGGAAAATGACTGCGGGCGGTATTTGCGGTAGAGAGCACTGGACATGCGGAAATCAGTTAAAAGTTTGTAAAGTTATAAAGTTTATAAAGTCAATGCAATTAGCCCAATATTTCAACTGAATCATACCAAAAAATGACCCTTGAGGTCAAATAACGCTGAATTTGAGTTTTTTGAAAAATCAGCCGAGCCATTTAAAATATTCAACTAATTTAATGCCGGCATCATAATTATGTTTCTTATAAAAAGCTAACGTTTTTTTATTGAATGATGGCGCATAAAGAATTATCCACTGCCGTTTTAATTTTTTGCAACGTTTCTCAAATTCTTTAATCAATTGATTGCCAATACCCTGACTTCGACGTTTTCCATCAACCGCAAAAAACCACATCATCACACCCCTAGATACTCTCATTGGTTCGCCCAAAATAAAACCAATGACGCTTTCATTTTCTTTGGCGACCATAAATAAGTCGTTTTTTAATAACGTCTCAAATATTTCCTGATCAAGATACCCGCCTTGAGTCAGTTTTAACTCTCTTATCTTAGCAAGTTTAATGCAATCAGATATGTCTTTTTTAGTCGCAGTAGTGATCTTCATAAATCCTAAATTCCTAATTCTTAATTAAATCAAAATCCCATTACATTGCCCAAACTCTCGCCTGCGGCTTTCTTCGGCAAGCCAAGCTGGCCGAGCTGTGAGCGTTCCATTATCTCGCGCAAAATTACATTACGATCTTTGCCGTATTTCAATCGCGACAATTCTTTCAGAGGAGCAACAATTTCCTTGTTCAAAGTACCAACCTTGCTAGGCGGATAACACTGCATATTGAAGGCCGGCATGGCAGTATTGTCGATCATGATCCTAAAATAAGCGTTATATTTCTCAATATTTAAAACATCATATTCCCCCACTACCGGCGCCAATTGTTTGGCGATAACCTCGCTGTCATCCACACCGATGCGATAGACTAATAAATTACCAACATTACCAAAAACAGCATCGCGGACCCGCGTATCATTATTTTGCACCAATTGAGAGATGAATTGATGCGCCAGACAAAGATTCAATTTATATTTTCGAGCTTCGGAAAGGATGATGGAAATTGAATCGGTGATGAAATTCTGGAACTCATCAATATAAAGGTAAAAATCTCGACGCTGCTCCATCGGCATATCGGCGCGCGATAAGGCCGCCATCTGCAGTTTAGCCACGGCAATCAAGCCCAGCAAACTGGAATTTGTTTCGCCGATTTTGCCTTTTGACAGATTCAACAACAGAATCTTGCCCTCGTCCATGACTTGGCGGAAATTTATACCACTATGACCTTGGCCGATAATATTTCTCATCATCTCATTCTCGACGAACCTGCCGGTCTTGGAAACGACATAAGAAAGCATGTCCGAGCCGGTTGAACCCTTCTGGCTCATGACATATTCCCGTTCCCAAAAATCCTTAACCAAAATATCAGTTACGTGTTCCAATTTCTTTTTGCGGAAAGCGTCATCGGTAAAAATCCTGGCCAATTCAACGAGCGTTCCCGGGTCATCTTTATCCGCCATCAGGGCCAAAAGCGCATTTCTCATATAATGCTCAAACATCGGTCCAGCCATGGACGGATCGGGCAGCAGCTTATAGAAAATATTGATCATTTCCTGCGCCGCTTTATCCATCTCGAAATTATTAACAGCTTCGAGCATATTCAAGCCAATCGGACGATCGACGTCAGACGGATCAAAAATAATAACGTCTTCCAAACGCTCCTTCGGCACATATTGCAAAATCTCTTCTATTAGTTCGCCATGAGGATCAAGAACGCAAACGCCCTTTCCCGCAATGATATCTTGCACAGCCATGGTCGCCATAGTCGTCGATTTACCGGTACCGGTCATACCGATGATGTACATATGGCGACGGCGGTCATCTTCCTTCATATGCACCAAAGTCTTGATTCCGCGGTAATTATTCTCGCCCAAAATCACACCGCTCGCTGGCATATTCAAGGGCGGAGGCAATGTACGAGCTGACAACCAAGCAATACGCGGCACCTCAGTATTAGACAGCGGCAGATGCCACAGCGATGACATCTCCTCGGTATTTAAAACCATACCGATCTTCTCATCGAAATGGCGGTAAATATAATCATAAATCAGTTTTTTGCCGTCTGATTTTACGACCCCCTTGAAGCCATTGGCATATTGATAGGAAGAATATTGCGAAAATGCATCCATAATTCGGCGCAGATTCTCCTTCGCTTGGCTTTCCTGCGGCGCAAAGCACACAATTCTTATATTGACATCCATACCGGCCTTGTTGGATTTTTCCTCGATCGACTTGGCCATCTGTTCCTCCATCGGCGACAAACGATAGGAATTTTCCGGCTTGCTCGGATCTTTGGGCTTGGACGACATCCAGTCAGACGGACTGCCAACTATCTTTCCAAAACTGCCTAACGCTGACCCGCCGCCTGCCTTCGCCAAAGCGTCCTTAAGATTCTTGCCCTGATGCATCTCTGATGCTACCTTAACGCCCATTTTCCGCCAACTAGGCTTGGCCGATCGCATAACGAATTGAATTGAGGCGGTTTGCCCCTCGGGAAATTTCGACAATAAACTCAAAATAGGCACGATCGGGTCGGCGTTTTCCATCTGCTTATAAGTCAATATGGGAAACATATTGGCCTTCATCAGCTTCAAGTAGCCGCATGACACGAACCCCTGCCGATTGAAAATATTATAATCCTTAATTTCCTCAATCTGGCAATACGGATATTTTGAAAACAGCTGCTGCTTGATATATTCGACCAAATACGCCGGCACCGCCATATAAAAAGTGATCAGCGAATCAAAGCCCAGAACCGTCTCGAATGACCACGAGTCATACCTGCCAAACAGCCAATTCTTAAAGCCCTTATGCGGTGGCAAGCCGCCCAAGTTAGCATAAAATCCCTCTACTTCCGCAATTATTTCTGCTAGTTGCTTCTTTTTCTCTTCCGATTCCTCCTTGACTCTTTGCGGTACAGTTAGTTTGAATATTTTCTTCTGGAAGGCCGCCGGATAATTGCGCTGGGATTTGAAGTAGGCGCGCAATATATATAGCGATAGAATCGCCAAAATCACAACAAGAACTCCCCCGCTGATTACATATATCAGCGACTCCGGAATAACCGATAATAATGCAGACCAATTTATAATCTGCAGGCTTTGCTCACCTTCCATATTTTATGATTCATTCTCGCTAAAACTCCACTTTTTTCTATTCATCTACTAGAGCGGCAATCTTGTCCGCTTTGATCTTCGCCTCCTGTTCCAAAAAAAATTTATTGATTCCTGGCACTGCCTTAAGCCAAGCTTTTATCAATTTGACGATTTTCTTGATTTTTACTTTAGTCTTATGATAAACCAGCTGAAAAATAGATCGAGCCGTTTCCTCGCCCTTGATTTTGAAAGCCTTCTGCTCCTGCGGCGTAAGATTATTATAAATCTCGCCCAAATCCTCTTCCAACACCTTCTCAATCTGCTTGTATCTTAAAACTGATTCATCTGCTGCCGGAGTATAAGCAGGCGCCTGCGCGGATGCTTTCGGCTGATACGAAGGAATGGGGGCTTTCTCCGGTTCCGCCTTTTCCGCCTGGGTATATTCCGGAGCAGCAACAGTTTCAGGGTTTGGCAGACCTGTTTCCGGAGTGGGGATTTTTTCTAGCGGAATCAGATTCGGCTCTTGTTGATCGAGTGGCGGCATATTATCAGTTTATAAAGTCGAAAGTTTATAAAGTTTTTAAAGTCTGAACCTTGTTGTCTAAATTTATGATTTTATTATAGCACATTTGTTTTAAATAGTGTATAATTATATCAGTCGACCAAAGCGCGCTTAAAAAGTTATATTCCATTACTTTATAAACCTTATAAACTTTATAACTTTTTGAACTATTCATATGTCTGATAATATTACAACATTAAAGACTGCCGGCAATAACTTTGTCTGGATTAATATTGTTAACGCGCAAAAAGACGAACTTTCTTACCTGCGCAAAAAATATAAATTCATCGAATTGGATCTTAGGGACTCAATGGCCAAGAATATCGCCCAGAGGCCCAAATTCTATATCAGGAACAGCTACAGCTTCTTGATCCTGCAATTCCCCGTTTACAATAAGAAAACCCGCACAGTGGATGCCGAGGAGGTGGACTTTTTCATCGGCAGCAACTTTATCATAACCTGCCATAAGAACAATCTGCCGCCACTAGTAGAATTGTTCAATATGTGCATGGCGGATAAATTCTATCGCGAGCAATATTTATCTGGAGACAATATCACACTGCTTTATGAGATTGTCGTCCGTTTGCAGGAATACTGCTACCCTATCATGGATCACCTAAGTTTGGATATTAAGAATATCGAGGATAATATCTTTAATGAACGTGAACGAGAGGTTGTCAGAGAGATCCTATTGATCAAACGCAATATCCTGAATTTCAGGAAAATCATGGAGGCGCATAAAAGCGTTTTGCAGAAACTGGCAAAAACAACCATTGCCTATCTCCGTACCAGCCAAATGAAAAGCTTTTATAGCGACCTGATCGAGCATACGAAAAACATCTGGGATATCCTGAGCGGGCAGAAAGAGATGATTGAGGCGCTGGAAGACACAAATTCATCCCTAATTTCCTTCAAGCTCAATGATATCATGAGGACTTTGACTGTATTTTCCGTCATAGTTTTCCCCTTAACACTATTGGCGGCCATATTCGGCATGAATACCGTGGAAAGCATGCCCTTTATAAATGACCGCTACGGCTTTGAGAAAATTATCGCCATTATGCTTGTCGGCGCCAGCTTTATGTTTATATTTTTTAAAAGAAAGCGCTGGATTTGAGTATTAGGAAATTATAAATTTCGAAATGAAAAAATTGGCAATATAAAACGCCCTTCCCGATAACTGTCGAGTAGGGCGTTGTTTGTGCTAAGTATTCGTATTACCGCGAAGAAACTTCGGAATCCATCTCTTGGCCTTCCGCTTCAGCCATTTCCATGTAGCGGATTTGCCGGCGGCAAGATCTTTGTAATTCTTGAACTTATTTTCAATGTCGCCGGGCGGCGAAATCTGAATTAAGTCCGCTTCGCGTTTCCGGCTCGCTTCAATTTCCTTCTGCAGCTGGCTGACGCGCAGCTCCAGGCTCCGACGCGAAACAGCGGCATCAAGCGCCTCAGCCAAAAATATCTTATATTGACCCAATAACTCAATTAACTTCTCAATATCATCTGCGTTCCAATTATTCAATAGCATCAGATCGGCCATAGCGTGCATCGAGGTATATTTCTTCTGCTCGAGCAAAGACCAGATTTCTGAGCTATGCATATACAGCAGACAACCGATATTTTGAGCTAATGATTCTTTTGATGCCGAATTCAGGATCTCAATCGGAATCACCGCTTCTGTGCCATTGATCCTGATTCCAAGCTCCGAATTTGCCTGAATTATTTCGTCATCCGTATACCTCGTAATATCCAGCAGCAAATCATTCTTAATGCTTCGCATGCTATTCTTATTAATGAAAGAATTGCCGAATTTAATAAGCAACCATAAAAAAATCACTACATTAGCGGCAAAACAGAATGTCCAGACATATAAATAATCAATAATGGATCCGAGATCCGTAAAACTCATCACTATTTTACTGATAGGATTGGCGCAGCCGCTAAAAATATACATGCCAAGTTCAATCCAAACGACTAAGCCGCCCAGAAGAATTAGGATCAGCCACGGCTGGAGATACCTGAAAAGAGGCTTAACTTTCTCACTCATTTCACTTTCCTTTCCTGTTATTGGATCATTATTTCAGAAAAAATGTAAAGGACTTTGATAAATGACACTATCACTCCTTAACATAAATGTCAATAGGCAGAATTTACACCTTAAAAATTTGCCTTAAATCCCCATATTTCTCCACTTTGACTAATTCCGATCTAAGCTGTTTAGCTTGGGGCCAACCGGAGACATACCACAACAGATGTTTGCGCAATTCTATCAGTCCATAGCCGCCCTTGGCACCGAAAGCCATTTTGGCGTGTTCTAAGATTACCTTAACTATCTGCTTCTGCGTCAATTCTTTGCATTTGCCAGTCTTGAGATAATCCCGGACTTGCTTGAACAGCCACGGCTTGCCGTATACCCCCCTGGCCAGGCCAACGCCATCGCAACCGGTTTTCTCTATCATGATTTTAGCATCTTCCGGCTTCTTTATGCCGCCGTTACCTAAGACGGTTCCATCGGGATTATGTTTTTTAAACTCATGAACACATTTTTTGATCATCTCATAATCTATCTCACCATCAAATGGCTTCTCGTATGAGCGGCCATGAATCATGATGGCGGCAATCGGCAAATCCTTCATCGCTTTGATGAAGTCAAGGGATGTAACTACATTAAACCCCTCCTGGCCTCCCCTTTCGTAAAGGGGAGGAAAATTTCTGCCTGAGTTCTTCTCCCCCTTTACGAAAGGGGGAGCTAGAGGGGGTTTAATAATCGAAGTTCTAAGTTTTACTGATACTGGCAAATTCGTTCCTGCCATGACAGCCTCGATAATCTCGCGACATTTATCCAGATCGCGCATCAACGTAACTCCGCCGCCATGCCCGGCGACTTTCTTAGCTGGACAACCAAAATTGATATCGATGCCGTCGAAGCCGGCCTTCTCAGCAATTTGTGCCGCCTTCGTAAAGACAGCCGGATGCTTGCCAAACAATTGGATTACGACCGGCCTTTCCGATTTGGCAAACTTCAAAAATTCCAAAGTCTTTTTAGAATCATAATACAAGCCATCAGCGGAAACCATTTCCGTATAAACGACATCAGCACCAGACTTGCGGCATATCTGCCGAAACGCAGAATCACTAATCCCCGCCATCGGCGCCAAAGCCAGGATTGGCCGGCCTGCGCCCGTCATCCCGGAATCGAAAAGTAATCTTTGAGATATCCGGGATCCAGGTTTATTATTCTTTAATTTCAACCAAAAATTGGCTTTTTTATTGGCTATTGACATTTTATTGTTTATTTGATAATATATTTCATTAGTATAACATTACAATATGGAAGAATAAACCAACCAAGAAGGAGAGAATCTAATGTCAAACCAGCAATACATCTATTTCAAACCAGAAGCTATCAAATGTATTTTTGAAGAAATGGGTGATTATCGAGCTGAAATTTCTTCTAAAATCAGAAGAATAAATGAAATTAAATTCGGCCCTAACAGTGACGGTTCAGAATCTGAAAATCCGTACATCAATGATTTTACGATTAATTACGAGATGATGACACTAATAATTTATTATTCATTAAAAGTAAGTGAAGATACACATGTTATGGCTATCCCATTAAATGGGGTATATGATTTAAATTGGGTTGACTAGTACTATTCTCAACTCTCAACATTCAAATCCAAAAAACTCTTCAATGTCCTTTTTAACAGACACGGCCTCAATGCCGTGTTTTTTATTATATGCCAATTGGATCGCGCGGCGGCGATTGACTTCGCTCACGGCGCGTTTAATCGAACCGGTCAGATTATCGGCATATAGAATCACTTCTCCAGAGACATTTCTGGCAGCGCGTCCCATTGTCTGAATCAAGGCCGACTCGCTTCTTAGAAAGCCCTCGCGGTCAGCGTCAAGAATCGCCACCTTAGAGACTTCCGGCAGGTCCAAGCCTTCGCGCAGCAAATTGACGCCGATCAGGATATCATATTTGCCGCGGCGGAAATCCAAAAGGATCTCATTGCGCGCTATCGTCTTGACGTCACTGTGCAGATAATTGGATTTGATCCCTTTCTGAACAAGAAAATTGTTCAGGTCTTCCGCCTGTTTTTTCGTCAGCGTATTGATAATTATCCGCTCACCTTTCTTAATCGTCTTGGCCGCCTCCTCGATGACGTCATCGATCTGGCTGCGATTTGTTTTTTTGTCGAACACCGGCCTGATCTCGATCGGCGGATCGACTAACCCAGTCGGACGGATGACTTGTTCTACTAGAGTCTTGGAGTGCTTGATCTCCCAATCGCCTGGAGTGGCTGAGGTGAAAACTGTCTGCCCGATCCGATCCAAAAATTCCTCTATCTTAAGCGGACGATTATCCAGCGCAGACGGTAATCGGAAACCGTAATCCGCTAATGTTTTTTTCCGCGCTTGATCGCCGGCGTACATTCCCCTGACCTGGGGAAAGCCGATATGCGACTCATCCATAACTAATAAGAAGTCGGGGTTGCCGTCTTTGTCTTTTGGGAAATATGAAAGTAACGTATCCGGCGGTTCGCCAGCCATTTTGCCGACCAAGTGCCGGGAGTAATTCTCAATGCCATGGCAATAGCCGATCGTTCTTAGCATTTCCATATCGTACTTGACTCGCCTTTCCAGCCGTTCCGCCTCCAGATACAATCCTTTTGATTTGAAATATTTCAGCCTATCCTTCATTTCCAACTTGATATCCTTAATAGCTCTCTCCACTTGCGGCTCTTCGGAGATGAAATGCTTCGGCGGAAAAATGACGATTTCATCCAATTTCTCTGTTATTTTTTTCGTCAGATGATCGACTAAAGCGATCTCGCTGACTTTCTGCTCAGCCAGCTCGATCCTGTAAACTGCCGTCTCCGAGGCCGGCATAATCTCGAACACATCCCCGCGCACGCGGAATGTGCCTCGCTTAAGTTCGCCCGGCGTCCTGACGAATTGTATCTTGACTAATTGCCTAATCAGATCGGCGCGGACTATCGCCTTGCCAATTTCCAAGTGAATCGCCGACTCCAGATAATTGGCCGGCACGCCCAAGCCGTAAATACACGAAACCGAAGCGACGATTATTACGTCATTGCGTGATAATAGCGCAGTCGTGGCTTCATGGCGCATACGGTCTATCTCCTCATTGATCATCGCCTCCTTTTCGATGTAAGTATCGGAATTCGGCATGTAAGCTTCCGGCTGATAATAATCGTAATACGACACGAAGTAATTGACTGAATTGTTCGGGAAAAAATTCTTATACTCGCGATAAAGCTGGGCGGCCAAAGACTTGTTCGGCGCCATTACAAGTACCGGCTTATTATACTGTTCGATGACATTCGCCATGGTGAACGTCTTGCCAGATCCGGTAATACCCAAAAGAGTCTGAAAGTCGTTGCCGTCTTTCAAACCCTGGACCAGCTTCTCTATCGCCTGCGGCTGGTCGCCCGCCGGCTTATACTTTGATTTTAATTGGAATAACTTTTTTGCCATAACTTGACAGATAAGTAGTAATAGTATATGATAAATTTGAAGTTTGTCAATATTAACAATTGAACCTTATAAACCCTAACAACAAGGAGGCATAGATAATGGATATTGTGATGTTTATGGGTTTAGTATTAGTATGTATTCCAACTCTTACCGCAATTAGTTGGATCCCCGACTATGATCCTAAGCCAAAAAATACAGCAATTCTTATATTCCTAATATGCGTAGTAATGATCGGTGTTACATTATTGATGTATTCCTCCACCCATTGATACTAACTAATTAGTATTCTTTTTGCCCGTTCCAGTCCCGCTCTGCAATATGAGTGGGATTTTTATTTTGCGATTTTTGAGAAGCAATCTTTAAATACTGATTAGCACGAAACGTACTCGGCGTGCGATATGCCGGATTGCCCTTCTTGTTGCCTATTTTGGAGCGGGTTTTCATAATTAGCGGTATTTGCTGGCTTTTATTAATTAATTGACTTAGCCCTTGACTTTTTAAACCATCTGTGATATACTTAAGTCATTCGTAGGATCAACTCAACTGAATTTATAAGTTAGACCTTATAAGTTAAGTTAGTGCAAAAGGTCTGACCGACGGATAATTTTTTAACTAAGTCGACAAATTACAACGTATGAACACTAAGCTTTATGTTGGCGGCATTTCTTATGACGCCACAGATGCAGATTTGAAGGATTTCTTCTCAGCTGCAGGCAACGTCGTGTCAGCCTCCATTATCATGGATCGTATGTCTGGTCGCTCTAAAGGTTTCGGTTTCGTAGAAATGTCTTCTGCGGACGAAGCTCAGAACGCTATCAGCCAGCTCGATGGTAAAGATATGATGGGCAGAAGCATCAAGGTAAGCGAAGCTAGACCTATGGAAGATCGCCCAAAGCGCTCTTTCGGCGGTTCTAGCAACGGCGGAAGCCGCTACTAAGATACTCTCTCTAAAAACCAGTCCCCTCGGGGGCTGGTTTTTTAGTTTACCTTTTCGGTCCGGCCAGTTCCAGCCAACTCAATAGGGCAGAACCGACGCGAAAACCTGGCCGTAAGCGATAAAGAGAAAAACGCTCAGCATAAGTCTGCACTTGCCCCGGATAAGTCGAAGCACAAGTCAGATAACCGGCCTGTCGGCAAATTTCTTCATCCCTGACAGTAAAGAATCCATAAGGGTAAGCGAAATCAGTCACCGGCTTGCCGATGATATTTTCTAATTCTCTCTTGCTTCCCCCTATCTCATAATTGGCGACTTGCCAATCCTTATGGCGCAAATCAGGATGATTCAAGGTATGGGCGGCAATTTCTACATAGCCGCTATCGGCCATTTCCTTAACTTGTTCTTTGGTTAAATAACCCGGTTTGTCTAGCGCATTGACGATGATGTACATCGTGCCCTTCATGTCATATTTCTTTAGCAGAGGGAAGGCATTGGTGTACATGTCTTCATAACCATCATCAAAGGTCAGTGCGATGGACTTGACAGGCAATTGGCTTCCATCTGCAATCGACTTGCCGAGATCAGAGACAAAAATGGAATTATAACATTTGTTGTATAACGTTTTGAGCTGCTTCTCAAAAATTTCCGGCGGTTCATAAAGCCATGGCAAAGTAGTCGAGCCTGCGGCTTCAATATAGTGATACATCAGGACCGGCACATCAACTTTTCTTTGTCCTATGTCATCAGTTACGGTTACAGCAGAGCCAGTCTCATTGCCTTCGCACGCCACCCTTTCACCCATCGATTTTTCATAGATAATCGAATCCGTCTGGGCATATTGCTCTGGGCGAAAGTCGATCGGCTGCGTTATGTTTTCTTGCTCCTGAACGACAAATTCTTCCTTTTGCAGCGGCTCAGTGGAAACTTTGGCATTCCCCTGTTCTTCGAGCGAAAAAATAAATACTACTGCCAAACCTAAAATAATGGATGACAAAACTATTTGCTTGTTCTTAATGGCATGCTTGAAAGCTTTATCGATATTATTGTTCATGCTAAATTTCGTAGACTTTATTTTTTTCGGCAATTACCGTATTTAAATTCAATTTCTGCCTGATGCCGTCTTCCAGCATTAAATTAGATTTTGGCTCGCCATGATTAATAAATACTGTCCTCGGCTCGGGAGATGCCACGGCTTTAAGCCAATGCAGCAATTTTGGCTGGTCGGCATGAGAGGAATATGATCCGATTGCCGTAACTTTGGCTTTAACTCCTACCGGCTGGCCGTCGATCATGACTTTCTTCGCGCCATCCCTCAATTGCCTGCCCAGCGATCCTTCGCTTTGGTAGCTGATTATCAGCATATGATTCTTAGCTCCCGGCAGATATAATTTCAAATGATATAATATCCTGCCGCCATTGCTCATGCCGCTGCCGGCCAAAATCACTTTCGGCGCTGGCACATGATTTATTTTTTTTGATTGCTCTGATGTCTTTGACAATTCTAAGCCCTCAAACTTGAATATATCATCGCCCGATTCAATCCGCTTTCTGGATTCCTCATCGAACAATTTTGCATAGCGCCGATACACATCGAGTGCATTGATCGCCATGGGACTATCCAAAAAAATAGGTACCTTGGGAATCTGTTTTGTCTCGGACAGGTAATTCAATTCATAAAGCAATTCCTCTGTACGCTCCAGGGCGAATGTCGGTATCATCAGGACTCCGCCCTTGCCGATCGATTCCAATACGGCTTGCCGTAATAGGCTCGAACGCATCTCTGAAGGCTCATGTATGCGGCCGCCATAGGTAGATTCTATCACGACAAAATCAGCGCCGTCAATGAACTCCGTATCGCGGACGACCGGAGCTGGCGGATTGCCTAAATCTCCGGAAAAAACGATTTTTTTAGTCCTCAATCCCTCCTTGACCCAGACCTCGATTATCGCTGATCCGAGAATATGCCCGGCATCGCGAAGTCGGACGGTTACATCGCCACTGATTTTCTGCTTGACGCTATATTCCAAGCCCCAGAATTGCTGCATTACAGTAAAGACGTCGCCCTCCTTATATAATATCGGGCCGCCATGTCGCAAAACTTCTTCCTTCATGACTTTTGCGCTGTCGAGTAAAATTATCTCCGCCAGATCCTTGGTGGCCGGCGTAGAGTAAATCTTACCCTTAAAGCCGTCTTTGGACAGCTTAGGCAAACGACCGCAATGATCGACATGCGCATGAGTCAGCAAAACGAAATCTATCTCCTTCGGATCGAATGCCCAAGGCTCAAAATTCTCTTCGCGCGCGAACCGGGAACCCTGGAACATACCGCAATCAACGATAAATTTCGTCTTGGCCGTCTCGACTAAGATGCAGGAACCCGTCACTTCGCCCGCCGCGCCGTGGAATGATATTTTCATAAGATATGATGATTAATTGATTATACTATAGCAAATTAATTGAAATAAAAAAAGCCGCTGAAATTTTACAGCGACTCAATGTTTTCATCTTTTGGCCAATTAGGACAATACCTTCTTGCTGACTCATAATTAAGCCTACAGCAATGCTGCCAAAACTTTGTCTGGCATTTGGGGCAATCAAGTATAAAAATACCAACTATATCATTTCGACCACTCGGTCTGGGATCGACTGAAGAAAAGCCGACGATATAATGATACCACACTATTCCATTATCACGAGCTTCGCCGAATAACCAACAACCGCAATTCGGACAAATCTGAAATCCCTCCTGTTTTATGCTCGGCTCCCACTTCATCCCCCATTCCGCGTAATTTTTACTCATCATTTTTCTCCTTTTGTATAGTATATATACGATAAAAAGTACTTAATCAAACATCATACATTAAATATACAATTTTGTCAAATTTAAATTATTTGGATTTATTTCTTCACAATTATTTCCAGTGCCTTTGGTAGCACTTCAATCTCGATCGTGCGGGGCAATTTAATCTTGTCGCCATCGATCTGCGCAGTCTTCAGGTATTTTTTCCGTTTTATCCTGATCTTGAAATATTTATTGTCCAGAGTAAAAATATGCTTAGGCGGAGTCCGATAAAATAAGACGCCAAAAGCTGCTTCCGCCATAGTCAGAAAAGTCTTATTCGTAACAACATATAAATTCAGGATACCGTCATTAAGCGAGATCGTCTTCTTCGGTGAGAAGCCGTAAAAATTAAAAGCATTGAAGACTATTAGGCTATTGCCCTTGACCCAAAAAACATGATTCTGCGTCTCGATCCTGAATTTGATCCTGGGGATACTTATCTTATTCCAGAATAAATGAAGAACATAGCCGATTGAACCGAACTTATTCTTCAATTCCCTATTCGTATTAATGACTATGCTCGATAGATAACCCAGAGAAAAACCGACTAGAAAATAACGATCGTGATTCAGCACGCCGACATCAATCTTTATCGTCGAAGACACATTCAATAATTCCAAGGCCTCTTTCAGCCCTAACGGGATCTTCAATGTGGCCGCCAAAACATTAGCCGAACCGAAAGGAATAATTGCTAGCGGCGCCTTGATGCGGCGATTGATCATTTCCCTGGCAGCGACTTTGACTGTACCGTCTCCGCCGACCGCCACAACCAATTTGATATCCGATAAATCCAGATTAGCGATATTCGCCTCAAAATCAAAATCTAAAATGAGCATGAGCGGCTTATAGCCCAAGCTTAAGATCTTGTCTTGTACGATCCTGCCGACATCGGTCTTTGTCGCCAGGCCGGCAGTCGGATTGAATATTATCAGCGCTTTATTCATGATTACATTATAGCAACCGGAAACATTAAGGACAAATAATTATAATTGCATCATAGAATTGAGATAATTTTCCAGCCTGAATTTTTCCGCCTCTTTTACGCAATTATCCTTCATTACCTTGATTTGGTCCTGATTAGACATAATAAATTCGATGCTGCGCTTCAAATCAAGCTGGTCGCCCGACTTGAACAGCCAGCCCGTTTCTCTCTCCTTAACCAGGTCCTTAAGGGCGCCGATCGATGATGCCAGAACCGGTATGCCTCGGGCATACGCCTCAACGACGACTAAGCCAAAGCTTTCTTGCACTTTTGAGGGATTAATGAGCAAATCGGCTTTTGACCAAATTTTTTGTTCAAGCTCTTCCGCATCCAGGCGGCCCAATAATTTAACTCTGGGATTATCCAGCGACCATTTTGTCGCCTCCCTCATGGCGCTGCCATCGCCGGCTATCAGCAGTTCCCAATCACCAGCCAAGCCGCTTACAATCTTTATCAGATCGACAACTCCCTTATAGGGCTCGATCTGGCCGACATAGGCCATGGTGAATTTGCCAGTTTCCTGCTTGGCAATTCCAAATTTAGCATCAGCGGGGAGCGGATTACCTAAGACGGCTGATTTTGATTTCTTGAAAAATCCCAACCGTTCATAAATTTCCTTCATATACAGAGATGGGAATACTACAGCCTGGGGACTGCCGAACAATAGCCGGCACAACCAGGAGTACATTTGCGTTGAAAGCGGCATCTTATCCTCTTCGCCCAAGAGTCCGGATGGATGAATCAATTGCATGTCATGGATCGTATGGATATTCCTGATCTTCATTATTTTCAATAAGGCTGGTATTTCAAAACCCAAGCCCATGAGGCTATGAGTCAAAGCCATGTCCGGCTTTTCTTCCGCCAATATCTTATGCAGTTGCCATGTCTGGACGTCGTTGAACATGTCGAAAATATGCCAGATTAATCGCTTCCAAACAGGCTGGCCATTGATGTCTAAAAAGTTGAATAAGTTAAAAGGCTTGATGCGGTAAACCTTAGTGCCATCTACTTCTTCGGTTATATTCTCATAGCCGATGGAGACGACAAAAACATCATGTCCGCGCTTTTTAAGGCCGGACACAATATTGCTAACCACGACTTCTGCTCCGCCGCGGACATGAGGCTTATAAATTGAATGTATTACTGCGATTTTCATAGGCTCGAATATATGTCTTCCATTCGCAAAACGACTTTATTCCAATCATACTTTTCTGTCGCATTCGTATGTCCGGCTTCGCCGAATCTCCGGCACAATTTTTCATCATTCAGCAGCTGCTTTAGCTTCGTTGCCAAATCATCCGCATCCGACGGTTTGACCAAGAAGCCGGTCATATTTTCTATCAAGGTCGAACGGACTCCGGGCCAATTAGAAACAATAGCCGCCAAGCCGCAAGCCTGGGCTTCCGCGACTACGATGCCGAAGCTTTCCGTCTTAGCGGTAGACGGCAGAACGAACACATCGGCCAAAGAATAATATTTCGGCAAGTCTTCGTTCTTCACCCAGCCGGCAAAAATTACCCTGTCCCTGACACCCAACTGCATAGCCTGTTTCTCGAATTCCAGTCGAAGGTCTCCATCGCCGATTATCAGCAGCTTCGCCTCCCCGCGCAATTCCTGCAGAACGCCGCGCTGCACTCCGCCCTCCAAGATATTCGGAAAATAATTGACTGGCAGATTCTTGAATGCTTCTAAAAGAACAGGCACGCCCTTGAAATAATGCTGGCGATCAAGTCCCCCGACAAATATAATCACTTTATCCTGAACACTAATATTGTTCATTTGCATCAAATTCTCATCTTTGGGCAAGGGCTTGAATATATCCGTATCGATGCCATTGGGCAGTTCGATGAATTTATCAGGACTGGACTTCAAATAGGGAGCTAAATATGAATTTTCAGCATGATCATAGGATAGTACGCCTATCTTGTCGGATGCTTTGACAATCAAGCCCAGAAAAAGCTTAAAATATATCCGGAAAATCCAGCTTTTAATCCCCTCGCCCACCGGATCCATTTCATAATGCATGACGAGCTTGGTTTTAGGATTTTTCTTCTTATACAACCAAACTAATAAATCAGAACCGAAGAAAGGATAATATAAATGTATGATTCCATAATCCTTAAGGCCGCGGAAAAGCCCGAGCATAAACCCGGCTTTGCCCCAGGGCAGAAATGTCCTCATATTATGAAGGATATAATTCCTGTCGATTTTTTGAATGTCCGAAAAGTCCGGAGTAAAGACTCCGACCTTATAGCCCCGATCGGCAAGCTTGCCGGCATGGTAATAAGCGTTATTCCCTATGCCCCCACCTTGCGGCGGCCAGGCGCAGACAATAATCGCTATTGACTTATCCATAATCAATAATTCTATTTTTCCTTGGTTACTTTACCCGTATTTCTATGATTAGTCAAAATAAGCTCCGCGATATTGCCGTAAACCATCAGCAGCAGAAATTTGAATAATTCCCAATAGTTCTTCGGCCGAGTCCTATTTACGAATTTTCCATTCCTAATAGCGCCGAATACGGCATCAACTGTCAGCTTATCCGCTTCGATTACGGCATAATCCGTGTCCAGATAATCCAAGACATGCGCATCGGACGTGACGATGAATGGCAATCCCAATTCGCCGCTTACCTGCCCGGTCCGGCGATTCTGATCGATTGAGCGGGAATAATACCAGCTGTGCTCAACCGCATCGATAATATCGGCCATTTTTCTTAACGTTCCGAGTGTTATTGAGTGCGCGCCATGATTGGGATGCGGAGCGATTATGAATGATTCAGGATGCCTGCGTTTAAAGCGTTTCAAGTCATCGAATGATCTGACCTTTTCGGCATCGCTTCCTCCATTTAAAATCAACATGTGCTTATGCCCTTCGATATTCGCTTCTATTCCTGCAATCAGCAAAATGCCTTTTTTTTTCGCATATTCGAAATGGTCCGATCGACAGACGCCATTTGAATGTCCAGTCGATGCCATGACTTTGAAATCTAAAGCCGCTAAACGATCAATCAATTCGAATAACGAATAATCAATTATAATACTATCTTCTTCGTCTTCGCTGGAATGCAGATGCAATGATGCTTTTACTTTCATATTTTATTTAATAGCGCATTTGATTTTCAATGCCGCCAGATCATTAGCCGTTAATTTCTCATTCTGCCCTTCATTAAGATAATACATGATGTCGCCGGTACTCGACGTGTGTTCCAGGCCCAGAGCATGACCCATTTCGTGAGCCAGCAACCTGACTAACTGATCGCGGCTGCTAAATTCAAAGACAGTGATAGCCTTGCCTTCCGGCCCCTGGGTATAGACACCTTCTTGGAATTCCTGGCCGGTCGAAGCACCGACATTATTATAGCGATTGACATTCAAATTGAGCTGTTCAATTAATTTGTTCAATACTATTCCGGCAGCATTCAAATTATCCACCAAGGCATTCACCTGCGCCGACAGCTGATTGATCTGATTGACCTGGGCATTAAGGCTGTCTTTGATCTGATTGAGCCGATCGTACTCGCTCTGAGGCGCGCCCCCGCGCTTGTTCCACATTTGCACTTCAGCTTCATATGCCGCTTGTTTCTGCTTGAAATCATTCGTTAGGCTGACTAGCTGTGCCTTAGCTGCCTGGTATTGGCGGTTCAAAGCGTCATATTCAGCTTTTAAGGAATCATAAGACTTCTGATCAGCAGAAACAACGATACCCAATTTCTTGAGCTTGTCAGTCGCCTCCTGGCGATAATCATAGATCATATTAATCTTCAATTCCCCACTCGTGGCATAAGCGAATAATTCTTTGCCATACGGCTTTGACCAAATTTCATTTGCCTGCTTCAACGCGGATAATAATTGAGTATCATTAACCTTAAAACGCGGATCAATCGGGCCCAAGCTGTATAAAATCGGCTTTTGGCAAGGCGTAGTCAGCGAAGAGATTTCTGTCTGAATTGCATAATTTAGCCTGCCGGCAAACCAATTCCAATATGTTCCAAGCGGCTGCCTGAAATAAAAAATCACTCCTCCCAGCAGTGCAAGAACGACTAGGAAATACAGGAATTTTATAAGGCTTTTTTTATTCATACTGGAATGAGATATTTGTTCAATTATACCATACGGCGGCAAATATATACAAAAAAACAACCCGCCGCGGCGAATTGCTTTTTTAATGATTTATTACTACTTCTGAGCTGCCGGAACCGTTGCTTGACCGGTCTGCGCTCCGCCAGGACCTGCCTGATTGATTTCTCCAGCCGGACGAATTTGGATGGATGTGGCAGTTACGCTGCCATCAGTATTCGTCTTGCCGTTTATCATCACTGAATTGCCGACGCTCAAATCCGTAATCGCTCCACTAACGAATTTTCCGACTTCGCAAGTCGAAGAGAAGAAGACTATCTTTGAGCCGCCGTCTCTCATCTTAATAGTGACGCTTTTATCATCCTTGGCGATAATATCGCCATTGACAAAGCTTGCTCCAGCGGCCTGGCGGTTCTTTGCTGTTCCGATTGGGTTCATTCCACCTTGACCAGGCTGAAAATTTCCGCCCATCATGCCTCCGCCTCTCTTTGCTAGAGCATACTTAGTACCAGCATAAAATGATCCGGCTCCGACGACTAAAATCGCTAATATTCCTACCACAATAACAGCAACGATTTTTTCTTTCAATTTTTCTTTCATACTTATTTAGATTATTAATAATTGATTATTGATAACGCAGGGCTTCAATCGGATCCAATTTCGCCGCGCGCTGAGCCGGGTAATAGCCGAAAACAATGCCTATCAAAGCGGAAATTCCGACTGATAAAAAAACAGAATAATAACTTACGACTGTGGTCGTACTGGCGAAATAAGTGATTAAAAATGAAGCCAACCATCCGACGATTACGCCGATAACACCCCCGATGAAAGTTAAAGCAATGGATTCTGCAATGAACTGCGAACTGATATCCCTCTTCTTCGCACCCAGTGATTTTCTTAAACCGATTTCCCTCGTTCTCTCGGTGACTGAGGTCAGCATCATATTCATAATGCCGATGCCTCCGACAACCAGGGATATTCCGGCGATTGCGCCAAGCAGCAGAGTCAATGTGCCGGTAACCGACGACATGGCTGATAGCATATCCGCCTGATTCATGACATTGAAGTCTGCGCTCGCCGCATCCGCGATCTTATGCCGGACAAGAAGCAGGGCCGTAATATTTTCTTCTGCCGTATCCATGAATTCATCGCTTGCGACCTGAACGTTGATCGTCGTTACTGTCTGGCTGCTGCCGGTCAGATACTGCTGTGCCGTCGTCAGCGGAATATATACGATATCATCGGAGCTGTTCATGCCTGTTCCGCCCTTAGCCTCAGTAACGCCGATAACGGAAAATTCCTGTCCGCTGATCCTGATTTTCTGGCCGATAGGATTGGCATCTGCGCCGAACAAATCATCTCGCGTAGTCGGACCGATCACCGCCACCTTTGATTTAGAATTGATATGCTGTTCAGTGATCTTCGCTCCCAGAGATACGGCAATGTTCTTGATGCCGAAATAATACGTATCAATGCCGTAGATACTGGTATTGGTATTGGTCCCCTTAGCTGTAATTTGCTTCTGCGAGCTGACCACTGCGGACACAGCCTCGACATTATCAATGTTTGTCCTAATGGCTTCAACATCAGTGGTTTTTAAGGTGGAGGCGGAGCCCATGCCTCCCCTGACCAGTCCGGAACGGCTGGCGCCAGACCTGACCGTCAGCAGATTCGTACCTAGCGATTCGATCTGGCTGGTCACCTGCTGAGTCGCTCCATGGCCGATGGAAATCATCGCGATTACCGAACCGATGCCGATGACGATTCCCAATATGGTCAAGGCGGAACGTGATTTATTGGACAACAAGGAAAATAATGTTTCCTCCGTCAAATCGGAAAAAAGCATAATGGTTTATTTCTTCTTTTTATCGGCGATAATCTCACCGTCTTTGATCTCTATTACCCGATCGGCATGCTCGGCGACATGATGGTCATGTGTGATCAAAATGATAGTGTGTCCGTTCAGGCGATTCAGGTTCTTAAATGTCTCCAAAACTATTTCACCAGTTTTGGAATCCAGGTTTCCGGTCGGTTCATCGGCCAGCACGATGCCGGGATTATTGACCAAAGCCCTGGCGATCGCGACGCGTTGCATCTGGCCGCCTGAAAGCTGATTGGACAAATGCTGCCAGCGCTCCTCTTCTAATCCCGCTTCCTTCAAAGATTTATTGACTTTTTCCAAGCGATCGATTTTCGGGCATTTCTTATCATAAATAAGCGGCAGCATAACATTTCTAATCACAGTGGATCGGGGCAATAAATTGAATGACTGGAAAACAAAGCCGACTTTTTCTGAACGTATCTCCGCCAACTCCTCATCGGATAAAGAAAATACGTCCCGATCATCAAGAAAATATTTCCCGCCCGTCGGCCGGTCTAATGCGCCGAGAATATTCATCAGCGTCGATTTGCCGGAGCCTGATGGGCCGATGATGGCGACGAATTCCCCTTTTTCAATCGTAAAATTTATGTTCTTAAGAACGGTCAAATCTTCATCATCGCCGATCTTGTAAGTTCTCGATATGTTTTCACATCTTATCATATAGTTAATTAATCCCTCGGACCGCCTCCCATAGCGCCCATTATCGAGCCCGATGATTTATTGCTGCTGCCAGTTGTGCTTTTAGTCTTTGACGTCGAAGCCGCTGTTGAAACAGTCTGTGAAACGACCTTATCTCCCTCGCTTAGGCCGGATTTTATTTCTGTATTCACATCATCAGTCAATCCGATAACCACGATTTTTTTCGTCAAAGCGCCATTTTCCATAACTTCAACATAAGCCGACCCATCACTGTTCGTCTTAATGGCGGACGCCGGCACGGTCAGGACATCAACGCTACTATTGATGATTATATTGGCCGTGGCGGTCATGCCGGATTTGATCCTGTCATCCTGTTCGTCAAAGGAAATCTTAACCGTATAGCTGGCGACGCCCGAGCTGATCGTGCCCAGAGAATCGACTTCGACCACTTGGCCGGCGATCGATAAGTCTTCCAATGCATCGAACGTAATCGTGGCTTTTTGGCCGACTTTGACTTTGGCGACATCAACTTCATTAAGAGACAGCTCGGCGATTTTCTGCGGCGTAATAATCGTAGCAATGGCGCCGCCGCTAGTCATCTCATCTCCGACTTTCGCAGTCACGCTGGCGATTACGCCGTCAAACGGAGCGGTAACGATATAATCGGCATATTTTTCTCGAGCATCAGCCAGCGCGTTGACTTTGGCCTGCAGCGATAATTGCTGGGTCCTCAAATCAAGAGAATCAACGCCCTCCTTCAAATCGGACAAGGAAATGGTTTTTTCTTCAATTGATTTTTCCGCATCAAGCTTCGTCTGGAGATTATCCTTAATCGATGTCTGCAGTGACAGCAAGCTCGACAAATGACCGTTGGTTTGGCTGATATAAGTGCTTAAATTGCTTTGGTATGTTTTTACCTGAGCGAATATCGACCAATCCTGATCAATCCGCAAATCGACCCAAGTGTCCAAATAATTGCTCTGGCTTTTTGCTGCCTGCGCCATCGCTCTGGCGGTATTAAGCGTTTCTGCCAGCAAGGCTTCTATTTCTGCCGGCTCAGCAGAACGATTTATGTAGCGATAATTCGAGAAATTCGCGTCATATTTTTTTCGCGCAATCTGATAATCGGTCGCGGCCGAGGTTTGAAAAGCTACCAATTTTAATCGGTCATTTCCACTCAATGAATTGCTCAAAGCCGCTTCATTGTCTTGGCTACTGCCTATCGTCGATTCGCTTTTGCCGATCGCTGTGCCATATTGGATGTCATTCAATCCAGCTATGATCGTCGGGAAATCCAAAAAAGCTTCGGCAATAGAATTTAATGAATCCTCGTAAGCTTTAGTAATGGCGTCATCGGCTTTGCGTTTCGTGTCTTCGGCTTGCGACAATGAATTTTCCGCCTGCAACAATTCCAAGGCCGTAGCCGGCTGCTTTAATTTTTCCATAGCCAATTGAGCTGTTTCCAGGCTCATCTCCGCATCTCTGACAGTTTTAGCGGCATCTGTCGCATCCAGTTTAGCGATTATCGCGCCGGATTTAACTGCTTGGCCCGCCGTCGCTCCGATGAATGTCATCTTGCTGGAAGCTTTCGCAGTCAAATTAATCTGATTCGAAGCTGATACCTGGCCCGTACCAGAAATCGAGGATATAATCGTCCCCTTTTCCACTGCGCTTTCGACATAACTGACAATTTCCTTCGCGCCAAAAAAGCTTTGATAGCCGAAATATCCGGCAATTGCCAGCACCGCCAAGATGACTGCGGAAATTATCCGATGCTTCAGGACTAATTGGAATAATTTTTTAAGCATAAATATAATATAATGTATTAATTTTGAAGAGGAGGAAATAATCCTGACGGCGGAATCATTCGGTTAGGCCCTGGTGGCGGTGGCATAATCCTGATAAGCTTGGCCTCAATCTGCCCTGATTGATTCGGCTCACCGATCACGATTATCATGTCATTAATTGAAATATTATTCATTTTTATCGAATCTTTGAAACGGATAATCTGAGTATCGGCTGACACGACGACTATTATCTCGATATTATCCTTATCATTGATCACTAATGCGCCGCCATCGATCTTAATCACTTGTCCGATTAAGCCATGCGCATCCATATATTCCCTTCCTTCCATCCCGCCGCGAAACCCCTGCTTCGGACCGGCGAAATTCCGGTGGTAATTATCGCCGAAACGATAAGAAAAATCCGCCTTATGGAAGCCGACGCTCATGCCGGCGCGGAAAGCCACCAGTAATACGATGAAAACTGCAATGCCGGCCAAAAATCCCCTGAATGATTTAGATTGGAATAATTTATTATAATCCATATGCTTAATTCAATTTAAATTTTATATGCTGGCCAGCCAATTGCCCCGACAAATACCTGACAGATTCCAATATGGCTAATATGACGACTAAAAAAGCTGCCAAACTCATAGCCGGCAATACTTCCAGTAGCGACAAGCCGAAACTGCGCCAGTATTTGTAAATAATCGCCCAATCGGAAAATATCAGCGACACATAATCCATAAAGCCGGAGGAAATGATATTCTCCTTCAGCAGATTATACGCCGGAAATAATAAAATAAGCGACACTAATAACAAAAACGCATAAAAAGCGGTTTTTCTTTGCTGCGCATTTTTCTGTTCCGAACCGATTTCCGCCATTATCTTGCGATATAGCTCATCGCTGCGCATGTCATTCAGTTGTCGCCCATCATTTGAGTCCATAGTTTATATACGAAAAAAGAATGCATTTTGGTGCATTCTTTTTTGACTTTATTGAATTTAGCCTAAATTGTTCTTTAATTGGATTAATGCCCGCCGATAACGACTTTTTACGGTATGCAGTGGTTCGCCAAGATGCTGAGCTATCTCCCTGAAAGATTGGTCGTTTTGCCTCATTATTACCACCTGCCGATATTTATCCGATAATTTGACAATAGTCGCCTCAAACCAATTGTCAGACTCGTATAAATCGAATAATTCATCCGGTCGCAGTGATTTATCGGCGATCGTGCCAAGCAGAAAGCCTTCTCCACTGGCCGGATCAAGGGCGGAAAAAGTCAGTGCGTGTCTCTTCTTCAAATGATCCAAGGCCGTGTTCTTAGCGATGGTGAATATCCATGATTTGAACTGCTTTTCCGTATCGAATTTCTTGATTTTTCTCCAAGCTTTGATGAACGTTTCCTGCGTGATATCTTCGGCCGCCGCCTCGCTTTTGACATAACTGAAAGCGAAGCCGAATATCTGCTTGAGATAACGCTTGATCAGTATTTCCAGCGCATTTCTTTCGCCGGCCAAATACGCCTTAACTAATTGCTCGTCAGTTGATTCTTTCATAAATATCATTCTAGCAAAGAACGCCAATATCGGCAAGACGATATGTTATTCATTTGGCAATCATACCATAATGAGAAAAAATCCGCACCGAATGATGCGGATTTTTTATTATGACTGAAATTGTCTTAGACTTTTTCCCAACTGAATTCCGGCCGGCCGAAATGGCCGTACGCCGCTGTCGATAAATATATCGGACGTCTTAAATCTAGTGTTTTTATGATACCCTGGGGCGTCAAGTCGAAATTATCCAGAATATATTGCACGGATTCCTTTTCGCGCGATTTGTCGCCGCGCAGGATGCTGACGCTGACATCGACCGGCTGAGCCACGCCGATGGCATAGGCTAAACGGACTTCAATTTCCTCGCCATAGCCGAGGAAAACAAGTTTCTTTGCCAGATAACGCGCCATATAGGCGGCGCTCCTATCGACCTTGCTCGGGTCTTTGCCAGAAAAGCAACCGCCGCCGACTCGGCCGATGCCGCCGTAAGTATCGACTACAATCTTCCTGCCGGTAAGGCCGCAATCGCCGAAGGGACCGCCGACTTCGAATCTGCCGGTCGGATTGATATAAATCTTGGTCGCGCTCAATTGCGTGCCGCCCAAATGCGGATTGATCATCGGTCCGATTTTAAGCCATTTGCCGCAAACGGGCTTAATGACTGATTCGAATACGTATTCTTCCAGATCATGAGCGGAAATTTCGGGCACATGCTGGGTCGAAACGACAATCGCATCCGCGAATAAAGGTTGGCCATTTTCATAACTGACGGTTACCTGCGCCTTGCCATCCGGCCGCAGCGGACAAGCCGGATCGATCCTTCTCATCTCCGCCAAGCGGAAACATAGCTGATGGGATAATAAAAGCGGCAAGGGAATATTTTCCACGGTCTCACTAGTGGCGTAGCCGTACATCATGCCCTGGTCCCCCGCTCCGCCCGTATCCACACCCTGCGCGATATCCGGCGATTGCTGGCTGACCAAGATCTGGATCTTGAAACTGTTAATTTCTTTATCCGTATAACCGATTTCCTTCAGCGTCTGTTTGGCGATCGCGGCGTAATCAGGCGAAGCTGATGTCGTGATTTCTCCGGCAATAATCAAATTCTCATCTTTGATCAGGCATTCCGCAGCTACTCGCGAATTAGGATCTGTGGCCAAGCAAGCATCGAGAATCGCATCACTGATCTGATCGCAAATCTTGTCCGGATGGCCGGCGCACACTGATTCACAAGTCTTTAAAATAATGTTTGACATGATAATTGGTATTTAATTGTTGGACTCATTATAGCATAGGCTGGAATGGAGTCAAATCGAATAATCTTTTTATTCAAATTAAAAGCCATTACCGAATGGTAATGGCTTAATGTGCGACTTCTTAGATTGCGGCGAAATCAGAAAAATCCCGATTGTAGTATTCCAGAGCAAACCTGCCATTGGAGCCGATATTCGGTATGCCGGCATACTTGGTAACGCCGCAGTTTATCGGCTTGTCTTTCTCATCGACTTCCCGGAATTGCGAGTCATCCCAACGTTCATGATTGGCACGAAAGCATAAGATGCCAAGATGATGCCCCACGTACATGACGCGCCTGTTGGCAAAATCGCGGCTCAGAGTTATCGTCCAAGAACGGAGACGATCGCGGACCATCGGACGATTCTCGCCCTGCTGCCAAGTGTGCCAATACGCGCCATCGAGATCATACAGCATCTTCTGTTCCGGATGCAGGGCAAAATACACCCGCCAGTCATTATACAAACTGGCCAAGCCGTGATTCTGCTCGCGGATGCGCTCTTCTTCGTAAACGCGGACATGGCTCAATTCCGGCCAGCCGATCTTCAGCGCTTCCAACGTCTGCTTCGTCCGCAGATAAGGCGAAACGAAGATCACATCAGGCAGAGCTTCATGCAAACGGAGATTGCGTCCAGTGCTGACTGTCCTGTCAGAGTTGATTTCCAAGAGCGGCGTATTGGGATCGCTGACCTTCAGCGCCCACTTCTCATTGACTTCCAGCGCCAGGCTTCTGGTCACATAGGACTGCCAGTTCTGATCGAATTTCTTAACGAATCTTTGATACAGAGGATCCTTAGCCCGTTCTACTTTCATTTGATTGTAAGCCGAAACATCATGCCGGATCAAAAGCAGCGACGTCGGCCACTTCATGTTCCGTCGATACCAAAAGTTAAGTATCGGAGGCTTTTTTATATACATGGCGACCTCCTTCCTATTCGAGGTTTTGTCAATGTTCTTATCAGCTCGACTGATTAATCATAATATGCCGATAACTGCTATTTGTCAACCGCTTGAGCCAGGAAAGCATCGACATGGCTGACAGCGCATCGCAGCCTATCATCTCCCGAGCCGCTGACCATGGCAAAAGGCAGATTTCTCCGATTCAATTCATCAAGCAAAATCTGCTTCATCTCCTGACGCCTATGACCCAGATCCCGTTGCGCATCTTCCACCCAAGGCAGATCGATATCGCAAAAAAGATGCAGGTCATAGCGCTTTTGATCGGCCAGTTCCTCCACGAAGCGCGGGACGCGGCCGTAGCGATCGCGGCAGAAGACAGAAGTGATGATCGGATCAGTGTCGGAAAAAACCAGCTTGTTCGCCTTGAGCGCGGCTTGCTGCTCCAGACGCGCATGGCCTTTGGCGATGGGAACGATATCCTTGAATCCCCACTTATCGCCATTTTGGGCCACATAATCCCGCCCGTATTCATGCACCCACTCAGTCTGATAATATTCTGCCAACTGCCTGGCCAAAGTCGATTTGCCGGTCGATTCCGGCCCATAGACGCAGAGGCGTTTGACGAAATGCGGCCTGACCGGCTTAGGGATCATATCCCAATACATGAAAGGATTATTCCTGATCATCGTCGCCGAAATCGGCACGATGCTGCGTTCCCGATCGAATGGGACATGCTGGCAATCCATATATTCCGCCAGATAATCGCCATATTTCTCCGAAGAAAAAATGTAATCGATCCGGCCGAAGCGCTTATTGAGATATTTCGCCCAAGCCAGCGAAGCCGGCCTCGAAGCGACTTTCTCTTGAGGGAGATCCGCTTTGACACTGGCGATCTCTACCTGCTTCTGCTCTTGGTAAATCTCCTTCATCCAGTTGACGCGGATATTTCCAGCAATAGTCTCCTCCGGTCTAGAGCAGACGGCAACGATCAAACGATCGCACAATCCGGACTCGATGCCGAAATTGACTAATTGCAGATGGCCCTTGTGAGGCGGATAGAACTTGCCGATGACCAGCCCGACGCCTTTTTTTCGCTTCTTATTGTTCATGGCTTTCTCCTTTATGAGCTCAATTTATCTCGTTCCTTCAACCAATCGAATAAGCCTTTGACTGCGATCGCCAAAAAGAGCACATATTCGAGTGAGATGAATCTTACATCCTTAACGAAATACAGAACGATGCCGATGATATCGACCAAGATCCAATAATACCAGCACTCGATCTTTTTCTTCGCCATCAGAATCGTCGCCACAAAGCTCATCACGGTCGTAAAAGCGTCCCAATATGGCAACGATGCCGCGACCGGAAAATACGCGGGAAAAATCAAGTGGATCCTAGACATGAAGTAGCCGAGAGCTATGCTGCCGAAAACGGTTATAGCCAGCCAGATCAGATTGGCATTGCGGCTGGCAAAACTTACCTTCAGTTCCTGATCAGCGCCTGTCTTGCCCTTAGCCGGCATTGTCCAAAGCCACCAGCCGTAAAAAGTCATAATGAAGAAATATACCTGCTCGAACAGATCGGAATATAATTGGATCTGATAAAAAAGGAACATGTATAAGATGATGCCGACTAAGCCGATCGGCCAAGTGAGCGTCTTCTTCCTCGCGGCCAGCCAGACGCACCAGATATTGAAAATCGTACCGACGAATTCCAAATAACTCATCTGGTAATTCCAGAAAGTAAATAAAGTAGTGTTGACGGAAAATAAATCTGCGATGTTCATAATGCTCTCCTTTCAATTTATGATTATAATATCTCAATGATCCTTAAACTCTTCGAAATAAACCGATACAATGTTGCCGGCCTATGGGCCCCGCCGCTCGACTTTTTCTTTGTCGGCTTGATAATGCCCAATGCCAAGATCTTCTTGCTGAAATTCCTCTTGTCTAATTTCCGCCCTAGAATCAACTCATAGGCAGCCATCATGCGATTGAAAGTGAACTCCGGCGGCAGCAGCTCCTTGATGACATTGGTATAGCCGATCTTGGCCCGCAGCCTTTTCAAGGAATAGCTGACTATCTTGCCATGATCATAGGCCAAGGGCGGCAAACTTCGGACCGGATGCCACGCAATATCCTCATAGGCTTCGGTGGTCGACGGCTTGATCCGTGCGGCATCCGGAATGAGCGCCAGATAGGCGACGGACACGACGCGCCCGAATTCATCCCTATTAACCTCGCCAAAAGCATAAAGCTGCTCCAAATAGATGTTTTTTACCGCCGCCTTGCCCAATAGATGGCGTTTGACCGAATCATCAACTGATTCGGACGGATTGACCATGCCTCCGGGCAAAGCCCATTTGCCTGCTAATTCCGATTTCTTGGGCTTTAT
>JBAYGU010000009.1:0-32838 GCA_041666505.1 Candidatus Buchananbacteria bacterium | reverse complement strand
TTATGACTTAATCTAATAGTATGAGCCATCAACAGAAATTAGCCAAATTGTCAAAAAAAGTCCAGTTTCTATTCAAAGACAGTCCGATTTCTATTCAAAGATAACAAAAAATCCCTACAAATTGCAAAATTATCAATTTTTTGGTATGATTCAATCTGAAATCCAATTAATATCTATGAGAGTAGTAGAAGAAGAACATATTATTCCTGATGCTCCTCAGATTATAAGCAATAATAATCCGGTGCAATCAGTTTTAGGGCAAACCGAAAATTTTGAAAGCGGAAGAAGCAGGCCGAAACGGCAGATTCGCAGGCATCGAAGGCATCTTTTTGCCAGATTTATTTTTGCAGTCGTTCTTATGTTTGCCATCATTGCCGCCAGCGTTTCGTATTTAATCATGTATATTGCCGGGCCGATTATCAAGGCGGTTGATTCTGTGCCGGAAGATTTTCCAAAAAGCATTGCGTTGTACGCGGCGGATCAGGCAAAAGTAACCGTGCAATCTCCAGAAAATAAAAGGCGATTAGCGCAGCTGATAAGCGGTTTGCCCGAATGGTCATTGGAACCCTTTACCGGCTATTTGACTAATGATTTAAAAACCCAGATTGCTGCAAAATTGCAGGATCCCAATCTGGTGCCGGAGAATTTGACGCTGAGCGATTTGGCAAAAACCGAGACTTCCGGCGATATGACGAATACTGTGGGAATGGAATGGAATAATATCGCCAAATCGAAAATTGACATTTATGATTATTACAAAAGGAAATTATCTGCCGAAGGGTTTACGGTCAAGGAAAAACTGAGTGATTATGAGATTGATCTGAGCTTCTTCAAGCCGGGGATCGAGGGCGCGATGAGCATTACCGACAGTTTTATGAAAGACAATAGCAGCATAGTTAAGATGACGATTAATTATTTGAACAATTAGTTAGTATGTCAGTAGAAATTCTGGGAGTAAAGACAGACAAGATCGATTTGCCGGGCGCATTGCTGCAGATTTTTAATTATTTAAAAAGACCGGGTCAGAATCTTATCGTTACGGTCAATCCGGAATTCATTTTGGAAGCCCAGAAGAATGTGGAATTCCGGAATGCATTAAATAGTGCTCGATTGTCTACGGCCGATGGCGTCGGATTGATTTTTGCTGCGAGGATATTGAAGAATGAAAAATTATTCCGCGTTACCGGAGTGGATTTGACGAGATCTCTGCTGACAAATTGTTCGGATGCCAAGATTTACTTATTGGGCGGCGCCGAGGGTGTGGCTAAGGCGGTGCGCAAGAGATATCCAGAAGTAAGAATCGTCGGCGCGGAATCCGGCGGCAAGCTCAAAACGGAAAAATGGGAATTGGAAGATAACGAAGCCGTCATAAAGCGGATCAATGATAGCGGCGCTAATTTATTATTGGTGGCTTTCGGCCAGGTCAAGCAGGAGTTGTGGATCAAGGCCAATCTTGCTAATATGCCGAATATTAAAGTCGCTATAGGCATCGGCGGAACTTTTGATTTCCTAGCTGGCAGGATGAGGCGCGCGCCGAAATGGATGCGTCAGCTCGGTTTGGAATGGCTGTACAGGTTGATCAAGGAACCGCGGAGATGGAAAAGGATTTGGAGAGCGGTAGTTGTTTTTCCATTAACAATTTTATTAAAAAAATAATATGAATAAAAAATATTGGTTAACTATTGTAGGTATTTCATTATTTTTATGGATTGTATTTGGAATGGGGATTAGCTATTCTTTTGATTCAGAATCAAAAGAGGGATTAGTACGGGTTAGCGTCTGGAGTATATCAATTTATGAAATAATTTATAATTATAACATTAATGATGAGATATTCTATAATACAGATTCATATACAACATATGACGGGTTACCTCTACCATATAAGACGTACAGTTTTTTGCCGAGCGGAGCAATTCAGTATTATTTATTTAATCTGATAAATTTGTTATTATATTTTATATTTACGCTTTTCATTTCATTCTTAGTTAATTTTATTAAAAGATTATTTATTAAAAAAAATCAAAATGTTCAACTTATTCAAACCAAAAATGCGGACGCGTTTCGCGCCCAGCCCGACGGGTTATGTGCATCTTGGCAGCTTGAGGAGCGCGCTATTCGAATACCTGTTCGCCAAGC
This sequence comes from Candidatus Buchananbacteria bacterium, assembly GCA_041666505.1. GTDB lineage: Bacteria > Patescibacteriota > Patescibacteriia > 2-01-FULL-39-33 > 2-01-FULL-39-33 > CAISTG01. The sequence goes on along the minus strand of JBAYGU010000009.1, from coordinate 30,699 downwards.
AAAATGGCGGGACATTCTTCTTGCGGGTCGAAGATACTGATCAATCCCGAGAAGCGGCCGGAGCTGTGGAAAACTTGCTAAAAGTGCTAAAATGGGCGGGTATTGAGCCGGATGAGGGTGTTTGTCTTAATTCGAGTGGAAAGCCCTCAGAAAGGGGCAAATTCGGCCCCTACACGCAATCTAGAAGGCTCGAATTATACCAGAAATACGCTCAGGAGCTCGTTTCGGCCGGGAAGGCCTATTATTGCTTTTGCACGCCAGAACGGCTGGAAGTGCTCCGTAGGGCTCAGGAAGAGGCCAAGAAGCCCACTCGCTATGACGGACTTTGCAAGAAATTGTCAGCGGAGGAAATTAAGAAGCGGTTGGACAGGGGCGATAAGTATATTATCAGGATGAAGATGCCGGAAAACAGGGATATCGAATTCACCGATATGATCCGCGGCAAGATCAAAGTCAATTCTAACGAGTTGGATGAGCAGGTCCTGCTGAAGGCTGACGGCTTTCCGACATACCACTTGGCGCACATCGTCGATGATCATTTGATGAAAACTACGCACGTCATCCGCGGCGAGGAATGGCTGCCATCGACGCCGAAGCATATTATCTTATTCGAGTATTTCGGCTGGACTCCGCCGCAGTATGCGCATCTGCCATTGATCTTGAATCCTGATAAATCCAAACTGTCCAAACGGCAAGGCGATGTCGCTGTGGAAGATTATCGTGATAAAGGCTATCTGCCGGAAGCCCTGATTAATTACGTCGCCTTGCTGGGCTGGAATCCTGGCACGGAAAAAGAAGTATTCTCATTGCCGGAATTGATTAAGGAATTTTCTTTTGCCAAAGTCCATAAAGCCGGAGCGGTATTCGACGTCAAGAAACTGGATTGGATGAATGGCGAGTATATCAAGAAGTTACCAAGTAAAAAATTCGTGCAATTGGCGCTGCCTTTCTTAGAAAAATCTATCGGCGATGTCAAGGATGCGGAATTGGCGGAAAAAGTTTTATTGTTGGAGCAGGAAAGAGTCAGCAAACTGTCGGAAGTAGGGGAGAGTGTGGGCTTTTTCTTCAGCGATGAATTAGAGTATGCGCCGGAATCGCTGATATGGAAAAAATCTGATGCGGAAGGCGCAAAAAAATCATTGGAATCAGTTGCAGATGAATTAAAAAAATATTCCGATTGGTCAAGAGATAATTTAGAAAAATCATTATTAAAATTTGTTAAGGATAGGGGACTGACTAACGGGGAAGTGCTGTGGCCGCTTAGAGTCGCTTTGACGGGCTTGGAAAAATCACCGCCGCCCTTCGATGTTGCCAGCATATTGGGCAAGGAAAAAACACTAGAGAGAATAAAGGTGGCGATCGATAAATTATCATAATTATAAAAGCGGCTGGAGCAATTCGAGCCGCTTTTGTTTGTGCGATTATGGAGTTTCCGGCTTATCGTCCGACCGATTGTGATCTCTGAGTTCGTTAAGGGTAAAAGATCCAAAAGAACAGAGTGCGCCTTGTATAATACCTAAATCTAACATAAATGCTAACCGATTTCCTTTTTCGATAAATTGCCTCATCTCGGGTAACACCCATAAAAGATTATTGTATGCAGTTTCCTTATCGTCGTAAACGAAATCAAATGAATTAAGTGTGCTGATGATAAATCCAAACCAGCGCATTAATTTTTCATCGCGTCCTTGACTCGCGAATTCTACCATTTTCGGTAACATTGATGATAAGTGATTCATTGCCGATTGCCTGCTTGTTGAAAAACAAGTGTCATAATCCATTGCCAAGGGCTCAGTATGCTCTAGTTGCATTAATAACTCCAATAAAGTGAAAGCGTATTTATATTCTTCATTAATGTATTCTCTGCTAGTCGGATTTGTGTTCACAATATCTACAACAACTTGAAAAATATTAATAGTAAGACAATTTTTATAAGTTGATTCCGGTTTGACAGGCTCAGCCCCAGTCGCTTCTAGAAATCGCTGATAGAATTCCAAAACACTTAAGCACTTTTCATCCGACATCATTTCTTCTGTCCTCCTTTGGCTTTTTTCTCGCATTCAGGGCAGTTATGCTTAATGTCGCCATTCTTATCTTTTCTAGAAGTGAACTTGCCAATATTGGTCGCCGCCAAGACAAGCTCCTCTAAGTTTCTTAAACCGCCTCTAAAAAAAATAACGCCGCAGCCGTCACATTTGACGTGAGCTCCGCCATCGAATTTAATGGTCATGATCTATCCTCCTTATATATTATTATTTTAAAGAACTATTAATATGAACTAATTCTGAGTAATCCTATATTATTCGGCCGTTTTTGTCAATAATTGACGAAATGTGCTATAATGGTGCATATGAAGATTAGATTGAGTTTAAAAAATAAACTTTTGGTGACTGTAATTGGCGGTATATTTATTGTAATTTCTTTATTCGTGATTTTACTGCCTAAATTATATGTTAATGCCGCAGATGGTCCTGATCAAGCAGTGGTCAGCGACCTGAACAAGCAGATTGACGAGCAAAGGGCGAAAATCGATGCTATGACTGCTAAGATCGCCGAGTATAATAGCAATGTTAAGGCCAATCAGCAGGAAGCGGCGACACTAAAGACTCAAATTAAGCTTTTGGATAATCAGGTCGGAAAGACCAATATGGAGATTATCTTGAAGGAGGAACAGGCAAAAGAAGTCCAATTGGAAATTGAGCAGACGGGATTGAAGATCAATCAATCCGAGGTCGAAATCGCCAAGCATAAGGAGCAATTGGCTGATATACTTAGGCTGATCGGACGTTACGAGGATAAAAATTATATTTCCATCCTGTTGGCGAATAATAGCTTTTCTGATTTTTTCGATCAGATCAAATATTCCACGGATTTGCAACAGGAAATGCAAAGGACATTAAATCGAGTCAAGGAAGCAACTGAAAAACTTGTTGTCCAGAAAACAGATTTGGAAAAGCAGAAAAGCGATCTAAGCATAATTTTGAATAAGCTTGATGATACTAAGGCGGTGCTAGTGACTCAGAAGCAGGATAAGAATCAATTAGTTGTTGCTACAAGTAAATCAGAAAAGAAATATCAGGCATTAATCGCCAGCTTGAAAAAGGAACAGGCGGCAGCCAATGCGCAGGTAGCAGCCATGGAAAAGAAGATAAGGGCAGAATTAGCCAAAAAAGGGACAGCTGAAAAATTCAATTCGTTGGGAAATGCTGTGCTGATCTGGCCGACAACATCCCATCGCATAACGGCGACATTTCATGATCCTAGTTATCCCTTTATTGCCACGATTGGCCAGCATTCCGGCCTGGATATCGGAGTCGGCCTGGGAACCCCGATCAAAGCGGCTGAAGCGGGATACGTGGCTAAAGTCGCATACAACACAAAATGGTATGGCACATATATCATGATTATCCATGGCGGTAATATCACCACGCTATACGGCCACTTAAGCTCAATTAACGTCAAACAAGATGAATATGTCACTAGGGGACAGTTGATCGGCTTAAGCGGCAGCACTGGTTTCTCATCCGGTCCGCATCTGCATTTTGAAGTCCGATCCAATGGGGTGGCAGTGAATCCCCAAAGTTATTTGCCGTAATCCGGTCTTAATTTACAAAAGGAAAATAATCTGATAGATTATATTCAAGCGAGTAATATTAATTAATAAGAACAATATGGACACATGCGTCAAATGTGGCATGCCCGTAGAAGACGATAGCAAGTGCTCTTGCGACCCGTCTCTGTGTTTTCATTGTTGCGCCTGCCCGGCGGATTGCACCTGCGGCTGCAGCAACATGATCAGCGAGGCCTCGGAAGACGAGGATGAGGATCTTCTGGATGAGGACGAGGAAGAAGATGAATTAGATGAAGACGAGGAAATTTAGAAAAAACTTAAAAATACTCTCTCGAGCGATCGGGAGAGTATTTTTTTATTATTTTTCATGTTCTGCAATCATTTTGCCCAAATTACATTCACGGCATAATGTTCTTAGATTGTTTTCCTCATTATGGCCGCCTTGTACGACTGGTATAATATGATCTACCATTAAAACGGTGCCTTGAGCATTATTTCCGCATATTACACATCTATAGTTATCTCTTTTAAAAATTAGATAGCGTAATTTTAAATTAATTCCTTTTCTTAATTCTCTTGATTTTACTGTTTTGCGCAATTTATCGTAATTTTTACGTCCATTTTTAATAGCTAATTGAAATGATTCTTCCTTAGTTCTAGATATACCTAATTTTTTTAGTTGTGTTTGGATATATCTTGTTGTAATGATAATTCCAGTTAACTTAAATATCTTAGCAACGATTTCTTCCGTACATAATTTATCCTCTAAATATAATTCTGAGATAAAAGTATTGAAGTCCTTTCCTGATAGCCTTGAAATATCTTTCTTTTTATTTAGTCTCATATAAATAATTATTTGCTTCCGCTATGAAATTTTTTATATACGCCCCTAAGTTGTTTATTTGTTACGTGGGTATAAATTTGAGTCGTCACAATATTTTTATGCCCTAAAAGCTCTTGAACAGACCTTAAATCAGCGCCTTGCTCAAGCAGATCCGTCGCATAACTGTGCCTTAAGGTATGAGGAGTGGCATCGACTGGCAAGCCGGCCATTGTTTTATATTTTTTTACTATTGATTCAATTGATCTTGTTGTTAAACGATGCTCATCATTTAAATTCAATTGGTAGTTAATAAAAAGTGGGGGATAGAGGTCATTTCGACTCTTTAAATATTTCGATATCCATTCCAATGCTCGGTGTGAAAAATATATAGTCCTAATATTACCACCCTTGCCACTAATGCTTAATTCCACGTCATCCGATAATGAAGAAGATAGTTTCTTTCGATCAAATTGATCAATATTAAGCGAAGCTAACTCAGAGACTCTCATGCCAGTAGAGAAGAGCGACTCGAGAATCGCCCTATCCCTTAAACCGGCTTCAAAACTAATATCCGGCATATCTAATAGACTCAAAACTTGACTAACAGTTAAGAATTTAATTTTTTTATCAGTACTAGTAAGTTTTGGTAAACTAATTTTTTCAGCTGGTAAGCATTGAATGTCCTTATGAGTAAAATAATTCAATAAAATTCTAATGGAAATGAGGTAGTAGCTTTGGGAAGTCTTTTTAAGCGATATACCTTTTTTGTCTACTTTTCTTGACAAATATAGTCTATAATCCCATATATGTTTATCTGTGAGCTCATGGGGCCTGAGATCAGACAATTTGACGCTATTAAGCCAATTTGTGAAAACCTTAAGAAAATTGTAATAGTTTTTAGATGTTGATTGGCTCAGACCCTTCTCAACCTCACAGTATTCGAGAAACTCGGGGATAAATTTTATTAAAGGTTTATTAATTTTATTCATAAATATCAATCATCCTTCGATTAATAAATCTTATACGAAGGCTATAATATCATTATAAAACCTAAAATAAAGTAAGTCAATATATGTTATCCACATAGAAGACCACTCTCCTACTTCTCCGGAGAGAATGTGACGCGGTCGCCGAATCTCAAATCTATATAATTAATTTTTTTGCCGACAAGTTTTTTATTCAAGACCAGCATCATGTTTTCCATTGAACGGGCGAGCGGCAGGTTGATATTGAATCTGGCCTGCCAGCCGGCCTCAGTATTGGCGAAGATCTGATCCACATCGGGGCTCTCATATCCCCTAACCTTGATATTATTGCTTATGAGCGCCTGATTAAGCTCTAGCGTGAAATTGACGGCGCGATCAGAAATCGGCTTATCACCGACCTTGATATCCTTATTCAATGTTAATGACGGGAACTTGCTTCTGTATTTATTCAGATCATCAGCTGACAGCTCTTTAGTGATGGATCCACCGGCATCAATGAAGAAAAAAGCTTTGCCATTGCTTACGATCAGATAGGCGGCCTTTTCCTCGACTTTGATCGTGAGCTTCTGCCAGCCTTTAATTATTTCCAGCTTGTTAAGTGAGTACTTGGTTGCGATTTCATTTTTAATTTTCCCCGAGTTAACAAACAACATGTTCCGACCGGGAAAAATGAGCATCTTCATATGGCTGATATCAGAATCGACTAACGATCTGATTTCTTCGGGGTTGATCATGTCAGTCCCCTGCACTTCTATGGCTTGCACTTTGAACAGGCTGCTGAAAATTATCACATAAATCAAAAAAACAGCCGTCAGCACCTCGATGTACAGCTTGGTATTGAAAGTTTTGCCGGATTTAGCTTTCTTATTGAAATACGGATTAGAGAACGTCTTATTGTAGTAATCCCTTTTTATGTGCTTCCGGCCATGAAATGAAAAATCTTCCATATAAAAATTACCCGCCACGCCGTCATCCCGGACGAAGCGAAGCGGAGATCCGGGATCCAGGTTAATTAATTCTGGCCTGGATCCCGGATATTTTGATGATTACATCAAAATTCCAGGATGACGAGAGGGAAATATATCTGAATTTTATTAACAAAGTTATTTATTCGTTTTAATAACCTTAAACCCGCAAAATTTTTGCAAGACTTTTGGCACTTCGATAGAGCCGTCTTTTTGCTGGCATTGCTCCAGAATCGCCGGAATCAAACGGCTGGTGGCCAAGCCCGAGGCGTTGAGAGTATGGATGAAGTCATTTTTGCCGGTTTTTGCGTCTTTATACCTGATATTTCCCCTGCGCGCCTGATAATCCAGGGCGTTGGAGGCGCTGGAGACTTCTTTGTAGATAGTCATGCTGGGAATCCAAACTTCAATATCGACCGTCTTGGCCATGGCCGCCGAAGCGTCTTCAGCCGCCAAAAGTACTGACTGATAATGCAGTCCCAATCCTTCGACTAATTTTTCAGCATTTTGAATCAATTCGTCAAAGGCGATCCAAGACTCATTCGGCTTGGTGAACTGGAACATCTCGATCTTGTTGAATTGATGGCCGCGCACCATCCCCCGCTCTTCCTTGCGGTAGGAGCCGGCCTCGCGCCTGAAGCACGCCGAATAAGCGCAATATTTGAGCGGCAGTGATTTATCGTCGAGAATTTCATCACGATGGTAATTCCCCAGCATCATTTCCGAGGTGGCATTAAGGCAAAGCTGGTCCTGCGTCCAAAACAGGTCCTCGCGAAATTTCGGCAAGTGGCCCGAGGTATAGGCGGACTTTTCCGTCAGCAAAAACGGCGGGATCATGAAGGTGTAGCCGTTTTTGGTATGGAAATCGATAAAATACGAGAGTAGTGCCCATTCCAGCAGAGCTCCTTGGCCCTTGTAAATCCAAAAGCCGGAGCCGGACATTTTTGCCGCCCGCTCATAATCGATAATGTCCAAGCTAGTTGCCAATTCAACATGATCCTTCGGCTCAAAATCGAATATTGGCTTCTTACCGAAGGTTTTGATGACCTTGTTGTTTTCCTTGCCTCCGGCTAAAACGTCTTCGGCCGGCGTATTGGGCAGTTCAGACATGGCCTCGGTGAAAGACGCCTCGATCAGCCGCAGTTCATCATCGATTTTCTTGATCTCCTCCCCTACTTCCTTCATTTTCGCAATGATTTCCGGCGTCGGCTTGGTTTTGGAATATTTATTCCGTTCGGCCTTGAGCTCGTCGGATTTTTGGATCATTTCTCGGCGCTGGTTGTCCAGCTTGATGACTTTATCCAAAGTGGCATCCAAAACCTCCGATCCCATTCTTTTCAGCAGGGCCTTTCTTATTTCCTCCTTGGCATTTTTAATGCGATTGATGTCGAGCATACACAGAAATTATAAATTTTATAAAATCAATATTTATTACCGGGGAAATTCATCGGGGTCTTTTGAAATTATTTTAGCTTTCTTTTTTATAAAATTACCCATTAAATTATCAATTAATAGACCGATGCCTAAGTAAAAAATTATTGTCACGCCCGCCGCTAAGAAAGGCCCGAAAGTTACCGTCGCATGAAGCGGCATTAATAGCCACAAAAATGGAAGCCCAGGCAAATCAATTATTATGTAAGGAATTATAGCACCCCAACTACCCCCGACTGAAATCAAGATGAAGATACCAAGATTTAAAAAAAATAATAGTAACGGCAATATTATGCTGAATCTTAATTTCATATATTTATTCTTTAGGTCTCAAAAGAGGAAAAAGCACAACATCCCTTAGATTAGGTTGTTTAGTCAATAATGCGACAAGGCGGTCAATGCCCATGCCGTAGCCGGAAATGGGCGGCGCGCCATGTTCCAGGGCAATAACGAATTCATCGTCTTTGCCGTGCGCCTCTGCATCGCCTGCTTCTTTGGCCGCTGATTGCGATTCAAACCGTTTAGACTGATCGATTGGATCGACCAATTCCGAATAGGCGTTGCATATTTCCCAGGTATTAACGACCAGCTGGAAGCGATCGACGATATCGGGATTATCATCATTCCTGCGAGCCAGCGGCGACAAATCAAGCGGATGCTGGATCAAGAATGTCGGGCTGATCAGTTTATCACGCGATACTGCTTTATATAAACCGTCAATCATGCTGCCGCGGCCTAGATTATCGATATTTTCGATATCGATTTTCTTCTTCTTGATTTCCTTGCGAAGAGAATCCGCGTCTTTGAAATCATCGAAATCAATGCCGGAATCATTCTTGATCAATTCGCGCATAGTTTTTCGCGGCCAAGGCGGAGTGAAATCGACTTCCTTCAGTTCTCCGGCGCGATTCATGATTTCGATCTTGTAGCCGCCGAAATACTTGTTTAGGATATGGCAGATCATCTCCTCGGTGAACTTCATATTATCTTCATAATTCCAATAAGCGGCGTAATGCTCGATCATGGTGAAGTCCTGCAGGTGCGACGGATCCATGCCCTCATTCCTGAAACATCTGGCCACCTCAAAAACTTTGTCAAAGCCGCCGATTATAGCTTCCTTCAAGAAAATTTCCGGAGCGATGCGCAGATAAACATCAGTATCCAATGCATTATGATGAGTAATGAAGGGTTTGGCTGTGGCGCCTGAGGCGTTATTGCATAAAACAGGCGTCTCGATCTCAGTGAATCCCCTGCTCCAATAGAATTCGCGAAGCGCTTTGACGATATCGCTACGGAGCTTGAATCTTTTCATCGACTCCTCGTTGGCGATAAGATCAAGGTATCTTTCGCGGTAAATAATCTCCTCGTCCTTCAAACCGTGAAATTTTTCCGGCAGCGGCAATAGCGCTTTGCCCAAGAATACGTAATCGCTAGTCAGAATCGAAATTTCTCCGGCCTTGGTCGTAAAGATTTCCCCTTCGACGCCGATAAAATCGCCCATATCGAAATTGGCGCAAAACCAATCAAATTTTTCTTGACTGATGGCGTTGGTATTCAAGACAATCTGCAGCCGTCCGCTTTCGTCCATTAAGTGGCTGAAGGCAATCTTGCCCATCGCCCTAATAGTCAGTATTCTGCCGGCAGTCTTGACTTTAGTCCCCTCTTTGGAGCTTTTGGCGTCAAGAAGGTTAATCTGCTTGTCGAATTTATCCGGAAACGGCTGGATACCAGATGATTTTATCGCATCCAAGCGCTTCAGGCGCATTGTCCGCTCGTCTATATCACTGACAGGAGTGTTTGTTTTGGGCATAATTTGTCGATTAATATGCATATATTTTACAAGAAACAGTCGATTATTGCAAATTTGGCGAAAATAAAACCGCAGCTGATCGGCTGCGGTTCTAAGCATATATTAAAATTTGAGATAAATCGATAATGCCAAGGTCGCATGAATTAATGCTGATACAAGCGCTAATGCGGCAAGGCCGGGATGCCAAAAAAATGACAGCTTGGGCAACTTTCCATGGAATTTCGCCCAGCCGATGAATGCCACTGCAAAGAATAAAATTAAAGTCAGTATGCCGTTCCAAGCTACCAAAGGCAATCCCCAAAATTGGATGAAAGCGATCTTGAAAATCATATTATTTGACGATAATAGTTCCCTTCATTGACGGATGGACGGAGCAATAATAGGTGTAAGTTCCGATGGTGGTAAAAGTGAATGAATAGGATTGGCCTTGGCCGAAAAGGCTGGAGCTGAATGATTTATTATCAGCTACGACATCGTGAGGAGCTGAATCGAAATTCGTCCAAATGACTGTTGTCCCCCTGTTTATTGTGACTGTCGCCGAATTGAACGAATAATTCCTCATTTCAATATTCCTAGTAAGGGCTGCTTGGACTGGTGGCTGATCCTGGCTTACCGGGGTTTCCGGAGGAACGTTTTCGTTTTGTAGTGATTCTGAGGTATTGACTGTCGGCGTTACAATTGGCGTTTGCGGAACTGCCGGAGCAACTGGAAATAGCGAACAGCCGGATAATACGATCGCAATTGAGGCAATACTTGAGAAAACAAAAAATTTCCTCATAAATTTAGAATTATTTCTTCTTCTTTTTACCTTTATCCGTTGAGCTGCGCTTTTTCTCGGCAATCGCCTCGATAATCTTAGTAACTCCTTCGATTAGTGGTGGCACATAGCTAGCAGTGTTTTCTACCTTGCCTCTGAAAGCGGTTACGATTTTATCGACGGCCTCGATTTTTTTTCTTATGCTTTTTGTAATAAACCAGATGTCTCTGGTCATTAAAGCGAAATAAAAGCACGTAAAACCAATCCAGACGCCAATCCAGACAATGACTAACGCGATGACGACTTTTAAAAGATCTGTTGATGTGACAAGCATAGTATTTGAATAAAATTTAAAGTTTAAAATTTTCAATTTAAAAATTCACTTTAAATTCTAAATTTTAAATTGAAAATTATCTTACAACTATATTATAACTCTTTTTTAAAACATCCACAACTTTCTCATGCGCATCCTGTGCTTCTTTGAGCTCTAAAGTCTTATTGAGATCGCGATAAACAATCCTGATGGCCAAGGCTTTCTTGCCTTCAGGGACTTTGTCACCTTGATACGCCGACAAGAAATCAACTTTTTCGACTAAAGGCGCTGCCGCGTCGTATGCAGCATTGGCTGCTTCGGCAAATGTTACGGCATTATCAATCTCCATGGATAAATCCAATTCAATCGCCGGGAATTTCGGGATAGGCTTGTATTCGGGCGCTGTTCGAGCAAATGACTTAAGAACATCAAAATCGAATTCAACCAATACGGCATTTTTCTTTAATCCGCAAGCTGATTTTGTCTTGGCATCAACAATAGTAATTACGGCCAACTCATTTTTACAGCTAATATTAAGCCTTTGCAATAAGCCCTCACCAATTCCTTTAGCATCCTTAAAAACAGTTTCGGCATCATTGCCATATACAGCGATTAGTAGCTTAAATTTCTCAACCGCCAAATCATTAGCGCCTTGGGGCAAATAGACTTTGCTCAAATCGAATAGCTTGCTCTCAGGAAACAAGCCTTGATTTTCCGCGATGATCTGCAAAGCGCCGGGAGCAAGCGACGTGCGCATATATTCGAAGTCGGCACTCAATGGATTAGTGATTCTTATATGATTTTTGGGATCAAATCCGGCGTTAGTTATCGCCTTTTCAGAAATGAATGAATACGTATAGATTTCGGTCAAGCCGAATCCAGCCAAAAAATCCTTGATCTTATCTTCCCAATAGAATTCATCATCAGCCGGATCGTAATTGACTGGCAATTCCGTGGCCATGATTTTTGTCGGCAGGTTGCCGTAGCCGTGCATCCGAGCCACTTCTTCGATTAGATCATGATCGCCCAAAATATCACTGTCGCGCCACCAAGGCACGATAACATCCATTATGTTTTTTGATTTGATTTTAACTACAAACCCTAACGCTTCCAGGGACTTCTTAATCTCAGTGGAAGAAACATCAACGCCAAGAAGCATATTGACTCTGCTCAAACTTAATTTTATGGTTTTATCTTTATGCTTATAGCTTTTCTCATCAATAATTTCACTCGCAACCTTGGCTCCGGCAATTTCTTGTGCTAACTGTATAGCTTGCATTAAAGCGGGCAAGGTGTTTTCCGGACTAATTCCCTTCTCATAAAGATTAGAGCTGTCAGAACGTAGATTCAAGGCTCTGGAAGTCTTTCTAACTGATACAGAATCGAAATTAGCGCACTCAAAGACTATTGTTTTCGTTTCATTTGTCGCGGCAGACAATTCTCCGCCCATTACTCCGGCAACTGCTACTGGAGCCGACTTATCAGCAATGACTAATTGATTTTCAGCCAATTCATATTCTTTTCCGTCTAGAGCCAAAATCTTCTCGCCGGCTTTCGCCATACGTACATTGATCTCAGCATTTTCTCCTCCCCTTTTCGAAAGGGGAGGTTGGGAGGGGTTAAGAAGTTTATCGTAATCAAAGACATGCATCGGCTGGCCGTATTCAAGCAGGATGTAATTAGTTATATCGACTAAATTATTGATCGGCCGGAGCCCGGAAGCGATAAGACGCTGTTGCATCCACAATGGCGATGATTTTACTTTTATATCCGTCATTACGATAGCCTGGTATCTCGGGCAAAGCTTCTTTTCCGCTACCTTTATCGCCAGCTTTTGCTTGTCCCCTTTTATAGCCAGATTAGGCTTCGCCATCTGCCACATATTCTTTACGCCTAATGCGGCAGAAGCTTCTTCCGCCAATCCCACGATTGACATGGCATCCGGACGGTTCGACGTTACCTCGACATCAAGAATATAATCATTTAGCGGCATGATTTTCTCCAGCGGTTCGCCGATCTTGGCATCTTCCGGCAGGATGAATATGCCTGAATGGTCTTCGCCCAAGCCCAATTCCTTCTGGCTGCACATCATGCCGAAGCTTTCTACTCCCCTAATCTTGGCTGCCTTGATTTCGAAATCCCCGACTCTACCGCCAACTAAAACCACGGGGACTTTCTGTCCTTCTTTTATATTGTTCGCTCCGCATACGATTTGTAACTCTTGTTTCCCGACATTAACCTTGCAAACATGCAGCTTATCGGCATCCGGATGAATATCGATCTTCATGATTTGACCGACAACGACCTTGTCGAAATTCGGCTTCATTTTGGTTATATGATCGACCGATGGCCCAACAAGTGAAATCCGCTTAGCGAATTCATACGCCGACAAATCGGTTTTTACATATTCCTTTAGCCAGTTGTATGAGATGTTGAGGTTCATATAGTAATTATAAGTAACCAGTGATAAGTAATTATGATAAATATTTATTTAAAAAATCATCCCTTAAAATAATTGCGACATCATCTTTGCCGTCTTGCGGATGAATAATATTAAAACCGAGCATCTCCAATAATTTCGGATTTTCCGTAACGATCCATGATTGCCCAGAAATAATTGAAATTTGATCATTATTCTTTACGATTTGTGCCAAATTTTTTAATCCACTGATAACATCCTTTCTAAATTCATTAATCAATAGATCTCTGGCGGGCGCAATATGCAGATTAATCGTATCGCCTTTTATATCATAATGTAAAATCTCACTTGCAAAATATAAATTTTCTTTTTGAGCCGCTTCTTCTTGGATCTTTTGCCTTCTTTCCCAATCATTTTCTTTTGTACCCTTGAGTTCTTCCATTCTTAGCTTATCTTCCCTTTCATTCCAGAGGTCGATCGCCTTTCTGACTAGTTCTGAGTGATTCAATTCCAATTCTGCCAAGGGATAGACAATATTATATACAATATTTACGAAATCCGCGCGGCCTTCATCAGAATCAATGCTCTTAATTTTTTCTATTATCGATAGTAATGATTCATAAGGGATTACCTCAATAACTGGGCTGTCTTCATAGACTGTTCTTTCGATTCTTTTCAATAATACGCCGACTCTATCTTCCGTCGTGGGATTTGAATCATAAATCTCACCCAATTTTTCTTTTACTTTGGATTCGATATTCGGTTTTTCGGGATTTTTATTTTCTACTTCCATATATTTTCCTTCAGCCAGTTGTATGAGATATTTAAATTCATATTCTAATTTTTGAAGATATTCAAAATAATTGTGTCATTATAGTTTTCAATTTTACTATCAGTAAATATCTTAAAATTATATGTCCCTTCAATTAGCGAAGAAAAATTATAATCTAAAACTTTTACAAAGACTTGCTGATCATTATATGGTCCGTATTGATTTAAAAATAAGTCTACAATTTTATAAAACAATGATTTATTATCTAAAATATTAAATTTATTTTCATATAAATTTTTGTCATCTTTAGATATGATAAGATCCCAATTATTTTTTAAAGATAAATTTTTAAATGGGATGCTAAAAGTAAGTGTGTAATTATTATTTGTATCTATGATATTAGTGGGTATTATAATATCTTTCGTATAATATCCACTATTTACATAAGGAATACTGTAAATTGCTGTTGGTTTTGTAAACGAATACTTAATATCATCTCGAAAATAATATGCTAACACGATGATTAATAATAAAGGTACAATAAATACAACGAATAATATTAAATAAGCAATTAATTTGTTTTTTTTCATAAAAAGTATTATATGGGATAATAAATTAAAATTGCTTATTGAATCTCAAATCATTCTTATACAACAATCTCAAATCATCAATATTAAGTCCGGACTTCATAGAATAGCAGCGCTCTACGCCCCAGCCGAAAGCGAATCCGGAATATTCAGCAGGATCAATACCGCCGGCCTTCAAGACATTCGGATGCACCATGCCGGCGCCGGCCAACTCCAGCCAGCCCTCCTTACACATCCTGCAAAAGCTGCCGTCCTCTAATTTGCCCGATCCATGGCATAAACCGCAGGAGATATCCACCTCAAAGCTCGGTTCGGTGAATTGGAAATGATGCGGGCGCAAACGGATGGTGCGATCGGCGCCGAAGAATTTTTTAACGAAGTATTCGATCGTACCCTTGAGGTGAGTGATATTGATCCCCTTGTCGATGACCAAGCCTTCGAACTGATGGAACATCGGCACATGCGAGACATCGATCTGGCGGCGATAGCATTTGGAGATATTCATCATTCTGATCGGCAATATTCCCTTTTCCATTTCGCGCACCTGTCCGGATGAGGTGTGGGGAGTGAGCAATCTTTTGCCGTCTTCAACCAGCTTCAATGAATTGGACGCCAGATTCATCCTGATCGGAGACAGATCAATGAAGAATGTCTCCCACTCGTCGCGAGCCGGATGATCGCCGGGCATATTCAATGTTTCGAAGGCGTAATAATCCCATTCAATGTCAGGATAGCGCTGGCGCTGGAAGCCCAAGCCCTTAAAGATCTCCGAGATTTCCCGCATGGCAATCGTCGCCAAGTGCAGATGGCCGATCGGTGGAATATTGCCGGGTATAGAATAATCGATATGGGCGTTGTCTAATCCGCCCGACAAATAATTTTTCGTCAGATTGATTCCCTCGGCAATAAAATTTTTCAGTTCGTTGGCCAGAGTGCCTATTTCCGCGACTTCTTCTTTTGCAACATCCTTCAAGCCCTTCATGACATTAGTCAAAAGCCCGCTCTTGCGGCTAAGGAATTTATTTTCCAATTCTTCCAGCTCCTCCGCGGACTTAACTTTGGGCAATTCCTCGCCGAATTGCTCCTTGATTTTGTTTAATTGGTCTTTCATAATATGTAAATTATACCCAATTTCAATGATTACTGTCAAACGCTGTTGTCATCTCGACCGAAGCCTTGTAACCAAGGCGAAGTGGAGAGATCCCTTTCAATATGCAAAGGTTCGGAATACAAGGGATTCCTCCACTGCGTCCAGACCTGCCTTAGCCGGCAGGCAGGTTACCGGACTTCGGTCGGAATGACAAGAGAGTTTGAGTAATTACGTGCAACGAAAAAACCCTCGAGCGATTCGAGGGTTCTAGAAATCCGGCGGCAGATAGCCATTGCTTGGCGGAGTCTCGGCTTTATTGGCTCCGGACGTTTTCTTATAACTCAAAAAGAAATACTCAAGTATGCCGATACCCAGCACCAAAATAATGATATTCCACCAGGTCAAGAAATGCTTGCTCTGCAGAAAAAGCGCGCCGATGATGACTAAAGCAAAAAAGAATGATTGGCGAAATGACGCACTAACTATCTTGTATTCTAGATCAATCTTGTTCGTCAGCCGCCTGAAGATCAAAACAGATAAAAAAAATGAGCCCAAAAGTGAGAAGAAAAGACTGCCGTAAAAAATCAGCAATCCAGTCCAGCCGCTCGAAGTTGGATCGACTTCAATCAAAACTAAAACCCATGACAGCCAGCAAATGACTGTCGCAGCGAGAACTATTAGAATTAATTGCTTCAGGGTCATAAAAAAATGGCTCATCCTATACACCGTCATCCCGGAATCACAATGTAATCATTGGGATATCCGGGATCCAGGTTAGAATTAAATTCGAATTCAAAATATATTAGAATTAGCCTGGATCCCGGATATTTTGCCGATTACGACAAAATTCCAGGATGACGAGTGCGTTTGAGTGGCTACTGTATATATTGTATAACCGAATGAATAAAAAGAAAAGTCAACCGAAAAACTTCGATTAAAAAATCCCGCGCGTGGCGGGATTTTGGAGAAGGACAAATCAATTGTTCTCTGATCGAACTAAGGAAATTGAGCTCGAAAATTCGAGCCAGCTCAACTTGAAAACAATTGACGCTTTTCCCCTCCCCTTAATTTGATATTATACTCGCAATGATTTTAAAAATAAATATAGTGTCAAGAGTATCGCTGTGGATAATTAAATTTAATAGCGCCTCCAGAGAGACGCTATTGAAAAGAACGATTTAACCTTCATATTCAAATTCAAAACATGGGTACTGAATATGAAAACAAGGCTCACAAATGCCATGAGATACTTCTGCTCCTTCGGGAACATTTCCCTCGGCAAAAGAGCCATCGGCTTGCTTGATTTTTTTGCAGATACAACACACAACAACCATTTCATTTTCCTCCATACTGCATAAACAACACAGACCTCAGACAGATATGGCCGTTCAAACAAGACTTAATTTACCAGAGCCGGCAGTTAAATCTTGTTCTTGCGAACCTAGCTGTCTAAGGTCTGTGGCCGATTGGTATTAGCAATCGGCCAGTATGGGACTAATAAAAAACGGAATCCATTGCGGTTTGTGAGGCGTCTCGAATGGTCTTGACGGGATCGACCGGAGTGCCTACTCCACGATGGTAAGCCAAAATCGACTCAAAAACCTGTTGAGCCGCCCCATCCTTGGTGGCAACTTCTTCCGAAGAACGCCCGTTGCAATCGAACCCACGGACTATAAAAAAAAATTCTGCTGCATCAATTGACATCGTGCCTCTCCCTTTTCCTTTTATTTTTTATTGCTACAGCAACGAAATTGTTACCACGTTGATACAATCAAGGCTTAGAAAACTGAAGAGGCATAGCGGCTGTAAAATATATTTGTAGCCGTGCCAGTTTCCCAGCGGATTCCCCTCCTACCTGCCCGTAAGGCATACTCCGATATCGGAATTGCCCTAGAGGCAGATGATAAGGCGGACAAGCATACGCCTTAATCGCATCAATGCGGCAGCGAACAGATTAAATTTTAACGTCCCTCCTGAGTTCGGAACCTTTGCAAAGGCAACAGCATAGAAGACTACGCTGCCGCCTTAGCAAAGAGTCCGAAGGCTCTTTTTAAAACAACTTATTTGCTTTTGAAGCTTCAATCGCTTATAAGTTGCGCGAAGACTTATAAGTTGCGCGAAGATTAGTATGGTTATGATCCGAATCAGATCTCTGTAGTAAATAAATTGTTGTTATCTGATTCGGACTTATCCACAACTGAATCTTCAATAGAACAGTATAGCATACATTAGATATTTTGTCAATAGCTAAATCCCCAATTATAATTTAATTAACTATTTTTAGCTAAATTTAGCAATAAAAAAATCACCAGAATAGGTGAATTATTTATTTATTTCCACTTCTTTCGAAGAAGTGGAGCAAGAATCGCGACCGGTCGAAATCATGGCTAGATTTTAAGTTTCACTCATTAAACCGTCAGCTCGTCCGCATTAACGGACTCGGTTGACGGTTTGCCTTCGGCCATTCGTTCTCGCATAAAATCAGCACAAGATTTCTCAATGGTCGCAACTTCGATACAATTCAAGAAAATTATTCATATCTCAAAGCCTCGATTGAATTCAATTTAGCAGCCTTGTTAGCTGGATAGATGCCGAAAATTAAACCGACTGCCAGAGCCACACCGAATCCGAGCAACGCTGAGAAAGGCGAAACTACTAAATCCCAATTATAACCAAGATAACGGGCAATGACCGCGATCAAGGCCGAAACGATTAAGCCGATTATTATGCCGATGATGCCCCCAGCTAGTGTAATGGTTACGGACTCAGCCAAAAATTGGATCAGAATATCCTCCCGTTTGGCGCCGACAGCTTTGCGCAAGCCGATTTCCCTGACGCGCTCATTGACAGCCGCGAGCATGATATTCATCACGCCGACTCCGCCGACTAATAATGATATGCCGGCAATCGCCGCCAGAAAGAACTTCAAGGCGTCAGTAACCGTCGTCAGGGCCTTAATCGCATCCTTGGTGTTGCTGACTGTAAAGTCATCAATTTTCAATTCTCTAATATTATGCCGGTCGCGCAACAAAAGCTTTATGTCCTCTTGGGCACGGTCAATATTTTCCGGAAAGTTTATTTTGGCGCGAATAAAATTAACATATTTAACACCGAGCATTATCTTCTGAGCGGTCTGGCTGGGAATAAGCGCGATTATGTCTTTATTCTGGAAGCCGGACACTCCGCGCGGCTTCATGACGCCGATAACTTCGAAGAATTCCTTGCCGATCTTTATTTTTTGGCCTAATGCGCTTTGATTGCCGAACAGATCCTCGGCCACCTGGGATCCCAGGACTACGACTCGCGCGCTGCCTCTATCTTCCTCATTCGTAAAAAATCTGCCTTCCCCGACTTGCGTGTTTTCCACTTCAGGATAAGAGCTCATTACGCCTGAATAAGTCACATCGACTTTATTGCTCTGCCAAGAAAATGTCGCTAAGCCGGTATTATATGAAGAGACGGCGACGATATTGGGAACTTCATCAGCAATAGCTTGTGCGTCTTCATATTTGAGCGTCGTGACTATGATACCAAGCACCGCTGTCGGCGGACCGCCTTCTTCCATCGTGCCGGGCAGAATGCCGATCAGGTTCGTCCCGACAGAATTCAATTGGTTGACGATCAAGGATTGCGCTCCGGCGCCAGCCGACATAATGATTATGACTGCGGCAATACCGATAATAATTCCCAAGCCTGTCAGAAAACTGCGCACCTTGTTAGTCCGCAGTACAAAAAAAGATAGTTTTATTTCATCAGCAATGCGCATATCTTTCTACTTCTTTAATTCTCCGCCGTTCTTAGCGCTGCGTCGCCCGACCACCTTTTCATCGCTCACGATCAAGCCGTCTGCGATCTTGATGATCCTTTTGGCATGCTTGGCGGTATCATTCTCATGAGTAACCAAGATGATCGTGTGCCCGAGCTCATTGAGATCTTCCAGAATCTCCATAATGGCATTGCCGGACTTGCTGTCCAGATTGCCGGTCGGCTCATCTGCAAATATGATAGATGGATTATTGACCAGGGCGCGAGCAATCGCCACGCGCTGCTTTTCTCCGCCCGACAGCTGATTGGAATAATTATTAATGCGGTGCTCCAGCGCTACAGCTTTGACCGCATCGCGGATCAATTTATCAGTATCTTTAACCTTGCTGTAAAGCAAGGGCAGCTTAATATTATCATAGACTGTCGTCTTAGGAAGAAGATGGAACGCCTGGAACACGAATCCGACTTCCTCATTCCTGATTCTCGCCAGTTCATTATCATCGAGATTGCTGGCATCGCGCCCCTTGAATAGGAATTTGCCGGTCGTGAGCGTATCCAAAAATCCCAAGATATGCATCAAGGTTGATTTGCCCGATCCCGACGGTCCCATAATGGCGACGAATTCTCCCGCCTCAATTTTAAAAGTCACGCCATAAAGAACGGATGTTACCACTTCGTCATTAACATAATCCTTTTTTAAATCCTCAACGTCGATCAATGCCGGCATAGCGATTATTTCGTATTATCCTTCTTAAAGGTGATAACTGATTCTCCTTCTGACAAGCCTGAAGTTATTTCGACTAAGCCGTTATCGGCGCGCAGGCCGATTATTATTTCTTTTTCCTGCGGTTCGCCGTTTACCATGATTTCCACGAACTTGCTAGGAATTTCTCCTAATGACGCAGTTCTGATTTTTACTGCGCGCTGCGGAATATATAATACATCGCTTTTTTCTTCGGCAACTATCGTTAAATTAGCTGTCATGCCCGGCTTGATCTGGTCATTCCATGAATCCTGATTGAAGGTTACAGTCGTGCGATAATAAGTCACGTCCTTGATGATCGTTTGCGCCGGATCGATGAAAGTTACGGCTCCATTGAACGGATGATCCGAGCCGAAAGCGTCTAAATCAATGGAAACATTCTCCCCCACTCTGATCTTTGTGATATCGGATTCCGGAATATCGACTTTGATCTCATAACGCTCAGTGCCCAGCATCTTGATCACCGGATCGACGTTGTTAGGAGTCTCGCCTAAGGCATAATTGACTTTCGTGATTTTGCCGTCTATCGGCGCCTTGATGGTGTAATCAGCGGCATCAGCTCTGGCCTTATCCAAGGACGCCTGAGCCTGAGCGACTTGCGCCATTGCCGATGCGATATCGAAGCTGCGCGGACCGGACTGCTTAAGATCCAATTGCGCTTGCGCTATGGCCACGCTGCCGGCAGCCGCTTGGATATCAGTCTGATAGCTGTTGCTGCTGTTGATTAGATTCGATCGGGCAGTCTGAAGCGATGTCAAGGCCGTATTTATCGCAGTCTGCTGGGCGCTTATGTCGGATTTGAGCGTATCTTTCTTCGTAGTGGTATATGTGGTATTAGTTATGATCTTATCTGATAAATTATATGCGTCATCAAGCAAAGAATTAAGATCGCTTAAATAAATCCTCGTCGCATCGCTGGCCGCGATTATCTTATCGGAATCGCCATTGCCGGCTTTGGCGGAATCGATTGATAGCCGCAGATCGGCAAATCTGTTTTTCATCGTTTCATAGCCATCATTCACCTTATTATCCAAATTCGAATCGGCCGCGATCATATTAACGGTCGTTTCCGAGTTTATTAAATCATTATAAACGGTATTAAGCGCTGTCTGTATGCTGAATACGGAATTATTCAATGAATCGACGGTTTTCTCGCGCAGAATCTTTATCTGGCTGGCCGATTCTTGAATCAATCTGTCATAATCATTCTGCGCCTTAAGCAATTGCTCTCGCGTCAAATTGACGTCTTCAGCGGATGCTCCCGCATTGACTTTATCCAGATTCGCTTTCGCCGATGCCAAATTCGCCGCATATTGATTGATCAAGGCGTTAATGCCGCTAGAGTCTATCTGAGCCAAGACATCGCCCGCCTTAACGTCTTTGCCCTCTTTAGCGTTGAGAATTACGATTTTTCCCGGGCTTTTGAAGTTCAATGTGATTTCATGAGCGGATTCGACAATACCCGTCGCGGAAACTGTCTGGATCAGATTGCCTCTTTTGACCTGCTCTGTCGTATACTCGATTGCCGGCTTCTTATTGAATATTGCAAATGCTAAAAAGCCGATTACCGCTAAAACTATAACCGCGGTTATCCAAAACCATTTTTTTTTAAAAATCTTTAACATAAGTTTTTATTTTCCACTTCAAAATTTTAAATTAAATAAATGATAAAAATAGATTCAATTATATCAATGCCCTGCCAGACATTTCTTTAGGTTGTTTAAGTCCCAATATCTTAATAATAGTCGGAGCGACATCCGATAGTAATCCTGATGGCTGCAATAATGATAAGTCGCCTCCGGGCATTTCCTGAAGTCCGGCATTCTTACCTTCCCATTCCTTGCTGACAAGCAGAAACGGCACGGGATAAGTGCTATGTTCCTTATCAATCTCACCTGATTGCAAATTAACTAATTCCTCGGCATTGCCATGATCGGCAGTCATTAGCGCCACGCCGTTTTTTGCCAGGATCACTTCAATGATTTTCTTGACGCAGGAGTCAACAGTTTCCACGGCTTTGATGGTAGCCTTTAAATTGCCCGTATGGCCGACCATGTCGCAATTGGCAAAATTTACCACGATGAAGTCGAATTTATCCGACATAATAGCCTCGATAATCTTTTTTGTCACATCTTTGGCAGACATTTCCGGTTTATCGGCATATGACGGAACGCGAGGTGACGGAACAAGAATTCTTTCTTCGCCGACAAACTTTTTTTCCATGCCACCATTGAAGAAAAAGGTCACATGGGCGTATTTCTCCGTCTCCGCAATATGCAGCTGCGTCAATCCGGCATCAGAAATGACTTTCGCCAGAGGTTCCTTGATAAGTTCAGGCAGATACGCCACCTCAACTGGAAGATCTTTCTCATATTCGGTCATGGAAACGAAATACAAATCCTTGAAATACTCTCGCTCGAATTTATCGAATCCGGGCAGAGCCAAGGTCTTAGTCAGCTCGCGGGCGCGATCAGAGCGGAAATTAAAAAATATCACTGAATCGCCATTTTCAATCAGAGCCAGAGGCTTATTTCCCTCTGTAATCACGGCGGGCACGAATTCCTCATCATATACCTTCTTGTCATAAGATGAACGAACGGCTTCAATCGGATCGGCAAATGATTCTTTTGATTCGCCTTTTACCATGGCATTGTAGGCAATTACGACCCGTTCCCAATGATTATCCCGATCCATTGCATAAAACCGTCCCGAAAGCGACGCGATTTTCCCCAAACCGAATTCCTTCGATTTCTTCATTATGCGCGAAACGAAATCAATGCCAGAATTATAAGGCATATCTCGGCCATCAAGGAAACCGTGGACATAAACCTCCGTAAATTTTTCCTTCGAGCACAGCTCCATGAAGGCGAACAGATGATCGATATGGCTATGCACTCCGCCTGAAGAAATAAGACCCATCAGGTGCAATTTGCCTTTATTTTTTTTCGCATGTTTTATCGCTTCCAAAAATTTTTCATTCTCGTAAAAAGACCCGTCGGAAATCGACTTATTGATGCGCGGCAGATTCTGATATATCAACTTGCCCGAACCGAGATTCAAATGGCCGACTTCGCTGTTGCCGATCTCGCCCCAAGACAGTCCGACCGCTTCTCCAGACGCTTGCAAGGTCATGGCTGGATATGTCTTGATTAGATTAGTCAAAGCAGGAGTCTTCGCCATCGTGATCGCATTTGATCGAGATGGAGGCGCAGCGCCCCAGCCGTCAAGGATCATTAAGACCACGGGTTTGGGGCGGCTTTTTTCTTTGTTATCTTCAGACATAATGAGTATAAATATCTAAGAAATTTTTAATTTTTAATTACCAATTTTTAAAATAATTTTTTAATTTCTAAATTTTTAAACATTAATACATTAGAACATTATTTAAAAATTAAAAATTTGATATTATATAAGGCTTTCCTTGCTCATTTCTTTCGGCTTCTTTTCTCCAAAAAGATCCAGAATAGTCGGTGCGACATTGCCCAAAACGCCATTTTTTTTCAATTTGATCGATTTATCAAAGCCTTTGCCGATCAATATCAGCGGCACGGGATTTGTCGTATGCTCGGTCATTTTTTCCTTGGTTTTCAAATTGAGCTTGTATTCCACATTACCATGATCGGCGGTAATTATCAAGGTGGCGTTATTTTTCTGAGCCGCGGCATAAACCTGCTTGACGTACTTGTCAACCGCCTTAATCGCATCCTGAGAGGCTTCCATATTCCCTGTATGGCCGATCATGTCCGGGCAGGCGAAATTTGCCACAATGAAATCGTATTTTTTAAGAGAACTGATGATCTTTTTCGTTATGGCGGCAGTAGACATAGCCGGCACTTTATCATAATGGTCGACATGCGGCGAAGGTATATTCACCCTGACTTCCCCATCGACCGGATCGGCATAACCCCCGTTGAAAAAGAACGTGACGTGCGCGTATTTTTCGCTTTCAGCGATATATATCTGTTTCTTAATGCTTAGCACCATAGTCAGTGTGTTTTTCAAATCCTCTGACGGGTAAGCTGTCGCAATAGAATCAAGATCGGGGCCGAAATCCGTCATGGCGACGAATAGAAGATTCTTCAGCACTCTCTTCCGTTTGGCAAAGCCGGGATTCATAGCCTCGAAATTAGTCTGAGTGAACGGCTTGGCTAATTGGCGGGCGCGATCGCTGCGCAGATTAAAGAATATCACCGAATCATCATCGGATATGCGCGGAAGCATTTTTCCCTTTTGACGGATTACGATCGGTTCGATGAATTCATCGGTAATGCCGGCATTATATGCCCGATCGATCCCTTCTTGAGGACTATCGGCTTTATGGGCATCATTGCCGTCAACCATGGCGTTATATGCCATGATTGTGCGCGTCCAGACTTTTTTGCGATCCATCGCGTAAAACCGGCCGATTACAGTGGCAATTTTTTCATTCGGTTTCAACGACCTCTCCAGCGCCATTATCAACTTTAACGATGCCAGCTGCGGACTGTCCCGGCCATCAGTAAAAAGATGCAGATAGACTTTTTTGATCGGATATTTGCGCACTAAAGTCAGAAGAGCAAGGAGCTGATCGGGATCGCTATGCGGACTCTGGCCATTACTGATCATGCCCATCAGATGTATGGCGGATTTATTCTTAATGCTGTGCTTGATGGCGGCGACAAAAGCCGGATTCTTGAAGAATTCTCCGGTGCTTATATGCTTATTTATCTTCAGCGAATCCTGATCTGCGATTCTGCCAGCGCCAAGATTCATATGGCCAGCTTCGGAATTGCCGACCTGCCCCGGCGGCAAACCGACGCATTTGCCGGAAGCGCAAAGAGTCGTCCAAGGATACTTCTTATACAATGAGTCGATAAATGGCGGCTTGACGATCCAAATCGGGTTGCTGCCATCATTTTTGCCAAGTCCCCAACCATCGAGGATGAGAAGGATTATCTTTTTGCTAATAGGTATTTTTTTGGATTTTGAGGGCATGATTTTGGGGAAAGTAATACGTAATATGTAAAAAGTAATATTGCAATTACGCTTGTTATTATAACATAAATTTAAGAAAAAAGGAAAGGGAAATATATCCCTTCCTTTTACTTATTACTTATTATTTCATTACATATTACTTACCCAATTCATCCCAAATCTCCATCAAGCGATTATATTTGGCCACCCGCTCCATGCGGCAGAGCGAGCCGGTCTTGATGTATTCCGCGCCCGATGCGACAGCGAGGTCCGCGATGAAATCATCACAAGTTTCTCCGCTTCTGTGCGAGACTGCTAATTTGTATTTATTTGCCTGAGCCAGTTTCATCGCTTCGACGGTCTCTGATACGGTGCCGATCTGGTTCAACTTTATCAGAATCGCATTGGCGACTTTCTTCTCAATCCCCTCCTTCAATATTTTCGGATTAGTCACGAACAGGTCATCTCCGATAAGTGAGATCTTCTTGCCCAATTTTTTAGTTAATTCCGCCCAGCCGTCCCAATCGCCTTCGGCTAAGCCGTCTTCTAATGATTCAATCGGATAATTAGCACACCACTTGGCATACATCTCAACCATATCTGAGGCCGACCGCATTTTCTTGTCCGCTTTCATGTCGTATTTGCCATCTTTATAAAATTCGCTGGAAGCGGAATCGATCGCCAATTTAACGTCCTTGCTCGGCTTGTAGCCAGCCTCGGTAATAGCTTGAATTATCAAACCAAGCGGCTGTTCATTGCTCGTTAATTTCGGGGCAAATCCGCCTTCATCGCCGACAGTTGTTGCTAAACCTTGACTTGCTAGAAGTTTTTTTAGCGCATGAAATATCTCAGCGCCACAACGCACAGCCTCTTTAATATTTTTCTGTTGCGGAGTAACCATGAATTCCTGGATATCCGTTGACCAGCCGGCATGAGCACCGCCATTCATGATATTCATCATCGGTACCGGGAAGCTTAGCTTGCCCTTAGACCAGTACTTTTTCTGCAAATAAGCGTATAGCGGTTTTTTGGAGGCGAAAGCGCCGGCTCTGGCGACTGCCATGGAAACACCAAGAATTGCGTTAGCGCCTAGCTTGGTTTTATTTTCCGTTCCGTCCAATTTTAGCATCAATGAATCAATTTCTTTCTGCTTGGTTGGGTCCATCCCTCTCAATTTTGGCGCGAGAATATTGTTGACATTAGCCACCGCTTTTAAAACGCCCTTTCCGCCGTAGCGTTTTTTATCGCCGTCTCGCAGCTCTAAGGCCTCGCGAGAGCCTGTAGAAGCTCCAGAAGGCACTCCAGCCCAGGATTTTCGGCCATTATCTAATAATACTTCCACCTCAACTGTCGGATTGCCGCGCGAATCCAAGATTTCCCGCGCAGTGACTTTTTTGATTTTTGCCATAACTATGCATCGATTAATAATTATAAATCTGGAATTAAAGCAATTCCTGACAATATATTATCACAAATTTTGGAAATAAAAAAACCCCTCCTTCGACAGTGAAAGAGGGATAAAAATAATTACAGAGTAACCACAGGCACAAGCCAATGCAAGCCGAGCTTGCAATCCATGGGCAGATAGCATATATGCCCTGGATTTATGGCAAATCCATATTTCTTTTCGCCATAGATGGCAAATGACTTGAACTTCGCAAGTAAATCAGGATTAGCTTGAATTATCGCAAGGGTCTCTGCAACCCCGGCGGGACGGACGAACGGAACCAATTCGGACATTTTTGGCAGGATTTCATTGCCATTGAGCAGCGGAGTGCATCGATCTGGCATTCCCCTGACGATTGGAAATACTTTTTGAGTTTCGGGATCAGTGTATTCCCAATGGAATTCAGCGAAAGCGAATTTCCTTTCGCCGGCACTGATAGGCTCATCATTAAGCAAAGTCAGCGGATCAGTGATATTCTTTCCGCTTACTATTGACAGAAATTTCGTCTTTAGGGCAGATTCAACGGCAGCCTTCGGACTGATTGCCTCGAAACGGAAAGGAATCAGCTCTGACGCGAATCTCAGTCGAGCCACGATCTTCATCATTACAACGATGTCGTTCTTCAGATTATAATCCTCTATCCTCATTTGCCTTCTCCTCGTTTTTTTGGGCCTTTTCAGATGTAATTCCGTATAAAATGTGCTTACTAGACTTTTCAGCATAGCACATTTAGGAAATTTGTCAAATATCCCCCTCCATTTCATGATTAAGCTCCTCAAAGAATTTAACCATAAATTCATGGCGCCTGACCGCCAGCCGTTTGCCCTCATTCGTATGGATCTTATCTTTTATCTTATCCAACTTAATGACAAACTCGCGATAAGCCGTATCTTCGTGGCTATATTCAGCTCCTGCGGATAAATCAGGATTCTTAGTATGGAGCCGAGCGCCGACCTTGCCGGCCCACATAAAAGCGCGGCCGATGCCGGTAGCGCCGATGCTGTCGAGCTTGTCTGCATCGAAGATGATCTTTTCTTCCAATGATTCCGGATTCCAATTATTCCGGCTGCGATGCCGCAAGACGCAAAAATATACCTTCACGATGAATTCCTGATCTAACCCGAGATCCATTAATATTTTTCTCGCTTTTTCCGCGCCTATCAAAGCATGGTCGATCTTGCCCTTGAAATCCATTTCTTCCTTACGGCCTATGTCGTGGAGCAAGGCTGCCGCTTCAATGACTTTAAGATCGGCATTTTCTACTCTTGCCAGGTGCACGGCGCAATTATAGACATTGATCGTATGATCGTACCCGTGGTCGCCCCCGACATCCTTGAACTGCTTTTTCATCTCCTCCTTCAAGACATCAATCAAATTCTCCATAAGTGTTTTAACTTAATTTACTTTATCTCATAGCTGATACTGACTGTCAGTTGGACGTCTTGAGTTCCCGGTTCGATCGATGGCGCAGACAATTTTACGCTGGCCGAATCAGCCATGGCACCTCCCATGCCGTAATAGACATTCGGCATATCGCCACCGCCTTCATAAAAATTGACGATGCGGCCGAGCTTGATGCCGACCTGATCGGCTAACGTTTTTGCTTTTTCTTTTGCTTGGGCGATAGCCTGCTCTCTGGCGACGCTCTTGGCTTTTTCTGGATCATCAATCTGAAAATTCGGTCCGGAAACGCTATTGGCTCCCAACTCCGTAGCTTTAGCCAAGATATTGCCGGTATTGTCGAAATTCCTGACCTTGACGCTCACACTCTGACTGACGGTATAGCCGATAATGCTCTGCCTGCCGCTTGACCAGTCATACTTCGGATTGACGCTGAAATTTTCCGTTTTAATGTCTTTAGGATCGATCTTGAAATCATTCTTAAGGGAATTAACAATGCTATTCATTTTTTCCGTTGTGCCCTTTTGAGCGGCATTGACCGTCGCGCCTTCACTAATTATGCCAATATTAAGCAAAGCGATATCTGGAGCTGTTGCAATCTTAGCCGTTCCGGTAACCGTCACCTGATTGATGATGTCCGGAGTCTTGCCGATGTAATCATACGTCCTGAGAGAATTTCTGATCAGAACGCCTAAGTAAACGATCACTACAATGGCTAAAACAGCCATGATGACGTGCTTGGCCATGTGGCAATTGCATTTGCCGTCCGCGCCGCAGCAGGATTTTTGGTTTGTGTCTTCCATATTTTTGTGTTATTTATTTTTAATTCTTAATTATTAATTAATTTAGAGAGTCCCGGCAGTTTTTTGCCTTCCAAAAACTCCAGCATCGCTCCCCCGCCGGTGGAAATGAAAGTAAATTTATTTTCCAGCTTCATTTTGCGGATCATCTTGACCGTCTCGCCGCCGCCGACAATCGTTTCTGCTTTCGATCCAGCCAAAATTCTAATTAGTTTAATTGTGCCTTGGGCGGAGAGTGGATTTTCTATCAATCCCATCGGGCCGTTCCATACTATCATTTTAGCAGAAGCGATGATTTTTTCATAGAGCTTGACGGTTTCCGGCCCGATATCCAGAATCAATTCATCGGGTTTGATGTCGGCCAAAGCATCAATCCGGCTCTTTTTTGCCCCATAAGATTCGGCCATGACGCCGTCAATCGGCACGACGATTTTATTGTCTATCAGCTTCAATTTCTTCACCTCACTGAACATTCCGGTTTCCAACCGAGAATTGCCGACGGAAATTCCCATGATATGCAAAACCGTATTGGCCAGCGCTCCGCCCAAAAGCACTTTCTTCGCCACCTTGATAAAATTCTTGATGACTTTGATTTTCGTTTCCATTTTCGCGCCGCCAATAATGACGACTAGCGGTTGCTTTGGTTTTTTCAAAACTTTTGATAAATAAGTGATTTCATCTTCCAAAAGAAATCCAGCGTATGACGGCAGATAACTCTGTATTGTCGAAACTGTTGCCTGATCACGATGCGAAACCGCAAAGCCGTCATTGACAAAAATATCGCCGAGATTCGCCAAAGCCTTGGCAAATACCTTATCGCCTTTTTCCTCACGAGCATCAAAGCGGACATTCTCCAACATTAAGATATCGCTATTTTTCATCTCACCGATTTTCGTGTCCGTTTCCCAGCCGATTATCTCTTTGCTTTTGGAGACTTTTTTCTTCAATAGCTGCGATAATCTTTTGGCAACCGGATCCAGCCGGAATTTTTCAACGACTTTGCCGTCTGGGCGTCCAAGATGCGCCATAATAATGACCTTAGCACCCTTAGCCACCAAATATTTAATGGTCGGCAAGGTCTTGACGATGCGATAATCCTCATTTCGGCCGACATTGCCATCAGGATTTAGCGGTATATTAAAATCCACGCGAAGCAACACTTTCTTGCTTTTGAGATTTTTTACTTGTCTGATTGTCTTGATTTTCATAGTATATTTTATCTAAATTTAGGTAATTATTTCGTTATCTGTGGATAAAACGCTTGACAATTATATGCTAGACTAAATATATTAGTGGGTTATGTATGACTCACTTAATATAGCACCATAAAATCTCTTGAAAGGAAAATGCGATGAAACCGAATCCAGTATTTATTGGTATGGGCGTTCAGTCGTTCATAGTGGCTTTACTACTAACAGCAAACAACCTGATAAGCCCTTTTCAGCAGTGCATCGCTGGAATTCTCTTCATCGGCGTTGCATTCATTATACGGCCGAGAGAATAGTGACAGATAATTCTGTTTTTGCGCGATCCTCGGATCGCGCTGTTTTTTTTATAAAATTATTCCCCTTCGATCTCTTTCAAAGTCCAATTATTGCCTTCTCCAGCAATTATTTCGACAGATAAACCGTCAGCGATTCCGCCTTCGGCCAGCATCTTGATATTAAATTCCAGATTTGCAGGCAAAACTTCCTCGCCATGCTCGACGATCGAGCCCAGCTCAATCACCGCTTTAGTGATTTTTTTCAATTCATTTTTGTCTGCGTATTCCATTATCACTTTGTAAATTGAATCCGCCAGGTGAAAATCATGCATACCTTTGAATTAATTAAGAATTATGAATTATGAATTATGAATTCGTATCGATGCTTGAAATTGTATCGAAGTTGCGCCATTAATAAATCTTGTGCTGATTTTATGCGGGAACGAATGGCCGGAGGCAAACCGTCAACCGAGTCCGTTAATGCGGACGAGCTGACGGTTTAATGAGTGAAGCTTAAAATCTAGCCATGATTTATTTCGGCGCGATTCTTTTGCAATACTTTT
>JBAYGU010000008.1:0-38091 GCA_041666505.1 Candidatus Buchananbacteria bacterium | reverse complement strand
TCGAGATCAATTAAGCCAGATTATCAACCAATTGATTAACAAAAATCTACTACAAAAAACCGACGGGCAGTATCCCGTTTTGCAGTTAACCGATTCTGCTTCAACTTTCTTAAAACAAAAACTCAGTATCAAATTAGCAGAACCGAGTTTTACCAGTCAGGCCAGCGGTGATGGAAGCCAGCAGGGCAATTTACCGTATAATGCAGAGTTATATGAAGAATTGCGCATATTGCGCAAACGTTTAGCCGATCAGATGGGTGTTCCTCCTTATGTAATTTTTAGCAATAATACCTTGCAGGAAATGGCGACTTACTATCCGCAAAACCCTCAATCATTATTAAAAATTACCGGCGTCGGCGACCAGAAGCTCGAGCAATTCGGAGAAATTTTTCTGGCGATGATTAGTGAGTATGCCAAAATTAAGAATCTTACTGACATGACAGAATCAAAATATAAACCGCATCCAACAGCCGAAATTAACCTGCAAAGATCAACATATGATCAAACTAAGGAGCTGCTGATAAAAGGACTGCCTTTGTCTGACATTGCCAGACAGCGCGGATTAAAAATCAGTACGATAATTGAACATTTGGAAAAAATCACAGAAATAGACAAAAACATGTCGATTGATCATCTGAAACCGGATGCAATAAGATTAGAAAAAATAAAAACCGCCTTTGAAGCCACTGGCATGATTTGGGCGCTAAGCCCGGTACGAGAATTATTAGGCGAAGATTACTCTTACGACGAATTACGATTGGCCAGAATTTTTATCAGGAAATCTGCATCCTAATGAATGCTTTTTCAATTTCATAACTTAAAATAATCCTCGAAAAATTCCGAGAATTATTTTACTTGGTTATCGCAATTTGCTTTTAAAACTATGTGAGTCGCCCATAGTTCATTAGGCGATAGTTCGAATCCCTATTACTCGCCCGATTTTCGTTCAAAATCAGTTTCGATAATTTGGCTAATTTTGATGGTAATCGGGTCTGCACGATACTAAATTGTATTACCGGAGAGGGCGAGATTCGAACTCGCGGTCCTTTTAAGGGGACTTCAGTTTTCAAGACTGACGCATTCAACCGCTCTGCCACCTCTCCTTAATTCTAATCCTATTCACATCGGAGAGAGGGGGATTCGAACCCCCGAAACGCCCAAAAAGACGTTTAACAGATTAGCAATCTGCCGCTTTCAGCCAACTCAGCCATCTCTCCACCAATAAACTATAATTAACTCACGTATTTTAACACAAAATCAGCCATTTTGCAAGACCCCGCAAAACTTCAATCATCCGACACTAATCCACAGCCAAGACTAAGCCGTTAATCCTTTTAAATCCGGCTGATTTCAAAATTTTGGCGCATTCAGACATGGTCGAGCCGGTCGTATAAACATCATCAATAAGGATTATTTCCTTGTCCCAAGATCGGCTTAACGCCTTATAATCAATGCTGAATATCCCCTTGATATTTTCCAATCGGCGCGATCCGTTCATGCCGACTTGCGGCTCGTTATATATCGCCCTTTTTAAAAGATCTTTTTCAATCGGCAAACCGGAAATTGCCGCCAATTCACTGGCAATAAGTTCCGACTGATTAAATCCCCTCTCCAATAATCTTTTCCTGTGCAGAGGCACTGGAATTAACAGATGATTACTATTTATTTCGGTTTTATTTAATTGCCAGAATTTTTGCAAATATGCCTTCCAATAATCATGCATGAAATCAATCAGATATTCATATTTTAATTTCTGCACCGACTCAGCGACCAAATTGTCCTGATAGTGCGAAAGTGTCCACAAATTATCCAACTGACTGCCGGCGCAATTGCGAGCCTCATCGGCCATTTTGCAAACCGGACAGATTTTTTGCGGATTAATAATCAATTTATCGCAGCACTCCTGGCATAATATCTTGCCTTCATTATTACAACCGATGCAAAACTGCGGAAATACCAGATCAAGAGCATCTTTTTTTAATTTCATAATACCCCACCCCAACCCTCCCCTTCGAAAGGTGAGGGAGAAACAACAATTCTTAATTCTTAATTCATAATTCTTAATTGATTCATTGCCATTTCGCGCTATCGATTTTCCAATCGTTTCCTGACTTGACTGCGGTAAGCTCAAGGCTGGCAATAAACGTTTTGCTGGCGGCATCAGCGCCCAACGTCTGAGTCCTTTGCGTTTTGACTATGATGATGGCGCCATTTGAATTGCTGCTAATAAGATTAGTTGACAGCGCCTTAGTAGAAAAACCGCTGAAAATTCCCGGACTTTCCAAATCGGTCTGCAGGGCCGCGCTATTTTTTAAATTAACGGTCATGAACGGCTCCAGATCAGCCATATTCTTTACCGGCTCATCCGTCGAATAGCTGCCGAATCTTTCAGCAAAAGCCATTGCTAATTGTTTCAGACCCAGAGGATAGCTCTTATCTTCCTGCAATCTTTCTGCCGTTACCGGCGGTAAAGCAGCTGGCTGAGGCGCAATTTGATTCGTTGCTTCCGGCTGAGTCGGCGGAGCAACGGCTGCGGGCGTTTTCGCCTTCGGCCAGAAAATCCATAATAAAATTATCACCAGTATTATGACCAGTAATGCAATTAATCCGTAAATTATTAATTTTCGCCTATCGATATTTTCGAACATAATACGTTTAATATTAAATATTCAATATTGAATATTAATTATGATTGACCTGCCGACATTGATTCAGCAAATTCCTTTTTCGCTGCTTCTATTTCCAACAGTTGCCGCGGATCGGAAGTGATCAATTGATCCTCGGAATACGACGCCGTCGTCTTAATGGCGACATGCTTGGCTCCGGCGAAGAATATTCCCTCTCCCACTCCGCATTCCAGCAACAAATATTTTTCTCCCTCAGTCAAAAGAAAAGTCTTCTGGATCAGATCAATAGCCGCCGGCGATTGCTTCAGCAGTATCTGTATCGCCGAGTTATTGACGATTGCCTGGCCGTAAGGCGAAGTCAAGAAATCATTAACATCTTGGGTAATAGTAGTAACACCCAAATAATACTTGCGACAACGTTTAACTAAAGCGAAAATAAATTTCGCTGAGTCTTCCCTTTGCATCAGCCACCAGGCCTCATCGACTACCAATAACCTCTTCTTCAAGACGCTTCTAACCACATTCCAGATATGATTGACGATCGTATATATAGCTAGCGGCTTCAATTCGTCTTCTAAATCACGCACGGAAAATACAACTAATTGATTTTCCAATTGCACATTGGTCGGATTATTAAGCAAACCGGCAAATGTCCCTTCCGTGTATTTCTTCATCTTGATGACAATTTTTTCCGCCCCCTCCATGCCTTCGAGGATATCCAGGAAATCAGTCATGATCGGCGGCTGAACATAACGCAGATCAGCTTCGGGCGTGATATCTTTCTTGGCATATGTTTCCAGAAGCGCCCGATCAATAATCGAATCCTCTTCCGGCGTGGCATCGCCAATCATCAATCTGACCAAACCCTTGACCGTAATAACGGCATTCCTAATAATATCTGCCGGCTTAGCATCTTCACCGATGGCACGAGGGAAGTCAAAAGGATTAATCTTACCTTCGGAATTAAGTGATATGTCGATGTAAGTGCCGCCAACCGCCTCGCATAGATGGCTATATTCCCTTTCCGGATCGATAATCAGAACTTCCGTGCCAAACATCATAGAACGGAGAACTTCCAGCTTAATGGCATAAGATTTGCCGGCGCCGGAAGTGGCGAATACCACCATATTAGCATTCTGCAATGAGAAGCGATCAAAAAGAATCAAGCTGTTGTTATGGCGATTGATGCCGTAAAGCACGCCCCTATCTGATGTCAGATCAGACGAGACAAAAGGGAATGACGAGGCGGCTGGAGACGAATTCATGTTGATATAGACCTGCAATTCATCATACGCCATAGGCATAGTCGAATTGAAACCCTGCTCGGCTTGGTAAAACACGCGGCGGGAATAAATCAATGTCTGACCGAAGAAATTCTCTAACCGCTCCGAAGTCATGTCCAATTCTTCCAGAGTTTTGGCATATAATGTAACATACAGGGAAATCTGAAAAAAATGCTCAACGCCCTGCGTCAGATCATCGCGCAGCTTTTCCATATCGCGCAGCGCCGTCTCAGCCAAAGGATCGCGAGGCGAGCCTTTTTCCGCCGCGCCGACTATGCCGGCCTCAAGTACGCCGACTTTCTTCTTCAATTGTTTCAAGATGACGGCCGACTTGACCGGATAAAAATACATGGAAATATCAGCGGCGATGTCCATATTAATGATCGGCGCAAACCAACCGACAGCGATATAGCGCGGATACTCGAAAACGAATAAAGTCCGCACAAATAATTCTCCCAATTTGAGATGATTGGGATTAATTTCCAAGGCGGCCGGAGAAATCAAATCGCGGACAGAAACGACGCCGCGGCGATAAATCCGTTCTTCCTCGATCATCTCCTTGGCCGTGGCCAGCTCCTTCACTTCCGCTTGGCGCTCTTGCGCCTTTGTCGGCTCGGCAACCTGGCCGTAACCGGTTACCGGCGGCGGCGGAGGCAGATTCCTATTCGGTTCTAACTGCTGCGGTGAAATAGCCATATTACATGCTCGTTTCCATCATTAATTTATTTATATCTTCCATTTTTTCATTAGGCGCGACTGTCGGATTATAAGTATTATAGAACAGCTCGATCAATGCCTGCGTATCAAGGACTTGCGCTCTCAATCCCATGCCGGCCAAGCCGGACAGCACACGATCGACTATTGTGAATAATTCCTTTTGGCGCGAAGCAAATATCTTCTGACTAACGTTGGCAACTGAAGTCGGCGACAAGACGTCGCCAGTCCTGGCCCAAAACCCTCGGGATTTGGAGCTGAAAGGCTCGAATGGCACGATGACATAAAATCTTTTCGTCATGATATTGCCCAGCGACACCAACTCCGTTATGTATTGCTGGTATTCCGCCATCTGCATCTTGAGCAGATCATTAGTCTGCTTGGCGGCAGCATCCTTTAAATAATTAAGGTACTGCTCCAAATCAAGCTTGCGCGATTGGATCAAAATCTGCATCGGCGAATCCATGGAATTCAAGAAATTGACATAAGCGGAAACGATCGCGTTCTGCTCATCTTCCGACTTGAGCGCGAAATTTATCGATGAGACCAAAAGCACGCTGCGGATGCTGCCGTCTTTCATTATGACAGTATCATCGCGGATTTCCGCGATCTGCAGGTATTTTTGCGTTGACGGCGTAGACTTTGTCGCATGCCGAATTTTTTCTTTTTTTGCCATAATTATTTATTGCGTCGTTCCCCCGTTCTCACCGGCATAAATTCCGCCGGTGTCAATTATCAAAGCGATTTCTGATATCTTAGATGTGCTCAGCTGCTTGCGTCTGACAGTAGGGATCTTCTCTTCCAAGGGCGCGGCCAAACGCCCAGCCAATACCTTTAAATCTATATCTTTGCGCCAAGTTTTTAATTTCGGATTCCTAAGTGTTTGTATGAAATTCAACAGGAATAAATGGAAAGCTTGGCCGTTTATTTTTGCGAATGCTAGAACAACATCCATGGCAAAAACTATCAAGCTAGTTACGATAAACAAGCTGAAATCGAATATCTTATAAAAAAT
The DNA here is from genome assembly GCA_041666505.1 of Candidatus Buchananbacteria bacterium. GTDB lineage: Bacteria > Patescibacteriota > Patescibacteriia > 2-01-FULL-39-33 > 2-01-FULL-39-33 > CAISTG01. The sequence goes on along the minus strand of JBAYGU010000008.1, from coordinate 32,452 downwards.
GACGATAATAATCAGGCCGGCCAGCATCTCTATGAATTGCCTGACGGTTATGGGGCCGATGATCTTATCCTCGACATCGAGAAATTGTGGCACAACAACTTGCTGCATAAAAATAATAAACTAAGAAAATAAAAAATTAAAAAATTTAACTCAAAATCTTAATACTCTGTTTAATTCCATAACTGCGTGGAATTCATCCATTGATAACGTGGGTTTGCCCGACATCAAACGCTCTTTTATAATATCCTCGATATTCCTGCCTTCTGACATGGAGAGCTGTCCCAATAAGCGATAGAATCTGCTGACTTCGCTTTTCTGCCAGGCGGAAATTCCAGCAATCTTCTGGCTGAAACTATCGCCTTCCAATAGATCTATTTTTTCCTTTATCTTATTGACTGCCGTCTGCGGATCAGCGGCAATGCGGCGGAAATCGATGATCGTCATATTCTCCAACTCCTCGACCGGACCCATCAATCTTTTTTCCAGTTTCACGTCATCAAGATTTGGGCGATTCGCCGTCTTGGCATTCAAGACTGATTCCGGAATTATTTTTTCCGCAATGTAAGGGGCGGGATTCGGCGCCGGCAATGCCGATGTTTCTGCCTTAATTTTAACATCATCGGGCGGCTGAAGCAATTTTTCCGGCTCAAGCAGCTTCGGTCCGCTATTTTTTTCCGGCATCCTTACCACCGGCAATCCGTTCTCCATCTCAAAAGTCGGCTGAAAATCATTATTAGCCGGCTTAATATCGGTTTTTATCCTAATTTCGGCCTGCGCGCTGATGCTATCCCTATTCTTTATCAGATTCAATAATTTTTCGGCATCAGCGTCAGAAAATTCCATGCCACCGACTTTTTTGCTTTTAATCAAGCTTTCCTTCGTTTCCAAATCATCTCGAACGTCTCGGACTCTGGCGATAATGATATTTTCCAAACGCTTAAGCATCACTTCATCCGCGCTTTGGAAGCCGTAAGCGTTTAAGATGTTTTTCGCCTGCATCGAATGATCGATTTTCGGCGCCGACGCGATGCTTGAATATTTCTTGACTTCTTCTTCATCGGCGCGAGAAAAAGTCACGGAAGACGCCGGTTTCGCATTGTTATTAGCAGGCTCTGCCGGCTTCGCTGGAACCGCATCAACTCCAAGATCCTTGATCAGCTCGCCGAATTTCTTCTTGACTTCCTCGGCCAAGAAATCATTAAAGCAGTAATCAGCTTTCAGCTTCTCATCCAAAGCTCCATAATCGATTTCCCTCAGTAGTAAGCTTAAAAGAATAAGTACGGCTTTGATGCCATACTTCACGTCCAGCTCATCCAGCTTCGCCAGAAAATTCTCGCTCGACAGCTTGGCCTGTAAAGCCGGAGATAGCTGCTTTAATTTTGAAATATAGTCGTTTGCCATTATTGATCGTTAAAAATTATTTCTTCTCGCCCAGCCATTTGACAAAATCCTTCAGGCTGACGCCCAATTCCTCTAAGAGCGCTCGGCGCTCAATGCCGACGATCTTTGACCAGTCATACTTGGCGAGTTTTTGCTCGACTGTCAATTCTTCCGGCTCTTCCTTCCCTACCCCGTTAATCGATAATTTATTATCTAATCCATTTGAAACGGCCGCTTTTTTCTTACTCACGGCTTCTGGTTTTTCAAAAGGAATAATTGCCAATTGATCAGGATTCAATTCATCCAGTGATAAGGGATAAAACTTTATATTACGGTAAACCATCAATAGCTTAACCAACAGTTTTCTTTCATCTTCATCTAATTGGCGAGTAAAAGGAGAATTTGTCAAAAAATTCGACAAATCAAGAGTTGAAAAAATCGCAGTTCCTTTCTGACTTATAAAAGCCTTGAGCCAATTAGCAATTGTCGGATCTACTTGCTGCCCATTAAGCTGAAAAGAGCTCTTAGAAATATGCTGATTGTTATTCAATATGGCCTTAACCAATTCCTGATGGAAATTCTTATCCTTATCCAAAAGATATAATAAAACATCATTTAATCCGGCTAAAGCCTCTGCGGTTCCGCCGCTGATAATATCAGCTAAATCATTAGCAAATAAATATAATACTTCTTGTTTTTCCTCAGGACTATTGATTGTCTGCTCATAAAGATTTTCTAAATCCTTAATATGCTTATTCCTCTCTTCTTCAACAAATAAATCAAAGCGTTCGATATACGGATTATAACCTCCAAGTTCTATTTTCCGACTCGCCAGTTCTGCCGCCACGGGCTTACCCGGAATATACCTATCCAATGGCAAAAAAATCTTTCCCAATATGTCTCGGGACAAATTAGCGGCTATCCCACTCGAAACATTGAATTCATCAACCAACCGTTGTTCTAAATTTTCAAAATTAAAATCCTCTAGGGCTAGCTCATACGCAAAATCAGCGATATCCTCAGCCGCCAGTCCGTAATCAGAGGCGACCTTAGCTGAAAAATAATTCAATACCCGCGGCGTATCGAAAAAGAATCCGATTTCTTCGGCTAATCCTGGTATCTCGCTTATTATTATTGATTGATCTTTTTTCATAAATTTTACAAGCCTAATGCATTCCTTAATTGCGTAGCTCGACTGCCATTGCCCGTGAGTGCAGCCTTTACGGAAGCTGCCAGCAAAGTATCATTGCCATTCAATGATGACTTTAAGGCAGTGATCTTATCAGCTTCGTTATTATCAATCATGTCTTGGATTTCTCGGGTTGAAAGCTTGCCGATGAATTTTTCCTTATCACCTGGAATAGCGCCGGCGAACGCCTTATTAACATCAGTAATGCCTGCTAATTTTTCACGCTGATTATATGTCGTGGCAGATGTCTTTAGGGCATTCGTAATGGCTTCTTGCTGACCGGCAGCCAGATCCTTAAACTGACTGACAAATCTTGATTTTGATAAAGTATCGGCAAACCTGGCAGCCATAGCATTTAATGACTTTGGATCCAAATCCTTCATAGCAATCTTGCCGCTGGCCACATCACCGCCAATCTTCAATTGAGCCTTATCGCGTTTAGTGATATCTGCGAGATCAGTGAAGTTCTTGGATAAGTCGATGTAATTCTTTTGCAATTCAGTATCGAGATTTTTGGCCATTTTCGCATCTCTGCCACTTAACTCCAATATTTCATTTTTCTTGCGCTGGGCCATAGATTTGCTCAAGATTCCGCGGCTTAAAGCTTCCATTGCCGCCGCTATTCTAGAGAATTTGTCCAGAGTATAATCATCCATCTTAGCAGTCAACTCATCATTGCCCAACTCTTTGAAATCCTTGCGCCTGGCTTCAACTTGATCGGCCTTATAATTCCGACCTAATTTCAAATCTTGCTCGCCGGCAGTAGACAAACCTCTGCCTATTCCGATTCCAGTTTGAGCTGCTAGCGCGCCCGCTCCAGCTCCCAGCAGAACGCTTGGCAACGCGAAACCTCCAGCCATAGCGGAAGCCCCGGTAATCGCCCATCTGGCGTACTTTTCATAACGAGCCACTTTTTCTCTCTTCTGGCTAAGCGTAATTTCCTTATTTTCCAAATCCTGCGCGGTAACACCGCCATTTTCAGAATAAATTTGATCGCGATCAGCATAATTAACGGTACCAGCGAAATTACCTTTCTTATCCAATTTATCCCATCTATTATGGAGAGCGGACCAATTATAACTGATTCCGTCACGTACAAAACTCTTCTTATTTTCGACATCATCTATTATTGTTTCATTATTATTGCGGAATTTGAGCAAATCATCATCTGTTCCGATAGGACCTAGACTCGCACCAGAGCTATCTTCTCCAGTCCACGCTGTACCATTCCAATTATACTTATTGCCATTAGCGTCGACAAAATCTTTTTTATTATGAATGTCCTGAACATGGGATGTATTTTGAGCAGATGTCAGCATTCTCATTAATTTATCATTATCGACATTATCAGCAACATCATTCCCAGCAGAATTCTTAATTTTCCAATTACTTGTTGCGGCATTATATTCATAACTATTTCCGTTATGAGTGAAGTTTTCTTTCTTGCCGATATTTTCTAGCACCTTTTCATTTGCAAGCTGATCCATCTTAGCCTTGCCTTCATTAATATCAGCTTCCTGACGTTTAGCCTCACGATTCCAAGTATTGTCTTTTAACCAAGTCGAGGCCTTGGCAAACGGAGTTTTAACGGCAGTAGCCCCAGCTTGAATCCTGCCAGTAACTTCGCCGATTCTAAGATCTCTTGCAGTTTTTCTATCAGCCGCGCCTTTTGCAAAGTAAGCTTTAACGCCGCCCGAAAGCGCAGCTATACCTGTTACATCACCGGCAAATTCCTTGCCACGGCCAATAGCCATTTTTCCAGCTGATTTGCCCAAATTGTATCCGCTGTATTTCTTCGCCGCGCCTTTCATCCAGCCCATGCCGCCGCTGGCGACCTTCCCTGCCGCATCGCCGAATTTCTGTCCCATCATCAAAGATACCCAAAGAAGCCCAACCACGATAAGAAAATTAACAACTCCTTGGACAGAGGCCATTTCGGAAAGAGCGGAATAATCTTGTTCAGTCGTCAGGGCCGCGCCTGGTTGCGCTGACTGAGTCCCCGTCTGCGGTTTAATAGCGCTAAGATTAGTTCCGTTACCCGTGGTAAGATTTTCATTTGCCCTTATCGCTTGATCTACTACGGGATCGATCAGTAATGATCCTTTTTGAGTACCTGAAGCGCCAGGATTCAAATTATTGACCGCCGCCATGGTCATGAAAGACAAATAAAGGAAAAACATCATGGCCGGGCCGATTATCAGCATCTTGCTCAAATTACCCATCCATTCGCTCGAAACCTGCCCCAAAGCGCTGATATTGGGCGCCGCTTTGGCCAGGAAAAATAATGGTGAAAGAATGACCAAGAACATCAGCATAATTATCCGATAAACAAGGATTACCGTGATGCAAGTAATTACCACGATGGCGACAATCGTCACAATAATTGCGAAAAGCAAAGCGGCGATAATATCATAAAAACTAACTCCGTTAGTATTCGTTATCTGACCATTAGTTCCATTGCTTCCCTTTGCCCACTGATCAATGACTTTTGTCATACTGAAGGCGTCCGGTAAGCCGAAAGCGGAAATGATTATATTGTAGCCCTGAACGGTCGAAAGCGGTGAAGCGAATGTCAACATCAAGACCTGGGAAACATCGATCAATATGCCGGTAATCGTCATGGAGAAATTAATGATGACGGCAAAGATCAATATCTTAGGCAGCAATGTCCGCCAAGCGTAGGTAGGCAGATGCAAGGTTACGCCGGCGGCGAGTATCATCATCAAGACGATGAAAAAATTATTGCAGATGTCGCGCGTGATCGTCCAGCCGACTTGCACCGCCGGCTGGCCCAAAAAATTATTAAATATGCCGATTATCAGCATCACCTTAGTGATCAACATCATAATCCAGCCCAAGCCGACAGCAATATAATACAAAAACCAGGCGATCATCGAACCGAGAATTTGTTCGAGACCATTGGGACCCTCTAAGGTTAATGTAGGAATGGTTTGGCCTTCAGTTTGAACTTTTCCACTCATTATGACTTCTGTTCCTATTGTACCTAAATTAGGCAGTTTTCCTCTATATTCATTAAAACTATTTTCATTAAATAATGATGGATCACTATTTAGCCGGGCTCCATAACCATCACTAGTTACATCAACAGTAGTAGCAATTTCTCCAGCTTGATCAGTTACTACTATAAAATAATTTCCATTTTCATCATTAAATAAACCATAATCAGTCGTCCCAAAATGCCCTAAATTTTGCAATAATGTTTTAGCAGCATTTACATTACTTAGTGCCCCAATAACCCCACCCACAGCAAACACCGCGACCATGAGGACGGTTAGAAGCTTTCGATGTTTGCGGTAGAAGTCGGGCATGTGGATATCTTATTTGACAAAATGGAATGAATGATGTATAATGGAGTTATCACGATGTGGGGACACGCCTAAGGTTTCGTCCGAAGGATAATGCCCCATAACATTCGAAATTGCCCCCATAAGGTTCCGTCCTTATGGGGACTTTTCATTTTTATACCCCAATTTACCCCTCAATTCATTAATATAATTAGTTTGATCGGCGAATTTCCTAAGCAAGCTCGAATATTTGTTTTGATTCGGAATAATCAATTTTTCCAATTTTTCCTGTTCAGCGAGATACTCTACCAAGCAATAAAAATCTCCATCACCCGTAACAATGACCGCCTTATCATAATTGCCATATTCTATCATCGAGTGCAAGACTAACTCGGCATCAACATTTCCCTTTACAGAACCATTGGGCAATTTTAAAGTCGGCTTAAAAACAATGAAGTATCCGAATTGAATCAAGGAATTATAAAGCATTTCATTGCCGGGAAAATAACCGATGAATATATAAGCCCTCTTAACATCATATTTATCGCTTAAATACTGCCGGAATTTCTTCCAATCCAAAGCCCAGCCCTGATCTCTGATTGAAAGGTTAAGATTTTGGCTGTCAATAAATGCGAAATTGTTGGCTTTATTTTTGGACATAGAAATTTAAAGTCTACTTCACTGTAATCACAAAACCAGTTCTCTCGCTTTTCTCCGCTCGCCAATTATCTGTTACGGTTACATTAATCTTGACGAAACATTCACCAGTATCCGTATCACAGTAATGCAATTCACAACCTGATTGGCCGAAGTTTGTGCAATCATCTCCATTAACATCTTTCGCGGCATCCTTGACTTTCTGCAGGTCATACATATGATAAAGCGTGAAGGGATTTTCGGGAAGGGCGCGGGCGCGCAACTTAACGCCGGTAACAGCAGTATTATTGATATTACCATCGCCCCACTCAATCAGATATGAAGTCAAAGGCAATTGATCGCGATCGATCCTGACAGTAAAGTCCAATTTCGCCGGCCGGGACGAGCCCAAGCTTTCATCCTTGCCTCCTGAAAGAGTATTATCTTTCAAATCTACTATGGAACCATTAACCGACATAGTGATTATTTCCGGCTTGATTAGGCAGAAATGATCGCGATCATTCATATCGCGTACATAACCCTTATCTTTATAAATTGCATAACCACCGGTAATGGCCGTATTCCATGTTGGATCTATTATATCGCAAGTATCTTTCGGCACATCCCAAATAAAATTATTATATACGTCTGCATTTTCTTTTTGCTTGAGCGGTTTATATGCGCCGCCGCTTGTCGGATTATCCTCATTTGTCGGCAACCAAGTCCAAGCCGTATATGATTTGGCAAAAAGATTGCTTAAGCCCTTAGGCGACTCAGGCTGACCCATTCTGGCCTGGTACGGCGCGCCTCCGCTTAATGTCGGCGGTTCCCAGAACAGCGGATAACGAGCATTGCCTGCAGCCGATGGATCAAACTCAGAACTGCTCCAGAGAATCGGATTCTGCGAATCGACCGACGGCGGAACAAGCGAGCCGAACGGCTTGTAATCAGCATTATATCCATCGACTTGATAACCTAAGTTGGCAGTATTCAAGTCTGGATTAGCACTGTCGGAGCTGATGCCATAAGGATTGAATCCTTCCCCACCTATCTTATCTTCCGGCAGGAAGGTGAATTGCGATGCCTTGCTGACACGATTGACCCAAGCCTTATTCTGACTGGTAGCGGTTACCACCTTAACTAATGTTTTGCAATAATAAACGGGATATTCAGCATCAGCCCTTACTCTAACAAAAGCCAAACCAGCTGCGCCGCCATAAGAAATACCCCAAACCGTGCCTAAAATATCACCCGAAATATTCGGATTTGGATCAGTGAATTTGCTGGCATAAGTCGTATCAGCATCATTTACAACTTTAATGCCTGCTGCGGTACCATCAAACGCAAACATCCATGTCGTACTGAGTAATTTTGTTAATGCTGCATTGAAAGCGGTGGAGAGTACGCCGGCCGCATTACTTGCTCCGCCAACCGCATCACCTAATCTTAAGAATTCCCAAGGCAGTCGAGGAATACCAAGCGACACGAATATTGGAGTATCCGGAATATTAACTGCGATTGGAAAAAATGTAATCGTACCCGTCCATTCATTCAAATTTTTAACTTCATTTCCACTTGGCAATAGTCCCCGTATGCCATCAATGATAGGGCCAACCAAAGTATTATTATTAATCGCCAATAAATCGGTCATTTTTGCCGTAGGCGGATTTGTGCCTTCAATAGGATCAGTATTTATTTCTCCGACTGGTCCAGCAATCGATTTTAAAAATAAATTTAAAATTGAACCAGTGCCTAAATTTTCATTCTCGGTATCCAAAAAATCTTGAAAAATATTATTGACATTAAACTGGCTAGAAGAATCAGATTGTTTAGTCAATATCCCAGCAATTTTACCGAAACCAAAACCAAAACGTTTATGCATCATACCCCCGCCGGCAGCAAATCCTCCTGCTGTAATTTCCTGCACGATAGGATAACGGAATAATCTGTTAGTTTCCGGATTGCTTAAAGTAAATGGCGTAGTTTTACCAGTTGTGCCGGACGCATCCCCGCTCATTGTTCCTAACACGGTGGCAAATTTGCCCAGAACATCACCAGCAATATCAGCCAATGACCCGCTAATTCCGCCTGTCTGGCCGGACATTGAAGCTGTAACAACTTTACTTCCCACATCAGCGCAATAATACAAAGGAGCCTGGTCGCTATAGCCGCCGGAGAATTCATCAACTACATCGCCCTTCAATTGATCGACAGGATACCACTGCAGGCATTGGCCCGGATTATCCGGATCGTTCATCAAGCAATAGCCGTACCAGCCGTAATAGAAATTACCATTGGCGTTATATTGGCAGGAACGGGCATCCTGCGCCGGATAAGCGCGACAGCTTCTGGCAATCAATTCACTAGGTGAGGGCAAATTATCACTATTTAATATAGCGCCCTTATAATTTATTATTCTTAATACTGATTTCAAAGACACATTATCGAATAATGTTGCGCCAGTCAGGTTGCAGGGAGTTGTGAAATCCGGCTTACCCGGCAACTTGCCACCACCGACTTTATTCTGCAAATCATAGCATTTGGTATAATTCAATCCTATTGCCGCATCCAGATTCAACGGATCAGTCTTACTGTTAGGCGAATCTGGCAACTTGGGTGATAAAGCAGTCTCGTCATCAAAATTCATCAACTTGATCGTCAACGTATCTTTTTCCGTCGTATTGACTAAAACCGTCTTTTCCAACCAAGGCAAGCCCGATGTGGCGCTTAAATTATTAGAAGTCAGCCAATTCTGGCCATCCATAATGACATATTTGACTCCAGTATCTTTGGGCAAGTATACATTATTAAAATTAGCGGAGGTTCCATCGCTCATTTTTGCGCCATTCATCTTCTCGCTGGTAATGAATATCCTCGCCCTTGCCGTTTCGGGTTTGATGTCCTGAGTATTAACCCATAAATCAAGGGCATAAAGGCCCTTTTGCACATCGATCGGTTCGGAAGTAACAGCATAAACTGAATTGATAGCCAAGTAAGCGGAGTCAAATCTCAAATATTGCGCCTTGCCTTCCGCGGCATATTTGTAAGTCTTCCAGCCGTCGTTATTCAATTCCGAAGATGAGGCATTCATGACCCAGCCAAGAGGCTCGCTCGTTCCGCCGACCACGCTTTCGAAATTACCATTGGGCACACTGGCCGAACTGCCAAACTGATCCATGGAGGCGACCGGCAGATTATTCGGTATGGTATAGCCCGTCATGTTATTCGGGAAAGCCGTCGTAGATGTGTTGACATCCTGATCCCCGGCCGTCTCATAACGAAGACAAGAACCATCGGCATTGCGGAAATTGCAAATGCCGAAATTCAAGCATTGATCCTGATTATCGAATCGGTAATCCTGGGTCGAATCCCCGGTCTTCTGATAGGTCGTGCAATCCAGCCATTTTTCGCAAGTGCGGTTAGCGCCGGCCTTGACGATCAGATTGGAATCGGCTTGCCAATTGCCAGAAGGCATCTGCGGCGAGACCGGCTTTGACTCAGCGTCGCTCTTATTTAAGGAATAAGTTAAAGCGGAATCATAAACCAGATACTTGATTGAACGATCGGGGATGGAAGTCTTATTATAATCGATGCTGTTTCGCGCATTCATCAGGATACAGCCGGACTTGAAGTCCACATTGCCGTTGCAGGAAGAATTATTGACCGAACCGGACAAGGAATAATATACTCCCGCCTTGCTGATTTTTGAATCGCTATTAATCTGGCCGCCCAGAATTTCTACGCCGAATTTATCCGCCGGTTTTACAGTAACATTACATTCACTAGTCGAAGGAGAACCCTCTAGATAATACATGGTGCTAGTCGCTCCAAATGGCCGCCGGATTTGACAAGGAAGATTTGTTGTCATAGTCAAACCTGTCAGATTATACAAAACATAAGCCGGCATTTTTTTCAAAACAACTTCAAGAGCATTCAAATCCTTCGGTGCCAAATAATTCGTATAAATACTCGGATCAGGATCGACATACTCGCTGCAACCGGAAGATGTTATCGGGCAATTGCCGGCAAAGCCGTTATAATTAGAGTCGCGATTCTTCGGTGCATAAATACTAGAACCATTAGTAATATCATTATAAGGACCCAACGGCTGGACTTTCTCCGAGACCGGCTCATAACCTGTGCCGAAGCTCATGCTGCCGCTGCCGCCACCTATGGAATCAGGCGTGCAGGGATCATTCGTCCCCGTTTTGAACCAGCCCGTTGCCTTGCCCGGAACATTGACGTAATCGCAAGTCTTGCCGTGCGGATCCTTGAAATATGACAAGGAATTGCTGGTGGCGTATTCTTCGCACCACAACGCGTTATGCTGGCACAAGTCAGTCGAATAGCGGGTAGGATTATTCTTTAAGAAAACAGTCTGATACCCTGTTATGGCGTCCCATTTATCAACTAATGGTAAGCCGAAGGCATTACAGCCTTTGTTGTCGGCTGTGCAAGAATGCTTGCCGTCATTGACTAAATAAACAAGATTATCAGTCGGCACGGTAACATCATCATAATTCGGCGCTGTCTGAGTATTGAAATTTTCTGCTAAAGCCGATTCGCTATTATGCGTGGCTAAAAGCGCCTCGCAACCGACAGCTTGGCGGCGGCACAAGGAATTGAATGACCGCAGATACCAGACAGCGCTGGCGCGATCCTTGTAGGCGGTACAACCCAACATCTCGCCGACACTGCAACGGCTGGTCGATTCGTCTTGGCAATCACCCGAAGCGATAGCTTTCTTGCCGTCGCTGTCATCCAATTTATTATCGCAGGACACCGGCGTGAACCAGGAATTCTCTATGGCGTAAATATTATTGCTCAATTCCTTCAAAATTATGTTATCCAGATAAATCTTCGCATTGCTTGGCAGATTGAAAATCAAATAATCACTCTCTCCCGGCTCCCAAGTAATAAATACCGGCCCCAAATCGTAACGTTTCCAATCGGTTGTGATCAATACTGGAGGATTCAAAGGATTTTCACCCGCTAATTTAACAGCGGCAAAACCGCTGGAATTATCGCTAGTAAAACAAGTATCTGCACCAGCAATGTTTTTTTGGCAATTATTATTCAATGCTATACTAGTCGGATTAAACGAAGCATCAGCCTTGGCCCAGAAGCTTAAGGTATAAGTGCGGTTTTTAATCAGCCTGACTTGATGCTTGATGATAGTATTGCCATTTTGCGTCGTTAAGGAATTGCCGCCGGGATAAGTGGCTTCGGATGAGATCATGATGCCGTTTTTCTCCCCCGCATTATCGACCCAAAGATTATCGCTGGTCGTAGCCGAAGTGAAATTAGAGGCACTCAAGATATTCCTGACATTATTGCCGCGATTGCCCGTATAGGCGCGGCAACCGGAAACCTCCGCTGAACAAGTCCTGCCCTCGGACGGAATGGCCATATAGATGCATTCGCCGGCCGCATTATCCGTACCGGGAAGCGATGTTTTCCACCAGCCGGAAGTATTATTGCAATCGCTTTCTGCAATCGCGCTGGTCAATTGGGTCTGCGTTCGGCGATAAGGATGGCAATTATCGGATACCGTCACGGTCTTAGACAGCAATCGATAATGAACATTGCCATCAACATCATAAAGCTCCCGGCAATCATAATTGGCCGGCATATCATCCTTGGTGCAGATGCCGAATTCATAGCGGCTGTTATAATTATCCGCATTATTTACATTAGTATGAACGGCGGAAGGATCATTGCAATAATTCTTACCCAAAGCGTCATAAAGCAGATTGGTGCAGGGTGCATAACCATTATTCACAGTGCTGATATTTTCCGGATCTAATATCTGCGATTTCTTCAGCGTAAAGGCCTTCAGCTGATAACCAGTGATATCCGATCCCTCCCAAGTAAAGTAAGAAGCGTCATCGGGCGACGGCCGTTGGCAAGTTTTGAAATTAACATAATATTCTTTCTTTTCCGCGCCACGGCCGATCTCGTCCAGATTAGTGAATTCATCGCAACCGGCATAAGCGGCGGAGCAATATTTGGCGTTCTTGTCGGCAATAAATTGCTTGAATGTTGATGAAGCGATGAAATTAGTCGCCTCTTGCTGATAAACCTGGTAGCCGGAGCATTCCCCCGGACACAAATCCAAACCATCGACAATACCAGGTATTTCCGGATCACCATTGATCGGCTTATACGATTCGCAGCCCACTTCTGATTGCATGCAGACATCGGCAAAATTACTGCACTCCGGCGCGCGTTTGGCGATAATATTATTCAATTCGAAGACAGTCGTTGGCCAGGCGCCACCCTCATTCTTATAACAGCTAAAATAATCCGGCGCCTGTTTAATATAGGCGATCTGGTCGCCAGTATGACCGGTCGATGGGTCATAGGCACTGTAAGCGGTGGCAGAAAAATTCGGATAAGAGACTTTTTCCAATTTAAGATTATCAACTTTAATCGTATCTGCTGCTGCTTTGACATTCAATTTAATATAATGCGCATCACTTGGCGTCTTAAAGTAACAGCTCTTGCGCTCGAAATACTGTCCGGCAGGCTGATTATCCAATTTTGCCGTATAAAGAGATGAGGTAACACAGTTGGTTTCTAAAATTTTACTGCTAATATTCGGTGGTGTAACAGTATTATAAGTTGTTAATGTTGCGATTGCATTATTTGGAGCGGCCGAATTCCGGGCCGCGTCATAACCAAAAGCATAATAGTTATTCGGTTCTACCTCAATATATGTGTCTACTGAGCTACCAGAATTGAATACTGCCGCACCCTGATCGATAGCCGGATTAGAAACAATTGCCGTTGCCCAGCCGCTCAAGCCGTATTCCAAACTACCATTATATAGCAGATTATTGCCTAAGTCGGCCTTCGTCCTGATGAATTGCGAACAGCCGAAAGCATTGGCAGAACAAGTCTGGACATCGCGATCGAAATAAATATTAGACGGCTGAGTCAGTGTCGGCTCTGTCGGCGCGGCAAAAAGCTTCACGCCGGCCGCGGAACATTCCGATTTCAATTTATTCAGCTCGAAATTATCAAGTGTAACATTAGTGATGGAACCGAGCGGCGTAATAATAGCGATCGTCCCGGTGGTAAAGTTGCCGTCGTTGATTATCGGCATTTCCACCTCCGTCCAAGAGCCGACATTTGTTACAAATGCCTGTCCGCCCAAGGCGACCAAGGAACTGGGCACATTATAAGGCGAATCACCGGCGACCATCGCCACGATTATCGAACCTTGGGAAATCGTCCCCCTGATAGCGAACTTTAGCTTGTGACTGGCGCCCGCTTCGAGTGGAATATTAGGCAAGGTCGTAATCAAATCCGCCGGATTGTTAGCGCTGACCGCTTTCAAGCCGTAGCCGGCCAAGCCCTCGCCGACAGCACGGTAGTGGCGGTTATTCTGGCTATTATATGACAATTCATCCGTCCAGAACTTGGCATTGCCTGGATTCGGACCTGTCTCCTGCAATTCAAAATTCGGATTCAAAGCAATTAGAGAGCTTTCAGAAGTATAACAATTATCCACATAACAGCTGATACCCCCGGCCGGCACCAGGCAACTAGTTCCTGCGGCGCCTTCTCCGGCCTTCATCGCGCAATAATTGCCAGTCGAATTCCAATTGCAGCCGGCTATACTGTCGCAATTGGCTTTATTGCAATTCGAACCGAGAGTAAGGCGACGATTGGCGCTGACGGTATGCCCTTCGGCCACGCGCCAGCCCGGATCCAAAGTTACATCCACTAGACTGCTATCCAAAAATTCGCTATAACGAGTGAGTTTTCCATCTAAAGCTGATATGGAATCACCGTTCCATAACTTGCTCTGATAATTGAAGTTTGTGGCGTATGACCGGCAGCCGGCAGTTTGTGCGCTGCAATTCTCAAAATCCAAAGAGTTCGCCAGCCAATTGCTGGTTGCGCCAGTGCGCGATTTGAAGGTCGAGCAGGTATTGTATTTTGTTTCGCAAATCTTTCCGATATCCCAGGCGCGCCGTTCTTGCGTGCAGTAGCCGTAGCTTTTGCAATTGCCCTGGCCGTCTTCCTGCAGGCATTGCTGCTCATCGACGCAACCCTGCTCCCTGATAATTCCGCTGTTCTGCTCTCTGGCGAAAGAATTGAATCCGGTATAGCCGACGCGCCGGCAGAAAGTCTCAGGAACTTTCAATACCCAATAAGGGTCAACTAAGCCTTTGAAGTCATTTGTGTTGCAATTATTATGCCCCTCGCCATAGAAGCAATTCATGACATCATTAAGCGTCAAATTATTATATGACGTGGATTTCTTGATAACTTCGGCGGCGAATTCCCAGCCCACTGGAATAATGCGATATTTGCGCATGATCATTATGCTCCTGGCACTGATCGTCGTTTCTACCGAGGCCTTCTGATTTATCTGCGGAGCGAACAATCTGTTCTTTATCGATGGATCCAGATCAGTAACATATTTCTTTTCCTTGATGGCGCTGGCAAATAATGAATCCAAAACGCAGTCAGTCGGCCCGGGATTGGCCTTGGCCGCATCAGAACAAGTCGATAACTTAAGCAGTATATCGATATTGCCGCCGACTTTCGTCTGCCCTTCGATCAAATTTGAGTAGGCTAACTTCGCGCCGGCAATGCCGCTGACGATCGGACTGCTATTGGGATTGAATAATCCAGCCAAGCCCGATAAATCCGGCGAAAAACCTGAACGATTATTATTATTGCCCCCAGAGCCGGAAAACAACCCGCTTTGCAGATTCTTTAACAGCTGCGAGACTAAAGTATTCAAGAATTCTTCCACGATATCCGCCACCGTATTAGTAAAGGTAGCAAAACCGATATCCGCTTTAGCTTGCTCGTCACGAAACGTATTAGCGATGACCGTGCCGGGAGTCAATATTTGTCCGGCTATATTTTTTATATCTTTCCATAATCCCGGAATTTCTGCATCCTTAGCTGCGTTTTGTGTCGCATTAGTCACGTAACTATTGCGTTGATCGGCCATAATCAAAGCATAGGAAATGTCATTTTCACCTGGGCGCAATGCATCCTTGTAATCCAGGGAAAAACTAGCATTATTTATGGCGCTTTGCCAATTTGTCGATATTTGAGAAAATGAGCACCTGGTTCGTCGGGGCTGAGTATAATCCAAGCCCGCCCTGATCGCCAATTTGACTTGGAAATTCGGCTGGCATAAATCCATTCCGTATCTCGAACCGACGCCATCGATAAAATCACCCAAAGCTGCATCGCCGGCATTTTTGACATAAGTGCCCCATCCTTCAGTAATAAACAACGGCTTCTGGCCCTTGCCGCCGGAAGCGACCCAGACAGCAGTATCATGCGCCACCTGGCGGGCGAAGGTTTTAAGAGATGTTTTGAAGGAGATTGCAAGAGCTTCCCGAAGCGCTTCACTTGTTGTTTTTTTAATATCACCAGCTTTAACTTGGCTCCATAATGTGTTTTCTAATAATGCCCGATCCCCAGCCTCATAATCCGCCATGCACTGCTTCATTTGCGCTTCTTGCCAAGCAGAAATCGGTATGACACCGCCACTCGATATTCCTACCTTTGATAAACAAAATACCAATTCACCCTTTATACCTGCTTCGGCCGCTTTATTGCTTGAAAAAACAGCTGCCTGTGCTGCAGTGGTTATACCGCTATCAACAGCTTCTGTCGAAGCAACAGCAAATCGAGGCAAAATAGCAAACGTTAATAAAAAACAAGGGATAAATACAAATCCACTGATGATTCTAATATTAATTTTAATAAATTCTATTTTAATCACAAAATTTATTGATTTGTTGCATTTTTATTATTATTCTCCAACTGCGCTAAAAACATCGTCTTTAATTGATCATCGGTCACCTGTGCCAAGACAGCGGCCGAAGCGCCGGCATTAACCATCAGTTGCCTGATTTGCGGACCGGTCAGCTTCTGAAGATCCGCCACACTCGTAACATTTAAGGCTTTTAAATCTACGTTACCAGTATCAGGTTGAGCCAAAACGGCCGAAGCGGTCGATTGAGCGGCACCGATATTGACATTAACTCCCTTGGCAGTCAGCTCGGCGACCAAAGCGGGATTGGCCTCTAAATAATTATTGAATTCCGTCATTAATTCCTCGTCGGTCAAAGCGGTCAATTGAGCATCTGTCGCGCCATTACTTTTCATGATCTGGCGGATATAGGCTGGAGTGATATCGATTGACGGCTGAGAAATCGAAGTCTGCAATTGTGGCACGCTGTCGCTTGATGATGCATTCGATCCGCTGTTTCCAGCGAAACAATTCTGCCCCTCCGGGCAATTAGGATCCGTGCCTCTGGCCACCTCTGTCTTATCATCGATATTATCGCCGTCAGAATCCTTCAGATACGGGCTGCTATTG
Organism: Candidatus Buchananbacteria bacterium; assembly: GCA_041666505.1. Taxonomy (GTDB): domain Bacteria; phylum Patescibacteriota; class Patescibacteriia; order 2-01-FULL-39-33; family 2-01-FULL-39-33; genus CAISTG01. Next base: position 15,579 of record JBAYGU010000008.1, on the reverse strand, counting down.
TATTTATTTGTTTCATCATAATCGCTCAAGCCGTCACCGTCCGTATCTTTGGCCTGAATAGCCAGTAGCTCCGCCTGCTGAGCCGCCGCTAATAATTTATCCTGTTCCATGCCCTGTTTAATGATGCTTTCAAAAGGATTGGCCAAATTCAGCCACATCGATACGCCGCCGATTACAACGGCAAAAAACCCGATCGACAAGATCAGGATTGAATTGAATTTTTCTCTATGCGGCCGGGAACTGGTTGCTGGATTAAGGTACTTGCCTGCTTCATTTGATTCCAGCTGATAATTTGTCCCGCCGTTCATTTGTTCGTCACCTTCCATGTTACGGTTGTGGATAAGTATGAATTAATTATACCACAAAATTGTTAATCATGAAAACATCAAAACATTAAAACGAAATAATATATTACAACAGAAAATCATACAAACATAAAAGCGCAATAATTGCATTATTTTGTTCTTGTGTTTTAATGATTTAATGTTTTAGTGAGAAGAATCCAATCCTCCAATGACAGGTCCTGCGCCCGGATGTCTTCCCGCCAACCGAAACCGGCGAATATTCCCTTGACTGCATCGGTTTTCAATTTTAAGCCGCTGGACAAATTATTATGCAACTGCTTGCGCTTGGAACTGAAGCCCATTTTCGCCACGCGGAACATTTGCTTGATATCGGCATTAACCCCGCCTACATCGCTATGCGAAGCATTGCGGGCAGGTAATTCTTTATTTAAAACTAGTCGAACGACTGCCGAATCTACTTCCGGTTCCGGCCAAAAACTCTGCGGCGGCACCTTGAACAATATTTCCGCTTCGGAATAAAGCTGCACGGATAACGCCAGCAGATTCATCTCCCCTGGTTCGGCAATCATCCTTTTCGCCACTTCGTATTGGATCATAACGACTATTTCTTCCGGCTTCGGACCCAGCTCTAGGAAATTCTTAAAAAAATGCGAGGTGATGCTGTAAGGCAGATTAGCCACAATCTTAAAATTGAAATCTTCCAAGCCTTGCGCCTTATAATTTATCCGCAAAGCATCGCCCTCGACGATCCTTAATTTTTCCGCTTTTATTTCTTCGCTGAAGTTATCATTCAGATATTTGATCGCCTGCCTGTCTACCTCGACGGCAATCACCTGTTTGGCATTGATTACCAGCTCGGAAGTCAGCACACCCAAACCGGGACCGATTTCCAGCACCGTATCTTCCAACGTCAAGCCGGAAACTTCAATTATTTTTTCGACAATAGTTTCATCAATCAGGAAATTCTGGCCTTTGGCCCTAGACGGTCGGATATGATACTCCTCACAGATTTCTTGTATGTCGCGCTTACGCATAAAATTATGATTATGATTGAATTAACCAGGACAAATGGCACTATATCATAAATTTGCAACTTTAACAGCTTTTGCCCAATAGTGATGATAAGAAAAAATTGCAAAAAATATAGCAGCAGCGCATTTCTGCCCATTAGCGCCAAACAATCCCCAAGGCCTTTGGCGGGGCGAGTGCTACGTAGCATGTTACGTAGCAAATTATTTTCTAAGCCATAGAACACGATGGCTAAAATAACAAGCCATCCGAAAATCCACAGCCATGTGAGCGGCGATGGATTCCAATAGCCGTTCAAATTATAGTCATTAACGAAAGACAAGATATCCGCGCCATTAATTGCCAGAGATAACGCTAACCAAGATATCAGCAATAATGCTCCGGCATTTAAGATTCTTTTCCTAATAACTGTTTGTATTTCACCTGGTAAAATAAATTCCCTAGCACAAATCATACCAATCAACACCAATAAAAACCATGGATAAATCGGGAATTCCGACAGAAATATATCGGCGATGATCTTATTATGCTCTGCGGCCGATTGAAGCGCAGGATAAATCAGCGGAAAAACCATTAGCCCGCAAATGGATGCGGCCAAAAGCATTAAGCGTTTGGAACGGTCAAGCATCAAGCTGTAAAAAGGATAAGCGATGATTATGCTGAGTCCGATCGCCATCAAGACTCGCCCGCGCCAGAGCGGCTCATTAAAATAGAAAAATATATTTATCAGCAAGCCGAGCCCGACCAACGCCAAGCCGCGCTTCAGATATTTCAAGAACAAATTCGCTCCCGCCTGTCCGTTTTCTCTTTCTTTCCTTATCGATAAAGCTAGAGACACACCGGCTAAAAATAAAAAAAGCGGCGCCGCCAACGTAACCGTCAAATAAATCGCATAATACGCCCAAGCCGGCGTAAAGCTCGGGGTCAGATAGTGGCCGGCGTGATTAATGACCATGAAAACCACCGCCAGTCCCCGCAAAGCATCGATTGAATCCAGCCGCTTTATCATTTGATCTTAAATAACAAGTAGAATAATGTGAAAAGCCCGCCCAAAATAAACATGGCATTCCAACCGGGAGTAAAAATCTGCAAGATCAATATGCATAATAATATCGCGATTATTTTTCCTAAGACCAGAGACATTTCAAAAAATACGATCGCGCCCGTAACTGAGCTGTTCTGGGCGTTCTGATAAGTCATTGCGGTTATCGGCAAAGCGATCGTGCTTTTGCTGACGCGCGAATACACGTCTATCATCATGACGCCCAAAGCGCTGCGCGTCAGTATCTTAAACAGCCAGCTAAAAAAATAAAATACCGTGCCGAAACGAAGCACCCTCGCCTTATCGCCTTTATCGGTCCAGCGGCCGATAAACAGCAAGACTAAGGTAGCGATGAAGGTCGAGCCAGCGGCGATCAAACCCAAGCCCAGAAAATCCTCAGCGACCAAATACATAAAAACAGGCCAGATCACCAAAACGATCCATTCTTCGCCAAAGCCGATTTGACCCAAAAAATGCTGGCGATTACTCTTATCGAATAATGATTTGAAAGCGGAAAAATAAGCGAACTTCTTGGGTTCGAAAACCTCTCGAGTAACCAGCATGGGAATATTGGAAGACAGCATCAAAACCGAGACGACGATAAACAGCACCTTAAAGCCGTAGAATTGAATGATCAAACCGCCGACGAGCGGACCCAAGATATAAATAGCAGATTCCAAGGCCCAAAGATTGCTGATTTCCCTGCCCTGCTCGCCGACCGATGAAAACCTGGCGAAATTAGAGTGGAATGCCGGCCAATAAAAGGTCTTTTCGCAGACATATGCGGCTACGGCCAAAACGATAAAGGCCGGCCAAATCCGAGCGGCGAACAATGACAAATAGACTAATATGAAAAATACCGAAGCGACGGCGATGGAATTCTCATAACCGAAGCGCTTAGCGAATTTCGCTCCCAGCGGCACAGCGAAAAAATACGGAACATAAATCGCCAGATAAAACAACGAAATAAAAATTAAAGTAGTATTGAGCGGGAAAAATCGGATGAACAATATATAAAGAAATACCGGCTCGAATATCGTCACCATAGAGACTGCCAAATCCAAGATCAAAGTCGACGTCCAAAGCTCTCTGACTTGGCGCGTCAATCGATTGGCGAATAAGGATGAGATTAAAATGGATGGTTTACTAAACATATTTTTCTTTCCACTTCTTTAGAAGAAGTGGAGCAAGAATCGCGACCGGTCGAAATCATGGCCAAATTTATTTATCCGTCTCGCCAAATTTTCTGACGTCGGGTTACCTCCTTGCGAAAATTTGTTGCTCGCTACTATAAATAAATTAGCACAATATTTCTCAATGGTCGCAACTTCGATACAATACAAATATAAATTTAATAAGAATTAATTATAAAAAGTATTATATAATTTTTTTCACAAAATTATATAATCTATAAAAAAACTTATTATAAACAAAATCATATGCGCCGATATATTCTAAGAGCGGCAAAGCCGGCGCAAAGCCCTGCTTAAAGCGCGTAACACCCGGCCACCTTTTAATATCGGCACCCCAGAAATCATAATATCTGCAGCCGGCTTTTTTCGCATCTTGAATCATCTGCCACTGCAATAAATACGGCCCCATCTTATCGCGATATTCATAATCGGATGCGCCATGCAGATAAATTTCCCGCGCGCCGAATCGGATCATAATATTGGCCGCCACATTCTTTTTCTCGAATTTCGCAAATACCAAAATGATTTCCGGCCGCTTCAGCATCTTGCGGTAATAATTATCATTGTGGGATTTAATCGCATCACGTTCAGATGTCTGCTTCAATAAGCGCCAGAATTCCTTAAAATCCTCTTCGCCTTTATCGCTCACTATTATTTCAATCTTATGTTTTTGCGCCACTTTAATATTATATCTTGTCTTCGGCTTCATCTGCGCCAATAATTCTTCTTCGCTCAAGGATAAATCAAGAACCAAGGTGCTCTTGGGCTGGACGGAACCGATAAATTTAAAGTTGAGCGAGACCAATTCCTTATCGTCTTGCCAGGGCGGATCAAGACGGAAAAATATCGCTTGCTCCTGCTTGGCTATCTTTGCAACAGCTTTGAATAAACAGCCGATGATTTCCTGGCGATTGCCGTTTGCAATGATCACCGGTCCGCGAGGGCAATACATATATGAAAATCCCAACGGCATTTCATGCTTGATCAGCAGCGCGACGGCGCATAGCTTATCGTCATCAATAACCGCCAAACGGAATATTTTCCGCCCCAAATCTTTCTGGAATTCACCCCAGCTCCAGAATTGCAAAAAACCGCCATCGCTCGCCTCTTCGACGATGAAAGCGTCCCAGTCTGCATCCCTTAAATTGTATTTGATGGATAAATTCACATTCATATTATAACATAATTAATCAATTTTTAAAAATGAAATAAAAAAACACCATCAAATTAATTGTATTGACGGTGATCAAAAATATAAACATTAAATTTTACCTCATAGCTTTTTTCAAAAACTTACTCAACTGCGGCAGATGATTCTTGATAATATTATAAACAATCGTCTTATCAACTCCTGTCTCTAACGCTTATCATATAAAATCTGCAAAGAATTTAAAATATCATCTTTCATATACGGACTAAGGCTTTTTTTGGTGACAAACATCCACTTTGGTTTTTAACTTTTTTTTCAAATCCTGCTGCAAGCCGGCCAATTCCAATATTGAGAAATCAGATTTAGGATAATAATCAATCAAAATATCGTAATCACTTCTAGTATTGCCCGTCCCCTTTGCCCGAGAACCGAAAAGCGCGGCAAAAGATACCGCATATTCCTTAAAAATCGGGCTAATAGTCTTGCTTAATTGTTTTAATTCGGTTTGTTTCATAATGGCTTAATTATAGCATAAATTATCTGCATTTCAAACTTTAGACACAAACTTTAGACACAAATCCCAACAAATTGCATCAAATAGTTTCCAATAGTTGCCATTTTATCTGTTTCCTGTTACTATAATTTATAACATTAAACAGAATTAGACATATATGAAAATCAGCCTACCTAAAGTTGTCATTGTCGGCCGAGCCAACGTAGGCAAATCGACCCTATTCAACCGCATAATAGAAAAACAGAAGGCCTTGGTCTCCTCCATGGCTGGTACGACGCGCGACCGAAATATCGGCGTGGGCGAGTGGAGAGGCATGAGCTTCGAGCTGACTGACACCGGCGGACTCGATATCGACCTGAGCGAAGAAACGCATCAGGATATCGCCAAAGGCGTCATCAAACAAGCGCTCTCGGCCATCGATAAGGCGGACTTGATCTTGTTTTTAGTCGATACCAATGAAGGCGCGACTCCGGCTGACAAAAAGCTGGCCAAAGATCTGATCACGAAAGGCTATACCCATAAGATAATCCTGGTCGGTAACAAGGCGGAAAGCGCGCGCAACAAAAAATACGATACAGATATATACAAATTAGGCTTCGGCGAACCGCTCTTAATTTCTGCCTCATCGGGCTCAGGCGTCGGTGATCTTTTGGAAATAGTCTTAGAAAAAATCAAGCACGTGGAAATTCCGGAACCAGAAGAAGGCGCTCTCAAACCAATTAGGGTTGCGCTGCTCGGCCGGCCCAATGTCGGCAAGTCATCAATCCTGAATTCCATCTTAGGCGAAGAACGGGTGATCGTCTCCGATGTCGCCCATACTACCCGCGAATCCCATGACACCGAATTCACTTACAATGGACGCGACTTCGTCATCATCGACACCGCCGGCATCCGCCGCAAATCCAAAGTCGATAAAGAAGGCTTGGAGAAAAAATCCATCGGCAAATCCCTCGATGCCATCCATAACTGCGATGTCGCCGTGCTCGTAACCGATGTCAGCCAGAAGATCGACATGCAAGACAAGAAGATCACTCAGGAAATACTCGAGTCCGGCAAGTCAGTAATTATCGTCGCCAACAAATGGGACATGATCGATGACAAGGATACCGATACCATCAATTCCCATGTTGACCGCTATCGCCTCGACTTCCCTTATCTGTGGTGGGCGCCTTTGATATTCGTTTCCGCCAAAGAGAATCTGCGCACCAAAAAAATCCTGGAACTGATCCAAGAAGTCGTCGCCTCGCGCTCAACGACTATTTCCGATTCACAGCTGGACAAGTTCCTCAAGCAAAGGATCAAACAGCACAAGCCTTCTCGTGGCAAGGGTTTGAAAAATCCCTACATCTACGAAATCCATCAAGTGGCGATCAATCCCCCGCGCTTCGAGATCTATGTCAACGATCCGACGACGTTGCATTTTTCATATATCAGATTCCTGCAGAACAATATGCGCGAACAATTCAAGATCATCGGCACCCCCATCCAGATCGAACTAAGGAAATGGTCCGCCGCGCATAAAAAAGAAGCGGAGGCCATAATCAGGCATATCTCCAGCAAGAGCAAGAAAAAACCTACGAAGTATGCGAAATAGCATCATGCAACATACAACATGGAACATGGATCAAGGTTCTGAATTATGTTATGTGTTCCATGCTATGTGATTAATAATTATTTTATGAAATTAATCGTCGGCCTGGGCAACCCAGGCAAAAAATACGACAACACTTGGCACAATCTCGGTTTTGCAGCCATAGAGGAACTGCGAGCCGTTATGGATATGCCGCCACTAAAAAAATCAGTCCGCTTCAAAGCGGACATCTCCGTCGGCACTTACGCCAGTGAAAGGGTTGTGCTGGCTCAGCCGTTGACTTTCATGAACAACTCCGGCGAAACCGTTCAGGCGATTGCCAGCTTTTATAAGATCAAGTTTTCTGATATCACTGTCATCCATGACGACATCGATCTGCCGCTGAGCAAATTACGCCTGACCAAAGAATCATCAGCTGGAGGCCACAACGGCATCAAATCGATCATTGAGCATTTAGGAACCAAAGGCTTTAATCGGGTTAAGATCGGCATCAAGACAAGCAAACTGGAAAAAATTCCCGCAGCCGACTACGTCTTGATGAGCTGGGATAAAAAAGAAAAAATCATCATCAAGGAGCAAATAAAAAACGCTGCCGAAGCAACGAAAGACATATCGGAACTCGGACTAGAAAAAGCCATGAATAAGTGGAATTAAAAATGACGGCCGTATAACTGTCTGCCAGCTGAACGGAAAGTTGCCAGGAGGGAGGCAATTACCGCAAGTTAACAGACAGATATATAACCGTCATTTACGCCAAAATCTTAGCACATGATAAAAAGAATGTCAATCCGCCTGCCGGCGGACAAATATCAGCCAAAGGAGGGCTTTTTTTATTGCTAATTTTACACGCTAAATTTTATGGATTTAAAATATTGGCTGGCGCTTAATAAAATCCCGGAATTCGGACCGATAAAATTCCATAAGATTTTAGAATTTTTTGACGACATCGAATCAGCCTGGCAGGCCAATCTGCCGGAGCTGATGGCAGCCGGAATCTGCGAGAAAGACGCCCAGCTAATTATCATCAATCGCTCCAAAATAAATCCCGATGAGGAATTAGAAAATCTGGAAAAATCAGGCATCAAGGCAATTACTATAAGAGATAATGATTACCCGATAAATTTAAAAGAATTATTCGATGCGCCGGCAATTATCTATTACCGCGGAAATATCAATAGCTTAAATCGCCCTTGCCTGGCGGTAGTCGGCGCCAGAAAACACACGGCCTACGGCCAAGCGGCCGCGGAAAAAATAGTGCCACCGCTCGCCTCCGCCGGCATTACAATCGTTTCCGGCTTGGCGCTGGGCATCGACGCCATCGCTCACAAAAGCGCCATCAAGGCCAAGGGGTTAACCGTCGCCGTCTTTGGCTCTGATCTGAGTTGGCAAAATATCGGCCCCAAAACCAACTTCAAGCTAGCAGAGGAAATAATTGAGACGGGTGGTTGCCTTATTTCCGAATATTCCGTCCCAACGGTCGCCAACAAGCAGACCTTTCCCCAGCGCAACCGCATCGTTTCCGGCCTATCGCGCGGCGTCTTAGTCATCGAGGCCGGCGAATACTCGGGATCGCTCATTACTGCCACCTGCGCCCTGGAGCAGAATCGCGACATCTTCGCCGTGCCGGACAGCATCTTCTCGCCATACTCGGCCGGCGCCAATAACCTGATCAAAAAAGGCGCTAAACCGGTAACGACCGCCGATGACATATTGGGCGACTGGCTCTGCCAAGAAACCCTTAAATTAGACAAGAATGAATCACTGGCGCCAGCCGATGAATTAGAGAAGGCAGTCATTGATGCTTTGTTCTTTGAACCGCTCCACCTTGACAAACTTTGCGAAGTGTGCCAAATTAGGATTAATGTCCTCGCGAGCAAGCTGATGTTGATGGAACTTAAAGGGCAAGTTAAATGCTCGAACGGCAAATATTTTAAAATGCAATAAAGATAAAAGATACAAATAAAAATTTTATGTCTAAAAAGCTTCTAATAGTAGAGTCACCGGCGAAAGCGAAAACGATTTCCAAATACCTGAATGACGAGTACACCGTCAAGGCTTCGGTCGGCCACATCCGCGACTTGCCGAAATCCAACAAGAACGCCATCGATATCAAAGCCGGCTTCGTTCCGCATTACGAAATTTCTGCCGGCAAAGAAAAAGTCGTGGCCGAACTCAAGGCTCTGGCAAAAAAAGCTGATGACGTACTGCTGGCAACCGATCCGGACCGCGAAGGAGAAGCCATTGCCTGGCATATTAAAGAGGCTATCGGATTAAAGCATCCTAAGCGCGTCGTCTTCCATGAGATCACCAAAGAAGCTGTGCAAGAAGCGATGAAACATCCGCGCGATATCGATGAGAATCTTAAAGAAGCCCAAGAAGCGCGCCGCGTTCTGGACCGCCTTTTCGGTTATGATTTGAGCGGCTTGCTTTGGAAAAAACTGCGCTACGGCTTATCCGCCGGCCGCGTCCAATCTCCGGCTTTAAGAATTATCGTGGAAAAGGAAAAAGAAATCCGCGCCTTTATTTCGGAAAAATATTTCGTCATCGAAGCGGACATGGAGACTCCGCAGGCGGAAAAAATACATTTCAAATGCAATAAAGAAATCAAGGACACTGATGCTGCGGAAAAGATTTTGGCCGATGCCAAAGATGCCAATTGGATTGCCGGCTCGATCGAAGAAAGCGAAACGACTCGCCGCGCCAAAGCGCCATTCCACACTTCTACTCTGCAGCAGGCGGCTTCCAGCCGTTTGGGTTATTCCCCTTCTCAAACTATGCGTCTGGCGCAAAAATTATATGAAGCCGGACACATTACTTATATGCGTACCGACTCGACCACTTTGTCGGCCCAAGCGATGAAGGAAACCAATGCTTTGATTATTGAAAAATACGGCAAGAATTATGCCAAACCACAGAAGTTCCTGACCAAAAGCAAGAATGCCCAAGAGGCGCATGAAGCCATTAGGCCGACACACTTCAGCAAACTGGAGGCCGGCGCTAATCCGCAGGAACACAAATTATATCAATTGATTTGGAACCGGACCATGGCCTCACAGATGGCTGACGCCAAGATGCTGAAAACCAGAGTTACTGCGCAGGCTAACGGCCTGCCGGACTTTATCGCCGACGGCATGCGCATCACCTTCGACGGCTGGCTAGCCGCTGACAAGAGATCACGTGGCGAGGAAACCGAACTGCCGAAAATCGTCAAAGGCGAGAAATTAAAACTGTTAGAAATTATCAGCGAGGAAAAACAGACCGAACCGCCGCACCGCTACAGCGAAGCCGGCTTAGTCAAGGAATTGGAAAAGCGCGGCATCGGCCGGCCTTCCACTTACGCCTCGATCATCAACACGATTTTGGCCCGCGGCTACGTAGAAAAAGAACAGAAATCATTGAAACCAACTGATACGGGCGAAGTCGTCAGCGATTTCCTGAGCAAATATTTCGGCGACTATATTTCAGACACCTATACAGCCGAATTGGAAGATCAACTCGATGAAATCGCCAAGGGCAAACTGACTTATCTCAAGACTTTGAAAGATTTTTACGGCCCCTTTACAGCAGCGATCAAGGATAAGAAAGATATTCCTAAGATTTCCGATCTCGGCCAGGCGCCTGATAATATCAAATGCCCAATTTGCGGTTCTGATATGATTATTAAACTTTCCCGCGGCGGAAAATTCTATTCTTGTTCAAAATATCCTGAATGCCTCGGCGCAATGACGATCGAAGGCAAAGTCTTAGAAGCGCCGAAAGAAACAGGTGAAGACTGCCCGGAGTGCAAGACCGGCAAGCTAATCGAACGTGAAGGAAAATTCGGCAAATTCATCGCCTGCAGCAATTATCCGAAATGCAAATTCATCAAGAAGGACGAAGCAGCGGAAGCTGAACGCGCCAAAGCCTCCGATACCGGAGTCCAGTGCACCGAATGCAAAGAAGGCACGATGGTCGAAAAGCGCGGCCGCTACGGCATCTTCTACGGCTGCAGTAATTATCCCAAATGCAAGAATATCATCAAGACCAAGCCGACGGGCGCGCTTTGCCCCATGTGCGGCAAACTGATGATGGAAGGCACCAAGACGATCCCCGAGCGTTGCAGTGACAAGAACTGCCCTAACCACAATCCTCAGAAATTCAAATAATCCCGAATAATAAAACTTCCACTCATTTGAGTGGAAGTTTTATTATTAGTCTTATTGCACTTGCACTAAATTATTGGAAATGTCTCTTTTACTGCCTGTTCCCGTTTTATAACCGGTAATTTCTATCCGCACAGTTTTCCCCTTCAAGGAAATTGGTATATACCATGGATAACTCTGCACTGTAGAAGTAGGAGATACCTTATAAGCAAAAGTAATCCAATCCAAGCAACTATCGCAAATCTTATATCCAATAGTTACCGAATCAATGTTTTTTTGCGTCCAATTAATTTGATAGGGCTGTCCGGCGATAACAGCTTCCTCTCTGGCTGCTCCCCCATTAGGAGAAACTAAATCTATACAATAAGAATCGCCACCACTTGAACAAACCGGATTTTGCGGAGGATTGACGCCGGCCTTTAATTGTAAATCCAGCTCGCCTGTCTGACCACTGGCAGAATCGGTTATTTTAATCGGTAAATAACCTTCATAATTCCTAGAACCCGGATAATCGGCGAATAAGGAATCGTCATTAAAATGAAAATTTCTAAGGATAAAATTTCCTGTTGCGCCCCCCGAACTTGTATCTCCAATTACTCCGTGATCAGGAAAACCGACTCCATAGCCATAAACACTGTAACTATAAGTTTTAGCCTTTCCATTATTAGTTTTCTGGGTGATAGTAATCGGACCAAATGGCACATCTCCATTTTGATCAATCAGTATTTTATCCACACTGCATGGCGATAAACTATATTCCGTTGTCCCAAGTTTAATTTTTGCACATCCTTTTATACATGCTCCATTTTCACAGCCATTATCACAAGTAATTTGACTCGCACCCACCTGTCCATTACCCGCACAGCTATATTCTGTCAAAATAGCCCCATTACACATATCAGTCTTAGACCCAATAATCGATGAGCCGTAAGTGATGCCTATTGTCGTTCCCTGAATAAAATTACTGCTCTGCCCAGTATTGGAATCCACATCTGAATCAGTGCAAACCGGCGGCTTAACGCAAGCGCCATTAACACAGCCATTGGAACAATTATATTTCCAGCTGTTAAAATTGCTTCTAGTCGTGGCGCTAGTCTGCATCCAATATTTAGTGGCAGTGCCTAAATCAGTAGAATTCAAAATGAAACCTTCCTGCAGCTGGCAATTCTTATCTTGAGAAGTGCAAGACGCGACTGCGGTCGGAGTACATTTTGTACCGACACAGACATCTTTATTGCACTTATCAACGGAAGTCACTTTTCCGGTTCCCTTTACGCATGATGCGACTCCCCTCGTATAAACATCAAAAAATTTAACCTTATTAATGTCCCCATTATATTTGCTAAATGATGCAGGGTCAAAAAGCGACGAAAGAACGAAATTATTAGACGATTCAGGAGAATCCTGACATGTCCAATAAGACGTGGCGCTGGTTATTCCGACTATGCCCGCCATCATGCTAGTGCCGAAAACGGCTAAGAGCGCAACAGCGCAGATCATTAACGTGCCTAAAGCGATACTATTTTCAGTTCGTGTGGCGACAGGAACGGCAACTTGCAATGGCGGAGGCGTTGGTAGCGAAGACGGCATAGCCGGAGCCTTGCTTAGCCTAAAAGCCGAACCGGCTTTAGGCAATGACTTTTTGACGGGCATAGGGATTTTTAAATTTATTAAATTCAATGCATTTATTATACCATAAAATTATTAAATTGTCTGACGGCCTGTGGATAACTTTCTGAATTGACAAGCAATAAAATTCAACCGTACAGCTGACTGTGCGTTCCTAAGGCGATAAACACTATAATGCCATTATCTAGAGTATAAACCGCGCGCCAATCATTAGTTACATTAATTGTAAAACTGCCAGCCAAATTGCCTCTTAGCGAATGATTATGCAAGACATAATTATTCGGATCAGACAAAAAAATCTCCAGCCGCGCATCAAAAGACTTCTGAATGGCGATTGGAGATTTCTTATAATTCTTTTTAAAGTGCCGGGTGAATCTGACTTCCATATATTACGACTTCAGCCACTTGGAGGCGGATTTCGCATCCCCGAATGCCGGAGACAGCTTTTTTGCCTTTATCTCCCTCCTTCCCGACGCGACGGCTTTGACCAGCCAAGGGCTGGGCTTGGCGTCTTCACCCAGATTTATGTAGACGATTCTGTTCTGGACGAAATTGCGTAAAGCGACATTTAGCACATCGCTCAAATCCAGCCCCATTTGCGCCGCCAGCTTTTGCGCCTGCGCTTTGACTTTCGGTTCTGTTTTAAAGTTTATGACAGTATTCATATGTTATATACATTATATATACATTGTATACACAACTAAATTTTATGTCAAGTCGGGATTATCCACAATTAGCTTGGAGCCAATTTTACTTTTAACTCGAAACATACTATATTATATAAACTATGGCTATACTTAATCCCCAACAGGAATTCGATAGATTGCTCAAAACAATCGAACAATGCCGAAATGCCGGCCTGCCCGCCGTAGCTTCGGCGAAGGCGGGGGATTTGGATATGCTTAAGTTGGCCTATGATTTTGCCAGCGAAGCGCATAAAGGGCAAGTACGCGCTTCCGGCGAACCATATATCATCCATCCCCTGGCTACGGCACAGAAACTGGCCGAGATGCGGCTTGATTTAACGACGATTACCGCCGGATTGCTTCATGACGTGCCGGAAGATACGGCTTTCACGCTTGAGGATATCAAGAAAAATTTCGGGCCGGAAATCGCCAAGCTAGTCGAAGGCATCACCAAGCTGGGCAAACTCAAATACCGCGGCATGGAACGTTACGCGGAAAACCTGCGCAAGATGTTCGTAGCTATGAGCGATGATATCAGAGTCGTCTTGATTAAATTCGCCGACCGCCTGCACAATCTTAAGACGTTAGATGTCTTGCCGCCGGACAAGCAATTCCGCATCGCCAAAGAGACTCTTGAGATTTACGCGCCGATCGCTGACCGGCTCGCCATCGGCCAGATCAAAGGCGAGTTGGAAGACTTGGCCTTCAAATACGTCTACCCTGTCGATTACAAATGGATTACGGGAATCATTCCGCAGGAATATAAAGTGAAGGAACGGAGCCTGAAAGAAATCAAAGAAAAAGTGCGCAAGCAGCTCCATGACAATAATATACAAATCGACGAAATTTCTTTGCAAGGCCGCACTAAGCATTTGTACAGCCTTTATAAAAAGCTTCTGCGGCCGCATATCAACCGCGACTTGAGTAAGATTTACGATTTGATAGCGCTGCGATTGATCGTTCCCACCATGACCGATTGCTACGGCGCGTTGGGCATCTTGCATAGCATGTACCGGCCGATGCCCGGACGGATCAAAGACTACATCGCCAACCCTAAGCCCAACGGCTACCAATCTTTGCATACCACAGTCTTTACTGACGATGGCGAAATCGTGGAATTCCAAATCAGGACCAGGGAAATGCACGACCAGGCGGAATTCGGCATTGCCGCGCATTGGAACTTCAAGGAGAACGGCGGAAAAATCACGGCGGGCAACCTGAAATGGCTAAAAGAATTAGTCGAGTGGCAGAAACAGATCAAGGACAATGACCAATTTCTGCAGACAGTCAAACTGGACGTCTTCCAGAACCGCATCTTCGTCTTCACACCCAAAGGTGACGTCATCGATCTGCCGGAAGAAGCCACACCGATCGACTTCGCCTACCATGTCCACAGTTCGCTGGGCGACAAATGCGTCGGCGCCAGAGTCAACGACCAATTAGTCAACCTCGGCTATCAGCTCAAATCCGGCGATATCGTCGAGATTATTACCGACAAGAATCGCAAAATGCCGAATCCCGATTGGATCGACATGGTCAAGACTTCCATGGCCCGCGGAAAAATCCGCGCCGCCATGAACAAGCAGAAAAAGTGAGTATTTATCAATATTTATTAATAATAGCCGACAATCCATTGAATTGTCGGCTATTTATTTTAGCTTATTTTAGGTAAAATGTGTAATAATTATTACCAAAAAGTGGATAAATGGCTTGACAAAAATACTTAAATTAGATAGAATCGTTTAGTACTACTATAAGTAAAGATTTTGATAATAATATCTAATTAAAAACAAGAAATCGGAGGTGTTGAATGGGTTTCATTGATGAAAACTCAACGGATAGGGATGATTGGACTTTTGTCAGAATGTTAGTTCGTTTTATATTAATGTCTGTAGGCGGATCGTTGCTTTTATGGCTATTAGGTTCGCAAAATCAAATTCTGAGTCAAGATGCAAAATTATGGTTTAAAGAATATGCACCACTTATCTGGATGGTGTGGATGGTATGGAGCTGTGCCTTCGCTGCATATGTATATAAACCGCAATAAGCAACACTTTCACTCGCCTCGCATAACTTCGGTTTGCGAGGCACTTTTTTTGTCTTGAATTTATATTAGCATCGAAGTTGCGCCATTAATAAATCTTGTGCTGATTTTATGCGAGAACGAATGGCCGAAGGCAAACCGTCAACCGAGTCCGTTAATGCGGACGAGCTGACGGTTTAATGAGTGAAGCTTAAAATCTAGCCATGATTTATTTCGGCGCGATTCTTTTGCAATACTTTTCTTCTAAAGAAAAG